>CAZSCC010000406.1:0-18770 GCA_964604905.1 uncultured Planctomycetales bacterium
ACGAGGAGGGCGATCCCGGCGACCAGGGGCTTCCGGGGCGAGGGGCCGCCCTCCTCCCGCTGGATGCGCAGGGCGCTCAGATCGCGTCGGGCGGAGCGGACCTCGTCGGACATGGGGAGACCAGTCTAGCAGCCCGGCTCCGACGCCACAACCCGGAAGAGAATTGTCACGGTGCGCCGCGTTGTCTATAATGGACCCCAAGGCGGGCCATGCGGGCGAGCCGGGTTAGTTTTCAGGGGAGGACCGCATGGGTACCCAGACGGATCTTCGTTTCGGCGCGCTGGCTGTGAAGAACGGCTTCGCCAGCGAGACCGACATCGACTTCGCGCTCGACACGCAGCGCGATTCGACCAGCGAGGGGACGGCGCCGATGCTCGGCGAGATCCTCCTCGACATGGGCAGCCTCACGCCGGAGAAGGTCAACGCCCTCCTGGTCGAGCAGAACGTCCTGCGGACCGGCGTCCCCGACGCCTCCGTGCCGGCCGCAGAGGCGCCCCCGGCCCCCGCCGCCGCCCCCTCCTCCGAGGAACTGCCGAAGGAGGGCGGCCGGTTCAAGAAGATCATGGCCGCGATCGGCGACAAGCTGCGCCGCCTCTTCCGCGACGTGAGCGGCAAGCGGGCGAAGGAGAAGGCCCTGGCCTTGGAGAAGAGGGACGAGCTGCTCTCCCGGATCGCCGAAGCGGCCCTCGTCGCGGGGTCCGCCGGACCGGAGGCCGACTCGGCCCGCAAGGCCCGCGAAGGCTTCGACGCGGCGAAGAAGAAGTCGGAGGGGGGCGCCGGCACGGGGGCGGTCGCCGCGAAGACGGCGGTCAAGACCGCCGAGTCGAGATACAAGCGCGCCCTGATCAAGCTGGGCCGCCTGGCGGTCGAGAAGGGCACCCTCCCCGCGGGCCAGGAGGCCGCCGTCGAGGAGCTCCGCGCCCTCGACGCCCGGATTACCGACCTGGGATGACCCCGCAGGTTTACCCCACTCCGCTGGCGTAAAACCGCCTCGCAGGTTTGCGCCACTCCGGTGGCGTAAACCTGCCTGGCTGTTTTGCGCCACCCCGGCGGCGTAAATCCGACTGGCGGATTTGCGCCGCTCCGACTATCCTCGCTCCTCCATGAGCGGCGAGAGATACGACGTGGTGGTCCTGGGAGGCGCCCTCGCCGGGGCGTCGGCGGCCCTCCTGCTCCGGAGGCGCCATCCCGAGCTTCGCGTCCTCATCGTCGAGCGGAACCCGCAGTTCGACTGGAAGGTCGGCGAATCGACCGTCGAGGTCTCCGCCTACTTCCTCACCCGCGTCCTGAAGCTCACCGGGTTCCTGTCGGAAAGGCAGCTGCCGAAGCACGGCCTCCGCTTCTGGTTCCACAACGGGAAGGTCACGAGGCTCCAGGAGGCGAGCGAGTCGGGCTCGGGGCAGCAGTCGCGCCTCCCCGCGTTCCAGCTCGACCGCCAGAAGCTCGACGAGCACGTCCTCGCCCTCGCGGTGGGCGAAGGGGCCGAACTCTGGCGGCCCGCCAAGGTCACCGAGGTCCAGCTCCCCGAGGAGACCGGCGAGTCGGACGGAACGGTCACGGTCGAGCGCGACGGGAAGACGGTCGAGCTCCGTGCGGGATGGATCGTCGACGCCACCGGCCGCGCGGCGGTGATCGCGCGCAAGCGGGGCTGGCTCCGCCCCCTCGACGAGCACCCGACCTCGGCGATCTGGGCCCGGTACCACGGGGTGAAGGACATCGACGGCACGGAAGTCTCGGGGCACGACCCCGCCGACCCCTTCTGCCGCGCGGTGGTCGCGGCGCGACGGCTCTCCACCAACCACTTCACCGGTTACGGATACTGGATCTGGTTCATCCCCCTCCAGGGCGGGGAGATGAGCATCGGGGCGGTGTGGGACACGCGGCGGGTGACGCCGCAGGGGAAGAGCCCCGAGGAGAGGCTGCGCTGGTTCGTCGAAGGGAATCCGCTCTCCCGCCAACTGGCGGCGGACGCGCGCCCCGTGGAAGGCGACCTCCGCCTGTATGCCCAGCTCCCCTACCTCGTCGACCGCGCGGCCGGGCGCGGGTGGTCGCTCGCGGGCGACGCGGCGGGGTTCCTCGACCCGTTCTACAGCCCGGGGATCGACCAGCTCGCCTTCTCGGTCTCCTGGACGCTGGAGCTGATCCGGAGGGTCCGGCAGGACCCGCCGGAGGAATTCGCGGCGCTCCTGGCCTCCCACAACGAGGGATACGCCCGCTACTTCCGCTATTTCTTCGAGGCGATCTACCGCGACAAGTACGCGCTCATGGGCGACTTCGACACGATGACCGCGTCGATGCTCCTGGACACGGCGCTCTACTACTTCTTCAGCGTGATCCCGCTCTACCGCTGGTCGCACCGCTTCATGCTGATCCCGCCCTTCTACCCGAAGGGCGCGACGCGGGCGCTCCCGTTCATCGGCATCCACCGGCGGCGGCTGGTCTCGATCGCGGAGCGGAAATGGAAGCTCGGGATCTACGGGAACCACAACGCGGGCCGACGCCCCCGGCAGCTGGGATTCTCCCTGGGCTGGACGACCGCGCGGATGTTCCTGAAGGGCCTCTATTATTGGGCGCGGGCGGAGGCGGCGAACGCCTGGAGCTACATCGCCCGGCCGCGACCGATGAAGACGGGGATGCCCGGGCCGATCTCGATGCCCGCCGAGCCCGGGGAGCCGGCGGTCCCCTCTAAGGCCCCGGCGCCCTGACCCCCTCGCCTGCGACCGCCGGCACGGGCTCCCCGGAGGCCGGTCCCGACCGCCGCTCCCCCTTCATCAGCCAGCGGATGAGCGGCGTGGCCATGAAGGTGCTCACGATCGCCATGATCACCAGCATCGAGAAGATGTTGGTCGGAAGCAGGCCCAGGTCCTTGCCGATGTTGAGCACGATCAGCTCCATGAGCGCCCGGGTGTTCATGCAGACCCCGATGGTGAGGGCGCTCCGGTTGTTCTCGCCCACCAGCCGCGCGGCGGCGTACGCCCCCCCGAACTTGCTCACGAACGCCACGGCCAGCACCAGCATCAGCATCCCGAAGCCGCTCCAGCCCTGGATCGTCCCCACGTCGGTCCGGAGCCCCGTGTAGGCGAAGAAGAGCGGCAGAAAGAAGGCCTGCACCAGCGGACCCACCCGACGCTTCCACTCCTCGACGAAGCGGCGGTCGTCGTGGAGCGCCACCCCGACCACGAATCCGCCGATGATCGCGAAGACCCCGAGCTTGCTCGTGACCGCCGCGGAGACGAAGAGGAGGAGGAGGACCCACGGGACCACGGTGATGCGCAACCCGCCCGACCGCTCCATGTGGGCCGCCAGCGCCCGCTGGAGGGGTTTACGGAGGATCAGGAAGACGATCGCCAGATAGGCCGCGAGTCCCACGACCCTCGGGAGCGCCCATCCCCAGGAAAACGCCCCCTTCACGAGGAGGGAGATGGCGCCCAGGATCAGCCAGCCCGAGACGTCGTCGACCGCCGCGGCGCCAATCGTCAGGGCGGCCGTCCGGGTGTGGGAGAGCCCGAGCTCCATGAAGATGCGCCCCAGGATCGGGATGGCCGTGATCGACATCGCGACCGCGAAGAAGAGCTGGAATCCGAAGAGCGGCACCGCGGGGGCCAGCCGGGCATGGAACCAGGGCGCCGACAGGTATCCCATCAGGAAGGGGAGGGCGAGCCCGACGAGGCTGATCACGATGATCGGCTTCCGATCCGCCCCGAGGTGGGCCTTGAATTCGAACTCCAGCCCGATCTGGAACATGAGCAGGATCAGCCCCACCTGCGCCATGCCCGTGAAGATGACGGACGTCGATGGCGAGAAGAGCTCGTGCATGAACCCCTGCACCCCCGGGCCGAAGAGGCTCGACTGCAGGAGGCTCGGACCCAGGAGGAGTCCCGCCAGGATCTCCCCCGAGACGTCGGTCTGGCCCAGCCGGCGGACGATCCAGGTGACCAGCCGGGTCATCAGCAGGATGACGATCACCTGGTAGAGGAGGCTCAGGACGATCTCCTCCGCCGCCGCGCCCACCGCGGAGTGGGCCCCCTGGGCGCCGTCGAGGAGGCTCGCGAATCGCAGGCTCATGGGGGCCCGAGGGTATCACGCCGGCACGGGTTATGCAAGCCGACGGGTTCCGGCCAGGGACGCGACAGGGGATGGAACGGTTCGTACATTCGTTTTTTCAGGGGGAGGTTTCGTCCGGGCGGGCACCCGGCTTTCAATTTGAAGGCCGTATTATGCCAGAAACTCCCGGGGCTGTCAACCCCCCCTCCGGAAGTACCACACCACAAATATATGAAGCTCAATTGGTTACGACGATAACGGAAAAGTGGGCACTTTCCGTGCAGAGGAGATCGAGATTCACCGAACGCTTGACGACCCGCCCTTCGAAAACCATAATGCACCCCGCATGGCGAGCCAGGACACCTCCTCAACGCTTTCGAGCTGCGACGCCCGTTACCGCGAGACCGTCGTCCAGATGATGCGGTCCCAGGCCTACCGCGAGCTCTCCGCGGTACAGCTCTTCGGGCACGGGCTCCAGTATGTAGAAGACATCCCCTCGCTCAAGTTCATCACCCGCCACGTGCAGGAGGAGACGGAGCACTACGTCGCCGTCGCCGATCTGTACAAGAAGCACCTGGGCGAATCGGTCGAGCCCTGGGTGAACGACCGCCTCCGCCAGAAGCCGATCCCGATGGCCGGAAGCTTCCTCGAGCTCGGCATCGCCCAGTGGCTCTACGACCGCGGCGGGTTCTGGCAGCTGCGGGAGTATGACGAGTCCAGCTGGGCGCCTTACCGCGAGATCGTGGGCAAGATCGTCTCCCAGGAGGAGGGCCACCAGAACCACGGCGAGCGGATCGCGATCCCGCTCTGCCGCCAGGAGCCCGACCGCGCGAAGACGCAGCTGCTGTTCGAGCGCTGGCTGCGCCTCGGGCTCCTCTGCATGGGCCGTCCCCACAGCGAGGGGAACAAGTATGCCATCGCGGCCGGGCTCAAAAAGCGCGACTCGGCCGAGTGCATGAAGGACTACGTGAAGGACATCCTCCCCGCCGTCCGCGAAGCGGGGCTGTCGCTCCCGCCCCAGGAGAAGCTCGGCGTCGAGTTCCCCTCCGACATCGACTGGCCGGCAAATTAGAAAGTCAGCCGCCGAGGCTCAGAGACGCAGAGCCGACTCCCGTTCATTTCTTCTTGGGGTCAAGGTTCGCCGCCAGATCCTCGGGCGTGACGATGGACTTGACGCCTTCGGCGGGCACCTCGAGCTTGCAGAGCCAGACGAGGGCGTTCAGCACGATCTTCCTCTGGCCGTCGTTCCCCCAGTTGCGGTGGCGGTGGCCGCCCGTGAAGCCGAAGCCGCGGCCGCCGTCGGCCCGCTCCACGCTCCACATCATCGCCTCGTCCCTCCCGCTCGCCGCGACGACGTGATCGTACGGCCCCTTCGGGTAGACATAGGGCCCCTTCCGTACCTGGTCGCTCGGCTTCGCCACCAGCAGCGGCGTGACCCCCTTCATCTCCGGCCGGAACCGGATGTTCATGTACCACTCGTCCTCGGTGCTGAAGGGTTTGACGCCGCGCGCGACCGGATGGTCCGGGAACTTCTGGTAGTCGGGCGACCACATCGGGTTGCAGGAGTAGGCGCCCTCGTAGTAACCCCCGACCCAGTCGAGGAACTCGGGGCCGCCCCTCTCCTTCGGAACCTCGACGCCGTAGTGCATGAAGCCGAGTCCCACGCCCTTCTTCGCGAGCTCGCCGAAGAACTTGAGGCGGTCGCCCTGCAGGAACGGGTGGCCGCCCCCGCCGTCGGCGTAACAGACGATCGCCGCCGCGCCGTCGAAGACCTTCGCGTCCTCGGGCCAGCCGTTCGGGACGACGATCACCTCGAGCCCCAGGAACCCCTCGAGGCATTTCTTGAGCAGCAGCGAGCCCGCGCGGAACTCGTGGTCGCCCGGCCCGTGGCTCTGCTTGCCGGCGACGATCACCAGCTTCTTCGTTTCCTGGACCGGCGTCGCGCCGGCCATCAGGACGGCGGCCATCAGCAAGCGGATCATCGGCTCCTCCTATTCCTGGATCGCCCCGGCCGCGACGGCGTCGACTCTCTCGCGGCGCCGCACGGGAGGCCAGTCGGTCCCGGGATCGTACCATCGCCCGATGGCTTCTTCCACATCGCGCGACGTCCGCGCCGCGATGAAGGCCCGCTTCACGTCGTCCGCCTTCGGATGGAGCGCCGCGTACCGGATGCAGACCTTCCGCATCACCACGCCCGCCCGCTCCGCTCCGTAGACCTCCGCCGTCCGGTGCAGATGTTCCTCGATTGCGAGCCGCTGCTCGGCGAGCGTCGGCGGCGGGGGAAGCGGCCCGCCCTCGAGCAGGGCCCGGACTTCCCGGAAGATGAAGGGGTTCCCGATCGCCCCGCGGGCGATCCAGACGCCGTCCACCCCCGTGGCGGCCATCATCGCCGGCACGTCCTCCGGCACGAAGACGTCGCCGCTGCCGAGGATCGTCCTCGTTCCTGCATGACGCTTGACGCGTGCCAGGAACTCGCGGTTGGACGGGCCCTCGTAGCGCTGCTTCACGGTGCGCCCGTGCACCGTCACCGAGGCGACGCCCAGATCGAACGCGCCGTCGAGGATCTCGAAGAAGTTCCCCTCGCTCTCCGCCGAGTCGTCGAAGCCGCGCCGCATCTTGACCGTCACCGGCCGCCGGCCGCCCACTTGGTCGAGCACCGACTTCACGATGTCGAGCGCGGTGGAAGGCGTGGTCAGCAGGTATCCGCCGCGGCAGCGGCCGAGCACCTTCTTCACGGGGCAGCCGAAGTTGATGTCGACGAGATCGTAGCCGTGGGCCACGAGCTCGGCCGCGGCGCGGCCGAACTGCTCGGGCTCCGCCCCCATCAGCTGGCCGCCAATCGGGTGATCGTCCGGCCCGATCTCGAGCATCCGGTCGCGCAACTTTCCCTTCAGCAGGACCAGCTGGTCGAGGACCACCTCGGCCATGGCCAGTTCCGCCCCCCACCGGCGCGCGACGAGGCGCATCGCCCGGTCGGAGTAGCCCGAGAGCGCCGCCTGCACGGCGGGGAGGGCGAAGGACAGCGGGCCTATGCGGAGCATCCAGCGATTGTAGGCGGGGAGCGGCTACTTGGGCAGGAGATTCCGCTCCGCGCACCACCGCTCCCAGAACTCGCATTCGTCCCCGCGACGGAGGACGCGCAGGCGGTCTTCCTCGACCACGAACCCGAACGGCGCGGGATCCTTGAGGAACTCGACCCGGAGCCAGTCCCCGAGACCCTCGGGGAACGAGGAGGCTCCCACGTGCAGCTTCGCCGACAGCCAGGCGCGCTCCGCGGGCGATACGGACGCGGGCCAGTCCAGGGAAAAACCCGCGACCGCCGCCGCCTGCTCGATCCTTTCCCTCCGCGTCCGCTTCACGTCAAGGGCCGCCGATTTCAGGTGCAGGCGCTCCCACTCCTTCGGTCGGCGCCGCTGATTGAGGTACACCAGGGATCCTTCCGTCTTCCACAGGGCGGACGGTCCGTCCGGCTCGCCCATCCGGATCAGCCAGCGCGCCGCCGACTCGGCGGTATGCGAGTCCCCCCTCGTCAGCAGGTTCCTCACCGCCGGGGCGGCCTCCTGGACGCCCAGGGTCGCGAGCGTGCGCAGGGCCACGCGCTGGACGACCGGCTCCTCGTCCTCCAGGCATTTGAGGATCGAGGGGATCGCCGCGCGCACGTCCAGCCCGGCCAGCGTATCCAGCACCTCGCAGCGGAGAAAGAGGCCCTCTTCCCCGAGCATCGGGAGGATCTCGGGCACGGCCTCCCGGACCTTCCACCGGACCATCGCGCGGAGGGCCTCCATTCGCGGGACGTGCTCCGGATCCGCAAGTTTCGGCCGGATGAGCGCCACCTGCTCCTTGCGGTCCCTATCCACGAGCTGCCGGATCATCCACGCGCGATTCAGGCGCTCCTCGTCCTCCAGCAGCTTCAGGAGCTCGGGGTCGGTCACGACCGCTCCCTGCCGGAGGAGCGCGGCCGCCGCGGACTGGCGAATCCCCGAATGGGGGTCCTTGAGCGCCTGGCGCAGGGCCGGGATCGCTTCCGGGGCGTCCACGCTCTGGAACGCCCGGACGGCGTCATGCCGGACCAGATCGTCCCGATCCCGCATCAGCGGCAGCAGGTGGGGCACGGCCTCCTTCAGCCCCAGGCCCGCCAGCATCTGGGCCGGCTGCGAGCGGAAGGACGGATGCTTCTGGCCGAGCAACCACACGAGCCCCGGAACAGCCTCCCGGACCCCCAGGGAAGCGAGCATGATCACGGCGCCCTCCCGGAGGGTGTCGTCTCCATCCCGCGAAAGACGGACCAGTTCCGGAATCCCCTCTCCCGCTCCGGCCTTCCGGAGGGCGCCGACCACTTCGTCGCGGACTTTGTAGTCCCGCCCCGCGGCGTACGCCAGGAGCTCGGGATAGTGCTCCCGCGACCGGAACTGGATGAGCGTCAGCGCCGCGTCGCGCCGGACGTCGTCCACCCTGAAGGGACCCGCGTCCTTGAGCCGCTTCGCGACCTCCGGCGCCGCGTCCCGCGCCCCGAGCCCTCCGAGCGCGTGGACGGCCCACCCGCGCACGTCGGGGCTCGGATCCGACAGCAGCCGGACGGCATCGGCGGCCGCCTCCTTCGGCGCCCCGAGCGAGGCGATCGCCGCGAGCGCTCCCGAACGGACGCGCGGCTCTTGATCGGTCAGCAGGCGCGCGATCCGCGGGGCCTGGTCGCGGGCCTCCAGGAGGCAGAGGGAGATCGCCGCCTGGGCGCGAACCCCGGCATCGGGATCCTCAAGGAGAGCGTCGACCTTCCCGATCACCGCCGGGATCTTGAAGTCCGCCAGCAACTCCAGCACCAGGCACCGAAGCCCGGGCTCCCGTGATGCGAGAAGATCCAGGAGAGGAGAGACGGACTCGTCCGCGCCGAGCGAGCGAAGCGTCGCCGCGGCGCCGGATCGCCGCGTTTCCTCGGCGAGCCGCTCCACGAGAGCGGGAGCAGCCGAGGGATATCCCCGCCGCAGCACGACGGCGCAGACGGCCGCCCACTCCTCATCGCTCCTCGCGCCCCGGATCGCCCCGGCGACCAGGGGCTCGAGGTCCTCGCGCCGGAGGAGCGGCACGGGGCGGCGCGTCCGGCGCTTCGCATCCGCCTCAAGGAGCACCTCGGTCCACGTGTGCGGCGCGGCCGACGCCAGCCGCTCCTCGATCCCCGCCATTTCCTTCCGGAAGGCATCGGAGAGCGTCGAGCGGAGTTCCAGAATGCGCAGGAGGAACCTAGCACGCCCGGCGACCTCGCCGTCCTTGTCCTTCGCCGCCTTCTCCAACTCCGCAGCGGCCGCCCGCCCCAGCTCCTTCAGCTTCAGCATCGCTGCGTCGCGGTCTTCCACGCTGTCGGAACGGAGCTTCTCGACGAGAATCCCGGGATCCTGGAAGGCCAGGAGGAACAGGAGGGGAGCGAACGTCACCACTCGTCGGACCTACGGAAGGACCTTGAGCCGGAGGTCCTTGTACTGCACCTTCATCGGCTCGCCCGGGATGATCGGCATGGCGAGCACGCCTTCGGCGGCCGCTTTGCCCTTCTCGCGGTCGACCAGCTCGCAGGTCACCTTGCCGTTGATCCGAAGCTGCAGCTGCGGGCCGCGGGCGACGATGTGGTAGTCGTTCCAGGCCGTCAGATCGATCCCCCGGACCAACTCGGCCGGGTCGGCGAATTTCTGGACCCCACGCTTCCCGTCTTCGCCGATCTCGACCCGCTCGCCGCGCGCAGCGAGAGAGTTGCGCGTGCCGTACTCGTCCCAGATCCCCCCGAGATACGGACCGGTCATCGCGATGTCCGCCTGGTAGCCGTGCACCAGCCCGTGCTCCTTCACCGCGCTGCGGAACTGCATCCCCGAGTTGGCCTTCGGGCCGAAGATGCGGAAGCGGAACCGCAGCTCGAAGTCGCGGACCGTGCCGCCCTGCCAGACGATGAACTGGTTCCGCGGCGGATTGTGCTCCTTCGTGGTCTCCCCCGTGATCGCCCCGTCCTGCACCGAGAAATAGCTCGGGTCGGGGGCCTTCCAGCCCTCGAGCGTCTTCCCGTCGAAGAGGCTTCGGAAGCCGGGCTCGCCATCCCCGCCGGGGGCGGCGCACCCGGTCAGAAGCAGGATCAGCGCGAGCCTTTTCATCGGCCCCCCAGTCTAGCAGGAATCGGGGCTTCGTGTTATCTTCCCCCAACCCCATGACTTTCGGCTCGATCGAGTTCCTGGTCCTCCTGGCGACCGTCACCGTCCTCTACTTCAACCTCCCCCAACCGCTCCGAAACCCGCTCCTCCTCGTCGCCAGCTGCGTCTTCTACATGTGGTGGAAGCCCGCCTACATCCTCCTCATCCTCTTCTCCGCCGGCGTGGACTACATCGTCGCCCGCGCGCTCGGAGGGACGTCTCGGCCGGGCGCGAGACGGGCGCTCCTCCTCGTCAGCCTCGTCTCCAACCTCGGCCTGCTCTTTTTCTTCAAGTACTTCGCGTTCGCCTGCGACGCGCTGAAGGGCTTCCTGGGCCTCTTCGACGTCGGGCTCACGCCGCCGGCGATCGAGGTCCTCCTCCCGGTGGGAATCTCCTTCTACACCTTCCAGGCGCTGAGCTACACCATCGACGTCTACCTGGGACGCATCCCCCCGGAACGGCGTTTCGACCGCCTGTTCCTCTACGTCATGTTCTTCCCCCAGCTGGTCGCCGGGCCGATCGAACGCTCCCAGCACCTCCTCCCCCAGTTCTCCGAGCCCAAGACGTTCGACTACGAGCGCGCGACGAGCGGACTCCGGATGGTCCTCTGGGGCCTCATCAAGAAGATGGTCATCGCCGACTCCCTCGCCCGCCTGGTCGAACCCGTCTACAACAATCCCACGCAGTTCTCCGGGCTGCCCCTCGTGATCGCGACCTACGCGTTCGCCGTCCAGATCTACTGCGACTTCTCCGCCTACTCGGAGATCGCGATCGGCACCGCGCGGATCCTCGGCTTCTCCCTGATGGACAACTTCCGCCGCCCCTACTTCTCCAAGTCCATCCCCGAGTTCTGGAAGCGGTGGCACATCTCGCTGTCGACCTGGTTCCGCGACTACGTCTACATCCCGCTCGGAGGGAACCGGAAGGGCCGGCCCCGCTGGTACTTCAACCTGCTGGCCACCTTCGTCCTGAGCGGCATCTGGCACGGCGCGAAGTGGACGTTCGTTGCCTGGGGGGCGTACCACGGGGTCCTGATGCTCCTCTCGGTCGCGACGGAAGGCCTCCGGAGCCGGATCCGCCTCCCCGCGTGGGTCCGCGCGGCCGTCACGTTCCACCTCGTGCTCGCCGGCTGGGTCCTCTTCCGGGCGAACTCGCTCTCCGACGCGGGCTACATCTTCTCCCATCTCTTCAGCGGCGCGAGCCTCGAGCCCCTCCTGGACGCCGGCCTCCTCAAGGCCGACCTCGTCCTCGCCGCCGTGGCGGCCGTCGCCCTCCTCGGGATCGACCTCGCGGAGCGCCGCCGGCCCGCCGGGGAGCGCGTCCGGACCTGGCCCGCCGCCGCCCGCTGGACGGCCTACGTCGCCGCGGCGCTCGTCCTCCTCAACCTGAGCGCGGAGGTCGAGATCCCCTTCATCTATTTCCAATTCTGAGGGCCGCGTGAAGAAGCTCGGCGTCCGACTGGGGGCCATCGCGCTGGTCCTGGTCGCACTCCAGTTCCTGGTCGGGCAGGTCGCGTTCCGCCGGAAGTTCCGCACGCGGGAGGCGGTGGACGGACACCTCGCCCGCGCCGTCCCGGTCCTCTACCTCGGCGACAGCGTGATCGGGTCCTTCCACGGCGCCGACGCCGACAAGCGCGACATCGCCGCGATGCTCCAGGACCGGCTCCCCCCGGGGTCGGTCGGCCTGGCCGACCGCCACGGCTACGACCTCGACATGTTCCAGGAGTTCTCGGACTACATCGCCCGGCAGCCGCGGAAGCCCCGATGGATCGTCTTCCCCATCAATCTCCGCTCGTTCTCCCCCGCGTGGGATCGGAGGCCGCAGTACCAGGGCGAATTCGAGAAGCTGCGGCTGCGCCACGGCGACCTGCTCGCCTGCGCCTGGAGCCGGCCGCTCTCGAGCTTCAAGCTCCTGCGCCTCAACCCGATCTCGCAGCAGGAGTTCCTGGAGACGCCCGTCTTCCGCGGGAATGCGCGGGTGGGGACGATCCGGGACTTCGACAATCCCTCCTACGCGGCCTTCTCGGAGGAGAAGCTCCGGAACAAGTTCGTCCTCGACTACCTGTACCCGCTCGGTCGCGACCACCGGAAGATCCGCTCGATGCTGGCCATCGAGGAGTCCTGCCGGAAGGCGGGGATCGCGCCGCTCTTCTACGTCAGCCCCGTCGACGTCGAGAGCGGGACGCGGTCGGTGGGCCCCGAGTTCAAGGAGACGATTGCCTCCCACACGAAGCTGCTCCGGGAGCTCCTCGCGGAGCGGCAGGTCCCGCTCCTGGACCTGAGCGATGCGCTCGACGCCTCGACGTTCGACTGGCGGGACCGGCTCTACCCGAACGAACACCTCAAGGAAAAGGGCCGCCGCTTCGTCGCGGACGAGGTCGCGAAGCGCCTCTCCCCGTGAGGATGAGCCGTTTTTCTCGTGCCCTCGGGGCCTTCCTCGCGTCCAAGCGAAATGATGGCGCCGATGTTCCTTGGGCTGATTCTGACGGCCATGGCCGCGCTCGATTCCTCAGGGCCTTCGGCGGGCCGAAGACCCGACATGCCTGCCGAGAGGCTTGGGAATGTCTACTCCTACGTGGGGCCGGGCGTCGACCGGGGCATCGAGGTCGAGGTGTGGCGGAACGAGTCCCTCGGCCGGGGCGAGACCTGGTACAAACCCAGCGGCGAAGAGTTCTTCTTCCGCGTGAACGAGACCACCTACGTCCTCGGCCGGCACCAGGCGGGCGAGTGGGTGACCGTTCCTTCGAGGCGTCTCGTCTATCGAGACGGCGAGTGGAAGAATCTGACGCTCAACTCGCCGGGGCGCTGAGGAGGGACTCCTCTCGGCGTCCTCCTCCCGCTACTTCGCTTCCCCGCAGGCGTGCAGCGCGAGCAGCGCGAAGGCCGTCCCCGCGTGGGTCAGGAAGTGCTTCCCATCCTTGTTGAGCGAACGCGTGAACCACCGGCCGCTCTCGCGCTGGTGGGTCTTGAGCCAGCGGACGCCCTTCGCGATCCTCTCGTCGGACGCGGCGATCCCGCCCAGCCGCGCCAGGTGGATCACGTACCCCGTGCCGTATCCGTCGCTCGACTCCAGGTCGGGTGCCTGGCCGTCCGCCCGCTTCCACGGGAGGAACGTCGTCACCGCCCAGCCGCCGTCGGGCCGCTGGAGGGCGAGCAGGTCGTCCACGGTCTTCTTCTGCTCCTCCGCCGTCATCAGGCCCTCCACGTGCTTGGACGCCCAGAAGAGCATCCCCTTGTGGTGGAGCGACGGCGGGGCGTTCTTCGCCAGATAGCCGCGGACCTTCTTCACCCCTTCCTGGGCGGCGGGCGTCGCGGCGTAGTTCTCCGGCGCACGGCCCGTCGCCAGGAGCGCCACCGTCGCGCCGTAGTAGTCGTCCGATTCCATCGGCGGCCAGCCGCACTTGAGCCAGTTCCAGCCACCGTCGGGTTTCTGCACGGTCCACATGCGGTCGAGCGCCTTCCGGGTGAGCGGATGGAGTTTCCCGCTCCCCTCGGCGTCGCTCACCGCGAGACCCATCGCCGCGACCAGCACCTCCGCGTCCCAGCGCGGCCCCTTCGCCTCCCACCGGTCGCTCACGAGCTCCTCGGTGAACTTCCGGACCGCCGCGTGGGCCGGCCGGCCCGCCGCGTGGGTCGAGCCGGTCGAGAGGTAGGCCCAGTTGGTGTGGCAGGTCAGGCACTTGCGCTCGCGCTGCCACTGGAGCGACGCGTCCTCCAGGAACCTCCGCCCGCGCTCGAGGGAGAACTCCTTCGCGATGGGCTCTTCGGGGAGGTTGGGACCGACGTCGGGCGCCTCCTGAGCCCGGGCGACGCCGACCAGGACGAGCAGCAGCGGGATCAGTCTCATCATCGGTCCTCCCCCTACCCTACGCCCGGGGAACTGAACCTTTTGTCGCTTCCTCCGTTAGTATCTCGCGATGGAGAAGGTCTCTTTCGACCAGCTGCTGATGCTCTTCGGCCTCCTCGCCGCCTTCTGCTTCCTCACGTCGCTCGCGATCGCCAAGTGGCAGTACGAGAAAAAGGCGACGCAGAAAAGGAAAGAAGCGGCGGAGGCGAAGCGTCCCGCGAATCCGTGAACCTTTCCGGCGCCCGCCCGTTCAGTCAGGAGTGCTCGCGGGAATGACTCCTTCGGACGTCCTGCCCTTCGTCACCCTCGTGGGGGCGCTCCTCTTCCTCACCGGCCTGGCCTCCGCCAAGCGTCGGCTGGAGCGCCGCCAGAACCGCCGGGACTAGCTTCGACTTCTACCGGGCGCGGAGCGCGACGCCCTTGGAGGGCTCCGCGTACGCCGTCCAGTGTCCTCCCATCTCCATCTCCGTGAGCGCCCGGTCGGCCACCACGAACCGGTAGCGCGAGACGAGCGGCTTGCCCGGCTCGATCGTGAAGTCGCCGCTGACCGCGGGGGCCCAGGAGAAATAGGGCTCCGCGGGATTGAGCCGCGTCGGCTGCGGGGCGCGGAAATTCGAGGGATGGCAAAGGAGCCCGATGCCCGCCCCCTTCCCCCCGATCCGGCCGTTCATCGCCACCCAGCGGGCGGGGGCGCCGTTCCCGTCAAGCCGCGTCTTCCCCTCGCTCGTCAGGAACGCCACGCCGTCCTTCCCGTGCCACTCGGCCGAGCCGCGAAAGCCCATCCCTCCATAAGCATATTGGAGGGCCGTGAAGGGAGAGGCGCCGGCGCAGGTCTGGGTCGAGTCGACGTCGAAGACGAAGGCGCCGGCGGTCGCGTAGACCCGGACCTCCCACGCCTCCTCGAGCGCGGCCTTCGGTCCGCCGGGAGCGTTCCGATCGACCAGCCGCTGGCGCGCGCGAAATCCGCCGAAGACGGGGCCCGAGAACGTCGCCTCCACCTTGACGAATTCCATCCTCCCCAGCTTCTCGAGCGGCGCGAAGCCGTTGACCTTCCGCCCCTCGAACTCGCCCGCCCTCCAGGCCGACCAGATCCCGTGGTGGTGCTCGTGGCCGCGCGGGAAGTTGTCCGAGACCACCCGCCCCGACGGGGCCCACACGGGATGGATGAAGCCGGCGGAGGCGTGGAGCGGGTCGGCCCCCGCGGGCGGCTCGACCACGCCGACGGCATAGCGGAGGACGTCCTTGCCCCCGGCGCGGAGCGTCAGGTGCTTCCCTTTCTCCTCGATGCACTCGACGCGGTCGGAAGCAGCGGGCTCCCCGGGCTCCAGTCGATAGGCTCCCTTGCCGGGCGCATCGAGCCACGCGACGGTCCCGCCGGCGATCTGGAACGGCCGCTCCCGCCCGTCCGCCTCCCGGACCAGCCTCCACGCCTTCGACGCGTCGAAGCCCGCGGGGGCTGGCGCCGAGAACGGCGCCTCGATCTCCGCGGACTGGGCCGCCAGCAAAGCCATGAAAAACAGGAATCCCATGGAAAGACCTCCGCCTATCCTACGCGCGGGGACGGCTGCGGCGTTTAGTAGGGAGAGAACCCTTGGGTGGAGGCCGATATGGGACGATTCGCCGCATTCCTTATCCTGCTGGCCGGCGCTCCGCCGCAGGCCGCCGACGACGTCGCGGAGATCCTGAGAAAGATCGGAGTGCGGCGCGGGATCGTCGCCGTGATCCAGCCCGCGCGCGAGACGCTCCCCCTCGAGCTCGCGAAGTCGAGCGAGCTCCATGTCTACGTCCAGTTCGAGGATGCGGCCCCGCTCGCGGTGTTCCGGCGCGCGGCCGAGGGCGCCGGCCTCCTCGGAACGCGGATCACCGCCGACCAGGGCGCGCTCGCGCGCATCTCCCTGGCCGACAACCTCGCCGACGCCGTGATCGCCCCCGCCCGGGTCCCGCGCTCCGAGGTCGTGCGCGTCCTTCGCCCCGGCGGGAAGGGACTCCACGGAGCCGAAGAGGTCGGCAAGGCGTTCCCCGAAGGCGCGGGAGAATGGACCCACCCGTATCACGGACCGGACAACAACCCGCAGTCGAAGGACACCGTGGCGCGCGGCCCGTTCCTGACCCAGTTCATGGCCACCCCGTGGTACGCCGCCATGCCCCAGATGAGCGTGATGTCCGGCGGGCGCATCTTCAAGGTCTGGGGCAACCGCACGTCGGCCCAGCCGCAGTGGGAGGTCATGGACACCCTCCTCTGCATGAGCGCCTGGAACGGGACGGCCCTCTGGCAGCGCAAGCTCTCGGCCGGCTTCATGATCCAGCGCAACACGTTGATCGCCACGCCCGACCTCCTCTATCTGGCCGACGACGTCTCCTGCAAGCGGATCGACGCGGCGACCGGCGAGACGAAGGACGAGATCGTCGTTCCCGACGGCCTCTCCGACGGCCCGGTCTGGAAGTGGATGGCGCTCGAGAAGGGGATCCTCTACGCCCTGGTGGGCGAGAAGGAGAAAACGATCGAGGCGGTGAAGACCGGCCCCTTCCGCGGCGCCGGCTGGCCGTGGTGGAAGGTGCCCGACTACCCCTTCGGCTTCGGCCGCAGCGTCCTGGCGATCGACGTCGCGACGAAGAAGATCCTCTGGAGCCACCGCGAGGAGGATCCGATCGACTCGCGCGCGATGTGCATGGCGGCGGGCCGGCTCTTCGTCTACAGCCACAAGAAGTTCCTGGCCTCCCTCGATCCCGCCACCGGAAAAGTGCAGTGGAAGAGCGCCGACGAGAAGGCGCTCGCCGCGATCGGCGAGCACGACGCCGCGCAGCACTGGATGAAGGGATACGCGGCGAGCTCGTACGCGAAGGCGACCGAGAAGGCGATCTACTTCGCCGGCCCGCAGCGGACGAAGATCGCCGCGGTCTCCGCGACGGACGGGAAGCTCCTTTGGGAGATGCCCGGCGGGAACAGCCAGCTCATCCTGCGGGACGACGTCGTCTACGCGCTGGGCGAGGGGAGCACCAACTCGGTGCAGTCGAGCTTCAAGCTCCACCCGACCACCGGCGAGATCCTCGCCCGCTTCCAGAGCCGCGACCGCTGCACGCGCGCGACCGGTTCGGCCCAGTACATCTTCACGCGGGGCGGCAAGGGCGGGAGCACCGCGGCCTTCGACATCAGCAGCACGCAGCCCAACATGGGGATGATCTCCCCCATGCGGCCGGCCTGCCACGACGGCGTCGTCGTGGCGAACGGGCAGTTCTACTGGGGCCCCTGGATGTGCCGCTGCGACGGCGCGCAGATCGGCGTCATCGCCCTCGCGTCGGGGGGCACGTTCAACTACGCGGCGGAGGCGAAGGAGAGCGACCGCCTGGAAGGCCCCGCCGTCGCGCCCGCGGCGTTCGCCGCCTCGCCCGACGACTGGCCCGCGTTCCGCAGGGACAACGCCCGGAGCACGCGGATCGCGAGGGCGGTCCACGCGAAAGTCGCGGTGAAGTGGGAGTCCGCGCCCCGCTCGCCCTCGACCGCCACCGCTCCCGTCGCGGCCGGCGGTCTCGTCTTCGCGGCCGGCGCGGACGGAACGGTGCGGGCGATCGACGCTGCCACCGGCAAGGAGGCGTGGAAGGCCTACACGGGCGGCGAAGTGAAGTATCCGCCTTCGATCGCGGACGGTCGCGCCTTTGTCGGCAGCGGCGACGGATGGGTCTACTGCTTCGAGGCCTCGAGCGGCAAGCTCCTCTGGCGGTTCCGCGCCGCGCCCGCCGAACGCAAGGTCCCGCTCTACGGCTCGCTCTCCTCGACCTGGCCCGTGGGAAGCGGCGTGCTCGTGGCGGACGGCACGGCGTACGCCGCCGCCGGGAACGCCAACTTCGACGGCACGCACGTCTACGCGCTCGACGCGGCGACGGGGAAGATCCGCTGGCAGAATCACTCGTCGGGCCACCTGGAAGGCGAGAAGAGCGGGGCCGGCGTGCAGGGCCATCTGCTCCTCCACGACGGCGCGCTCTGGATGGCGGGCGGCAGCCTCGTGCCCGCGGCGCGCTACGACCTCAAGGACGGCACGTTCACCCGCACCGGCGGCGCCCGCGGGAAGGACCTCTACGTCCTCGATGGCCGCGTCCAGACGAGCGGCGTGGGCCTCTACTGGCGCCCGGAGGACTCGCACTACATCGCCTTCGCGGGCTTCCCGGTGACCGGCGGCTTCCTGGCGGTCACCGAGCCGCAGCTGGGCCTGGCCGAGAGCCGGGACGCGCAGGGACGGCCGAAGTTCGTCTGGACGGCCAAACCGTTCCTCGAGACGAACGCGGTCGTCGTCACGATGGACGGGGTCCTCGTCGCGGGCGTGGACCGCGAGGGCAAGGGATCCGAAGTGAAGACGACCGGCGGCCTGGCCGCGGTCTCGCTGGCCGACGGGAAGGTCCTATGGAAACAGGCGCTCCCCGCGGCCCCGTCGGGCTGGGGGCTCGCCGTGGACAAGGACGGCCGGATCCTGGTCAGCCTGCAGGACGGTCGGGTGGTCTGCTTGGGGGAATGAAGGTACCGGCAAGACCATAATTGACCGCAGAGCCACAGAGACGCAGAGCAGACGTTCCTTCGCAGGAACCTCCGTCCTTCGGCTTCGAATAGGGCATTCAAGAAAATGATCTTCTCCGTGCCTCCGAGACTCTGCGGCCGATCAAGGGATGGGATGGGCATGGACTGCTCGGAGGGATCCTCATGAGACTCGCCGCCGCGGCGCTGCT
>CAZSCC010000407.1:0-3300 GCA_964604905.1 uncultured Planctomycetales bacterium
TTCACCCCGAGGTCCCGGTTCGCGTTCCGGAAGAACATCACCGAGAACGCCAGCAGCATCGAGAAGATGATGATGACCGTGAGGATCTCGAGGAGCGTCATGCCCGCGCGACGGCGGCGCAGCTGAGCCATGGCGGGCCCCTAAGGACGAATGTCGTCCTGTGTCCCGAACTTTCCGTCCGGACCCGCCGCCCGCAGCTGGTACCTCCCGGCATTGACGTAGGTCTTCGTCGCGGGGCTCTGTTCGGCCTTCACCTCGACGTCCTCCGAGCCCTTCGACACGCGCACCTTCAACGTTCCCGCCTTCGGCCGGGCGAAGTCCTTTCCGCTCAGGTACGCGACCGTGCACTGAAAGTAGTCCTGAAACTCCCGCAGATCGTTGTCCCCGAAATACCACTGCGTGACGTTCCGATCCGCACGGTCCCCGTCGACGTTCGTGATGTGCTCCTCCTTCGGCTGGAAAAGCACCGAGCCCTTGCGGGACGACGACAGGCACGCCACGAGCGACTCGATCCCGTTGTTGACGTCGTTCGGCGCGCGGCCGCCCAGGTCGTCGATCGTCGACGGCGGGTAGTCCCCCCACCGGTTCTCGTAGGCCGTCAGCGCCCCGTCGAGCTGCTGCAGGAAGAGTTGCGTCGAGTTCACCCTGGAGGTCTTCAGCATCCCCACCACCGCAACCGTCACAAGGCCCGTCAGGATCCCGATGATGCAGATCACGACCAGCAATTCGATCAGCGTGAAGCCCTCGCGCGCGCGTTTCGTCATCTCCGCGCCCTCTCGTACACCCGCACGTTGTCCACCGTAAAGGAAACGTCCGCTCCGATCTGCGGACGGCAGAATACGCCCACCTTCCAGTTCCCCTTCGCGTTCGCCAGGTTCACTGTCACGTCCTTCTGGGCGACGATCCACTCCCCCTTGACCCCGTCCCAGTACGAGATCGTGAACGTCGGCAGCCGGTTCTTCTCCCCGCGCGAGACCCGCACCGTGATCTCCTTGGGATTAGGCAGCGGCGTCCGCACCTCCATCCATCCGCCGGTCTGCATCTCCCGGCGATCCAAGTCCCGAGGATCGGCGGCGTTCACATTGAAGCGCACCTTGCCCAGCGTGTCGAGACCGACGTGGAAGCCGATCCACGCCTCCCCCTGCCGGGCGTAGTAGACGGACACACCGTATTCCGTCTTGTCCACGCGCTCGGCGTAGAGCGTCGCCTCGAACGCGTAGAAATCCTCCCCCGGCACCTCGCGTCCCATCGTTGTCAGGCCGTAGTCGGCGATCGCCTGCTTCCCGGAGAACTTCGCGCGGCCCCCGCGTTCCTTCACGTTCTCGAGCGAGACCTGGATCCCGTACTTGTCCTCCGACTCCAGCCAGTTCGCCCCCAGGTTCTTCGCGCTCTCGCGATCGAACCGGTCGTCGAACCGGAGCGACGTCACCCGCCACGTCTCGATCTCCTCCACCGCCTTCTCGCACTCGGCGATGATCCGGACCGACGCCGCGTCGCTGACCTGTCCCTTCAGCTTGACCGCCTGCGCGAACTCGCGCTCGGCGGACTCGAGGCGCGCCGCCGGGTTCTCGAGGGGCGCGTAGTAGTACTCCACGTACCCGAGCGCGTAGCCGATCAGGGGATCGCTCCTGCCCTGAAGGTTCATCGCGGCGGCCCGGAGCGCCGTCCGCGCCTCGTCCGGACGACCCATCGACGCGTACGCGCACCCGAGCGCCGTCCACGAGGAAGCCCGCGTGGTGTCGAAATCGCGCACCTGCCGGAGCAGCGTCTCCGCGTTGACGCGCCGCTCCTGCGCCAGCCGATGCAGCGCCGTCGCGCGCGACTCGTCCTTGACCGCAACCGCGACGGCTTCCGCCGCCGCCTTCCGCGCGGTCCGCAGGTACGCCGTGGCCGCCCCGGTGTACGCCGGCAGGTACGCCGTGTCGGCCCTGAGCGCCGCCGTGAACTGCGCCAATGCCTCGTCGTCCGCGCCCTCCCGCAACTTCAGGAACCCGAGCGCGAGTCGCGCCGAAGCGTGCTTCCCGTCCATCTGCACCGCGCGGTCCACCAGCGCGCCCCCCTCCTTCTTTCCCAGAACGAGCGCCGCCAGAGCCTGTCCCAGCACCGGCTCCACCGACACCGGGTCGCGGTCCGCCGCCTTCTTGAAAATCGCCTCGGCCTCCGCCGCCTTGCCGCCGAGGAGGAGCAACGTCCCGAGGTTGGTCCACGCCTCGATCGCGTACTGGTTGGCCTTGAGCGCCTCGACGAACTTCGCCCCCGCCTCCTTGGTCGCCCCTTCGAGCAGGAGCGCCACGCCAAGCGCGTTGAGCGTCTCCCCGTCCTTCGGCTCGACCTTCTCCAGGTCGTTCCTCGCCGCCCCGAGGTCTCCCCCCCGCAGCGCCGCCAGCCCGCGCACCAGGAACGCCTCCGCCTTGTGGGCCGGGGTCGTGTCGGGAGCGGAGGCCTGTTTCGCGAAGAAGTCGTTCGCCGCGGCCAACGCCTGCGGGTGCAGCCCGGCCTCGAGGAGCGTCCTGGCCAGCCCGAGCTTCGCCCCCTGGTGGCGCGGAGCGCTCTCCACCGCGCGACCGAACGCGGCGATCGCCCCCTCATGGAAGGCAAGCGCGCGAAGACTCCGGCCGATCTCGTAGTAGAGCTCGCCCGCCGGCGCGCCCGCGTGCAGCCCCGCCTCGCAGACCGCGATCGCCCCGTCGAAATCGGCTCCGTCGTAGAGCAGCCCCGCGAGGATCCCGATCGCCTCCGCGTGGTCGCGCTTCGCCTTGATCGCGGCGGCGAGCTCGTCCTTCGCCTCCTTGACCATCCCCAGCCCCGTCAGCTTTCGCGCCAGCTTGACCCGCTCGTCGACCTCCCTGGGGCCGGCCTGGATCTTCTGCGAGTCGAGCCGGTACTGCTCCTCGTTCGTCCGGTTGTACTCGACCTTGACGACGTTGTCCCGCTTGTAGGTCTCGCGCTGCTTGGTGTCCTTGTTGATGATGATGACGACGTTCGTGTCCTCGTGGAGCAGCTGCCCCAGGCGCGGCTTCCCGTCCGCCGAGCTCTTCGCGTAGAGCGTGAAGAACTCCCGCTCCCGCTCGCCCCGCTTGTCCACCGGCTTGGCCACCTGAGGCTCCTCGATCTTCTTGAGCTCGTCGAGGAACGCCTGGAGCGGGAGGTCCCCGTCGGCCACCGCCGGCTCGCCCGGCACGATCGAGGGGTATTTCGGCGCCTTGGTCGTGAGCTTGTTGTATGCCTCCGTGACCGGTGACGGCCGGAAGGGCGGCACGGCCAGCCCTTCCTCTCGCGGCTCCGGCGGCCTGAGCGGGG
>CAZSCC010000408.1:0-17044 GCA_964604905.1 uncultured Planctomycetales bacterium
TCCGACACTCCGCGTCACGACGGCGACGTTGAAGAAGACGTGGGCGGCGAGAATAGCCCAGATACCTCGTTCGTATCCGGCCGGGAGCAGCTCCAGAAATGCCGTTGCGACGACGACGGTCGGTAGCACGAAGGGCACCAGCACGAGGGCGCGCACGAGCGAGCGGCCGCGGAACCGGAATCGCCCCATCGTCCACGCGAGGGGCAGGCCCGCCGCGAGCGTGAGCACGGTCGACGCGGCCGCCTGCCAGGTCGTGAACCAGAGGAGCTCGGCCGTCCCCGCGGGCAGCGAGATCCCGCCCCCGTGGACCTCGACCAGATCTCGACGCCGTGATCGGCCGCGATCGCGCCGCACTCGGCGAGCGCCTTTCCGATCTGTTCGAGGGTCTTTGCCGGCTCGACCCCCTTCGGGAGGCCGTTCGGGCGCACCTTGACCCCCTTGGCGCCCAGGTCCTGGGCGAGCTTGCAGAACGCGCGGCAGTCCTCCACCTGTTTCCTCACCACCGCGGGGTCGGGCGCGTGGAATTCGCAGACGGAGCCGAAGCCCCAGAGCTGGATCCCGGAATCCTCGATCTGCTTCCTCACGTCGCGGCGCTGCTCGGTCGTGAGGGCGGGCTCCACCTTGTGGGCATGGGTCGTCCGGAGCTCGAGCGTCTCGAACCCGGTCGCCTTGCACGCCTTGAGCAGCGTGGCCAGGTCCCAGTCGGCCGCGATGTTGTAGCTGATCGTGCCCAGCTTGAACTTCGGGACGTCCTGCCGCGCCTCGGCGCGGGAAGCGGGGAGGGCCGGCAAGGCCGCCAGTGCCCCTGCCGAACTCAGGAATTCGCGACGGTTCATGGGTCCTCCGGCATTCGCGTCTCCTAATCTAACGCCCGCGCATTGTCGACGGGGCGGGGCGGTGCTAAGATGTCCCGCCATGGAACCCGTCCTCCAGGTGGCCCTCGATTTCCTCGAGCTCTCCCGCGCCCTGGGCGTCGCCCGCGAGGCGTGGAAGGGCGGCGCGACCTGGATCGAGGCGGGCACGCCGCTCCTGAAGAGCGAGGGGCTCGAGGCGATCCGCGCGCTGCGCCGCGAATTCCCCAAGGCCTACCTCATCGCCGACACGAAGACGCTCGATGCCGGTCGCACCGAGTTCGAGGCGGCCGCCAAGGCGGGCGCGAACTGCGCGACCGTCTGCATCACCGGGAGCGACTCCACCGTCCTCGAGTGCATCGAGGCGGGGAAGAACTACGGCATCGACGTCTGCGTCGACCTGCTCGGCCTCAAGGGCGACCGCCTGGTCGAGGCGGCGAAGCAGTGTCAGGAGTGGGGCGCCCACCACGTCGGGCTCCACCTGCCGATCGACGACCAGATGCGCGGCCTCGACGTGACCGCCGAGCTCCGCGCGCTCCGCCCGAAGGTGACGATCCCGATCGCCGTCGCGGGCGGCGTCAACAGCGAGACCGCCGCCGGCATGGTCAAGGCGGGCGCCGACATCGTGATCGTCGGCGGCGCGATCTCGAAAAGCGCCGACGCCGCGAAGGCCACGAAGACGCTCCTCAAGGCGATGCGCGACGGCGTCTCGGTCAAGACCGACCTCTACAAGCGCGGGGGGAGCGGCGAGGAGACCCGGAAGATCCTGATGCAGGTCTCGACCCCAAACATCTCCGACGCGATGCACCGCTCGGGGGATCTCCCGGGCATCATGCTCCAGACGCCAGGGAAGAAGATCGTGGGTCCCGCCGTCACGGTGCGCACCTATCCGGGCGACTGGGCCAAGCCGGTCGAGGCGATCGACGTGGCGAAGCCGGGCGACGTCATCATCGTCGACGCGCTCGGCCTGGGGCCCGCCATCTGGGGCGAGCTGGCGAGCGAGTCCTGCATGCAGCGGAAGATCGCGGGGGTCGTGATCGAGGGCGCGATCCGCGACATCGACACGATCCGCACGATCGGCTTCCCGGCCGCGGCCCGGCTCGTGACGCCGACCGCGGGGGAGCCCAAGGGATTCGGCGAGATCAACGTGGCGATCCGGATCGGCGGCGTGGCGATCGCGCCCGGCGACTGGATCGTGGCCGACGAGTCGGGCGTGGTGCGGATCCCGGCCGCCAAGGCGGTGGAGGTGGCCAACCGCGCGATGGACGTCCTCGAGCACGAGAACCGGCTGCGGGAGGAGATCCGTCGGAAGGCGACGCTCGGGAGCGTGGCGGAACTGCACCGTTGGGAGAAGAAGATCGTGGACGGACTGGATCGGGGCAACGGCGGGCCTCCCGCGCCGAATCGCGATGAAAAGCGATCCAAGAGGCGTTAAACTATCCGCATATGAACTGCGAGAAGTGCAAGAAGAACCACGCCACCTACCACCTGACGGCCAACGAGAACGGCGTCATGCGGGAGGCGCACCTCTGCGAGGAGTGCGCGCGGCAGTCGGGCGTGAACCTCAAGTTCAATTTCTCGATCAGCGACATCCTGGGCAGCCTGCTCGACGTGAAGCCCGCGCCGGGGCCCTCTTCCTCTTCGAAGGCCGCCCAGCTCCGTTGCCCGGAGTGCGGGATCACCTACGCCGAGTTCAAGAGCAAGGCGCGCCTCGGCTGCGCGCATGACTACGAGGTCTTCCGCACCGAGCTCATCCGGCTGCTCGAGAAGATCCACGGCTCCACGACCCACGCGGGGAAGACCCCTCAGACGGCGGACACCCAGATCCGCATGGAGAACGAGCTCATCCGGCTCAAGCGCGACCTCGACTCGGTCGTGAAGAGCGAGGACTTCGAGAAGGCGGCGCAGATCCGGGACCGGATCCGGACGCTGGAGACCGAGCTGAGCCCGTGAGGAGATCCGGAGATGCTCGGAGTTAGGGTGATGAATTCGCCGGGCCGCTTCTTCCCATCTTCTCTCATCTCCTGATCTCCCATGAAAGTAGAAGAACTCCTGGGCCAGTCCGGAGAGTGGCTCAAGGGCACGGGGCCGGAGAGCGACGTCGTCATTTCCAGCCGCGTCCGCCTGGCGCGGAACCTCCACCGCTTCCCGTTCCTCACGGTGGCGTCGCCGCAGGTGCGCACGGAGATCGAGAAGTTCATCCGTCCGCGCCTGGAGGAGTCGAAGCTCCCGCAAAAGCTCACCTACTGGTCCCTGCGGGAGATCACGCCGATCGAGCGGTCCCTGCTCGTCGAGCGTCACCTGATCAGCAAGGAACACGCCCAGGCCGAGGGCGAGCGCGGCGTGGCGGTCGGCGGCGGCGAGGCGATCTCGATCATGGTGAACGAGGAGGACCACCTGCGCCTGCAGGTGATCCGCTCGGGCCTCCAGCTCGACGAGGCGTTCGAGGAGATCGACGGGATGGACACGTCCCTCGAGGGACAGCTCAACTTCGCCTTCCATCCGAGGTTCGGGTACCTGACGGCGTGCCCCACCAACGTGGGGACGGGACTGCGCATCTCGGTCATGATGCACCTCCCCGCGGCCGTCCTCTCCAAGCAGATGGACAAGGTCCTCCAGTCGCTCCAGCGCCTCAACTACACGGTGCGCGGCTTCTACGGCGAGGGGACTTCGCCGCTCGGAGACTTCTACCAGGTCTCCAACCAGGTGACGCTCGGGAAGTCCGAGCGCGACATCATCGCCGAGATGAAGAAGGTCGTGCCGGAGATCCTGAAGTTCGAGCGGTCGTGGCGGATCAAGCTGCTCGAGGACGAGCCGAAGAAGCTGGAGGACCGGGTGTGGCGCGCCTACGGGATCCTCAAGCACGCGCGCCGGATCAGCTCCGAGGAGGCGACCGAGCACCTCTCCGCCCTTCGGCTGGGCGTCAACATGAACCTCATCCAGGGCGTCGTCCACAAGGTCATCAACGAGCTCTTCATCTTCACGCAGCCCGGCCACCTCCAGAAGATCGAGCGGAAGGTCCTCGAGCCCGAGGAGCGCGACACCGCCCGGGCCGAATTCATCCGACGGAAGCTCGAAGGGTTGTAGATGTTTTCCTTTTTTGGGCGCCCCTTCGGGGCCAGGCGCCCAAAAAAGAGAAGACATTCCGAAGCCCATTCCGGTGATCTGCAGGTGCCTGCCCCCGCCTAAGTACCGCAACTCCCGAAAACTCGACACGAAATATTTCGTGTCGAGTTTCGGCCCCCCTCCGCACTTCTGGGCGGAGGAGAAAAAGCCATGAAGAGCCGAAGGGGCCTGGTGCTGATCGCCGTCCTGGGGATGCTGGCCGTCCTCGCGCTCCTGGCGGCGACCTTCGCGACCCTGGCGGCCACCGAGCGGACGGTCGCCCGCAACTACCTCGACACGGTCCGGGCGCGCCTCGTCGCCCAGTCGGGGGTCGAGGCGGCGATAGCCCATCTGGGGGAACTCCTCGAGCGCGGCACGCTCATGACGGAAACGGACTGGGTCCCGAAGACGGACCCCGTCCGAGTGAACGGTGAGGAAGTCACCCCCGCCGGCGTGCATTTCACGAGCTCCCACGCGCGGCGGGGCGACTTCTACACCCTCCGGATCACCGACACGAACGCGCAGATCTGCGTCAACGACGGGGTCGCGCACGGGCCCGACCATGCGGTCAGCCGCAACCTCCGGCGGCTGCTCAATCTCCTCGGCGCCCAGCCTTCGGTCGACGTGCCGGGGTTGGGCGACCGCCTGCTCGCGGTGCGTCCCCGGTCGGGGTATGCCGACAAGGCCGATCTGCTCCGCGCGCTCGACTTCGACCGCGAGGCGTTCGGCCGCGTGAGGGAGTTCCTCACGGCGCGCTCGTGGTCCGACCCGGACGTGTGTCTTCCCGTAGCCCTCTCCCTCGAGGCGGCCGCCGGCTCCGCTTACCCCGTGAGCGGCGGCCGTCCCTCGAGCGGGGCCGGGCCGGTCTTCCGGTACGGACACCAGAAGGACTTCCGCGGCGACCCGATCCTGAAGCCGCTCCTCTTCTTCGACCCGCAGAATACCGACCCCGCCCACAACGCGGTCTGGGGGCGCGACTCGCTCAACCCGGGGTGGATCGAGGTCGTCTCGCGCTCGCCGGTGAACGTCAACACCGCGCGGCGCGAGGTGTTGATGGCGCTCCTCATCGATCTCGAGGGGTTCTTCCTCGTGGAACGCCGGCGCGGGCTCTCCGAGCGCCCCGACGCCGCGTCGCCCTGCGGGAGCCCCGGGGGCGCCTACGCCTGGACGACGCGGCGATACACGTACGGCGACGAGGAGAGCGCCTGCGGCTTCCTCTACCGCACGCTCCCGATCGTCGGGCCGGGCGGGCGGAGCCGTGAGGGCGTCTCCGCGGCGGCGATCGTCGACCGGATCCTCGCCGGGCGGCCGTTCCGCACCTGGGCGCAGTTCTCCCGGTTCCTCGACCGCCTGGTCGAGGAGGGGGGGATCGCGGAGACGCGGACGGACCACTTCTGGGACGTCGACTCGGCGGGCCGGCGGATCCCCGCCTCGCCTCAGCAGCTCCGGATCGCCTCGCAGGCGATCGCCGACGCCCTCAAGGCGAACTTCAACCCCAACCTCCACCTCAACGAGATCAACCCGGACCGGACGCTCTTCACCCACGTCGACAAGACGGACCTGCTCGTCCACTCGACCGAGTTCTGTTTCACCCCGATGGGGACGTTCGAGATCGAGTCGATGGGCCGGATCGTGCGCCCCACGGACGGAGGCGACGACGCCGCGGCGGCGCGCGACAACGACGCCGTGGCGACCAGGACCATCGTCGCGCAGGTCCGCCTTTTCGACGCGGTGCGGGAGACATCGCAGGCGCAGTTCCGGAGCGGCACGATCGCGCCGCGAAAGGGGCCGTTCGAGACCAACAACAACCTCGGTCTCGAGATCGGCCCCGAGCCGGACAACGGGCCGGCCCCCGCGGAGAACGGGGCCGAAGGATACCTCCGGCTCCCGACCGTCGGGTCCAACTTCTCCAAAGGGGAGTGCAAGCCGTCCGGGGAGCTCTGGACGACGCTCTCCGACCCCGCGTGGACTCCGGGCGCGAAGACGTCGCCGCCGGGCGGGCCCCACCTGGGCTCGTCGATGCACGCCCACTTCCAGCTCGACCACGCGGCTCACCACCATGCCTCGAGGAGCTTCCTGGGGACGCCCGCGAATTGGGACGGTTTCCGCCTCCCGCAGGGGGCGTGGCAGACGGCCGTCAGCCGCCGCTGCTGCCTGAACCGGAACTGGGAGGACCGGACGGAGACGGTCCCCGGCCCGTACGGGCCCGTGGACTCCGGCCGGACCGGGCGGGCGTACGCGATCGCGCGCTCGTGGACCGGCGACCCGCCCTCCGGGATCGAGGAGACCGCTCCCTCCGACCTCCGCCTCGACGGCGCGTACGTCGAGCGCGGCTCGGCTTTCGGCTACTGGCTCGACGAAAACCTGAGCTTCAACTTCAACGAAGGGACGGCGGCCTTCTGGCTCAAGCCGGGCTTCTTCCCGGAGTCGACCGGCAAACGGCGCACGCTCCTCTCGATGAGCCGCGTCCACGCCGCGGCGCCGGGGACGATGAACCCGTCTCCCTTCGGGCTCTTCTTCGTTCCACCCCATGTCGGGGGGGACGGCGGTCCGCCTTCCTATGCCGCGGGACTGAGCGGCTTCCGCCCGTCGTCGCTCGTCTTCGGCTACGGGTTCTCGTCGAAGACCGGCTACAACTGGGAACTGGGCGGTTCGGGCGGGCCCGACGAGCACGCGACCTCCCACGCGGCGGTCCACAGCCCCACGCTCAATCACGAGGGGCACGAGGACGGGAAGCCGAGCCTCCTGCGCGCCCACCAATGGACCCACGTCGCGGTCTCGTGGAGCATCCCGCGGAACCGGAGGCCCGATGCCGACAGCGTGAGGATCCTCGTGAACGGGAGGATACAGCCGGGCTCCTTAGGCGTGCCTCACCTCTACGAGGGCGAAGGCCAGCCGTTCGCGGAGACGCCCCGGTGGGCGACCCACTCGCAGCAGGCGCTGATCCCCGGCCTCTCCGGCCCGAAATGGTGCAAGAACACGATCCGCCTGGGCGGCGAGCCGGCGATGCTCTTCGACGGAGCGTTCTTCCCGGGGAACTTCAGCGCCGACTCGACGATCGACGAGTTCTATCTCTGGCGCGACCGGTCGCCCGCATGGAAAGGAGGGGCGTGGGGCGCGCAGACCCTGTGGAACCGGGGCCGATACACCCGACCCGACGATCGCGATCCCGAGGAGTCGCGGTTCACGTCGCGGTCGATCGATCCGGCGCCCCGGCGGGAGCGTTCGCTTGCGCCTCCGGGGGATTCCCCCGCGGCCCGGCGGACCCCTCGCGTGCTGGGCGTGGCCTGGACCGAGTGGGCCGAGGACTACGATCGCGAGGGACCGAAGATGCTCGATCACTCCGTATCGCCTCCGCGCCCGCTCCGGCCGGAGGCCGGGGGGTTTGCCGACCTCTACGTCGAAGCCGACGGAGCCTGGTACGGACCGTTCCGGAACGACGGGTGGAGCGCCGTGCGGACGCCGTCGGGCCGCCCCCCGGAGGGGGCGCGCCTCCGGTACGCCGCGAAGCTCAAGACGGGCGGCCCCGCGACGCCGGGGATGATCCTCCTCGCCTCGCCGGTCCTCGACGACGTGACGGTCTACTTCGACCGGGGCGGGCCGGAGATTCTAAGTTGGGTGTGCCCATGACGATGCTCCTGGCGGTGCTGCTTCCGCTGCTGGCCCAATCCGAGCGCCCCTATCGGGCGAACGTGCTGATCGAGGAAGGTCCGCATTCGGGGGACTCGCGGTCGCGGGTGGAGGGGACGGTGCTGGTGAAGCCCGGAGAGTCGGTGGTCGCGCGCCTGTCGGGGCGTCGGCTCGTCTATCGGGGAGACGGCCTCCACCCGCTCGACCTGTGGGCGCTGGCGCCGGCGGCGTGGCGGGAGCGGTTCGAGGCGGTGCCCGAGGAGACTCCCGGCGAGCGCGCGCTGCCGGAAGGCGTGGCCGGGATACCGACCCTCAAGGCGGGACGGAACAAAGGGTCCCTCGCGTCGGTGGAAGGTCCGGACCGGGCGGTCGTCTGCACGCGTCTCGTGCCGCGGGACCCCGCCCACCCGTCGACGACCCTCCGGGTGTGGACGGATGGGACGACCGGGCGCCTGGAGCGCGTGGAGATCGAGACGCCTTCGCGGCGGACGACGTGCGTCCTGGAATCGATCCGTGAGTTGGAGGAGCGATGATGAACCTGATGCTGCTGTCGACGGCCCTGGCCCAGCTTTCCGACGTCTCCGGGCAGGCGCAGGGCCGCCGTGCCGGAGGGGAGTACGAACTCGCGATCACGGGCAAGGGACGCTCGTTGCCGGACGAGTCGGTCGTCGGCCTCCGTTTCCGGAGGATCGTCAACCGGGCGGAATGGCCTGGAAGAGACATCGAGACGCGCGCGCTGGATCGGGCGTGGGGGCGCTCCGCGTCGGTCGACCGCGGCTCGTTCCAGCATCGCGAACTGCTGGCTGCGCCGGGACCGCTGGAGCTGCAGTTCACCCTCCATCGGAAGGAAGAGGCGCCTCCGGAGACCCTGACGAAGATCCTTCGCGTGGCTTCCGTTCCCGACCTTCTGGCGGCGCTCAAGGCGGACGTGAAGGGGATGGATCGTGCCCTCGAGGAAGCGCGGACGCTCCTGGACGAGGTCGCGGGCGGGAAGGGGCGCGCGGTCCGGAACCGCCTCGATCGCGCGCGCGCCGCGGCGCAGGAGGAGGCGTCGTCCAATCTCCTCTCGGCGACGGCCGACCTGCTCGACCGTTTCCTCGCCGATCTGGACGGCGCCTCCGCGGAGCGGATATCGGCAGTCACGGGCGAGCGGTTCACGTGCGACGCGGCCCGGGCGGCGCTCGGGGGGATCAGGGAGATCGCGGCCCGCGAACGGCAGCTCGTCCTCGTGCGCGAGGCGGCGTGGGTGGCTCACGAGATCGCGCGGCTGGCCGAATCGGGGGACGCTCGGAAGTGGGCCCGCGCCGAACTGGCGCTGGGGAAGGGTCTGAAGGCCCTGGAGGAGACTTCGCGCGCGGGGAGATCGGACGAGATGGCCCTCCTCCTGGCGAATCTCGAAATGTCCTATTCCCTGGCCTCTACGCGGCTCGGATGCACTCCTTTCTCACCGGAGTGGGAGAAGCTGCAACACCAGCTGATCCGGGGCGCGACGCTCTTGGAGGAATCGATCCGCGACGGATCGTAAAGCCTGCCTGCCGATGGGATGGCCACGAACTGTCTATTTATTAGACAAAAGCGGGGGTTTTCGTGGCAGTATATTCGTAAGATACTGGAGCATAGTTAGTTATATAATCCTCTGTGGCACTCGATTTGCGCTGAACAAGAGGTTATCGTACGGGAGGTTTTCATGCGTCTCGTCGGTGGATTCCTTGCCCTCCTGATGCTTCCGGTCGGTTATGGGGCGGAACAGGCCCAGCCCGGCCAGGATGTCGAGACGGCCCAGAAACCCGATCCCCGTCTGGTCGTCCAGTCCGTCGTGGAGGATGAGGTCATTCTGGACGACAAGGTCTCAAAGCGTTCCGATTTCGTGGCCCAGTTGCCGATCGGGAACGCGTTCATCTTCGAGCGCAAGGATACGACCGGAAAGAAAGTCGCGGGGGTGGTGGTACCGGGGGTGATCCTGGTGACCAAGGGGTTGGTCGAGCTCTTCGGATGCGGCGATGGTGGGAAGGAGCACGAGACAGTCTTGCGCCTCGAGTGCGACGTCCAGTCGCTCGACATGGCGCTCACTTCGGCGGGCCTGAAGCGCGGCAAGCTGCCGAAGAAGGCGGACATCACCCAGCCCGATCAGGGCTCGCGCGTGCTGATCCTGGTGCAATGGACCGACGACAACGGGAAGGCCGTGACCCACCGTTCCGAGGACCTGGTGGTGAGCGTGCGCCGGCAGGGCACGATGCCGCGCGTGGGATGGACCTACGTGGGCTCGTGGGCGGAGGTCCCCGACCCCGCCAGCCCGAAGGGCGAGAAGAAGGGGAAGGTCCTGGCCGCCGCCCAGAGCCGTTCGTACGTCACGACTTTCCGCGACGCCACGGCGCTCCTGGACAACCCGCTTGAGGAGGCGGTGGACGACACCGTCTTCGCCGCGAACTACATGATCCTTCCGCGCGGAGGGACGCCGGTCCGCGTGATCTTCCGGACGCCGACCGCGGCGGAGCATAAGGAGATCTCCGCGCTCGAGAAGGAGATCGCGAAGAATCCGGTCCATTTCAACAAGGACGAGCGGGATCACAAGGACAAGTAGGTGGACCCACTTCTCGACACGTTGACGGCGCAGCGCCGCCGGATCCGGGCCGCCCGCGCGGCGGGGGCCGCCGCGCGCGGGGCGTTTTATGCCTCGCTCGCCCTGGGCGCGCTCCTGGCCGTCACTCGGATCGCGGGGATCGACGTGCCGGCCGCGGTCGCCTGGGGGGCGATCGCCGCGGCCGCGCTGGCGGGCGCCGCCCGCGAGGGCGGGCGGTCTTTCACGGTGCGCGATTGCGCGATCCACCTGGACCGCCTCCTCGGGCTCGAGGAGCGGCTCTCGACCGCCGTCGAATCGGCCGGCTCAATGAGGGAGGCGCAGGCGGCGGACGCCGCGGCAGCGCTCTCGCGCGCCGCGTTCCCCTCCCACCGGATGCCGCGCGAGGCCAAGCTGCTCGCGGGGAGTCTCCTTCTCGTCGCGGCCCTCCTCGTCCTCCGCACGCCGGCGAGCGCCGGCGGGACGGACGACCCGGCGCTCGTCGCGGTCACGGCGGAGGTCGCCGAGCGGCTGCTGGCGGTGGCCCCCGATCAGGTCGAGTTCCGGGAGGTGGCGGCGCTCCTCAAGCAGGGCCGGACGGCGGAGGCGGCGGAGAAGCTCCAGGCGCTGCGCGATCTTTACGACGCGAAGCGGCTGCAGGAGGGGAGCGGGGGAGCGGAGGCGCAGGCGCGGCGGGACGCCGCGGCCGCCGGGGCCGCGGCCCTTTCGGCCGAACTCGCGCGGCTGGGGAGGCCCATCCAGGCCGCTCCGCCGACGGTCGCGGCGCTCAAGCTCGAGCGGCAGACGCTCGGGACCGCGCCCGCCATGCCTCCCGAGCTCGCGGCCGACGCGGAGACGGCGCGCACGGTGGCGACGGTCCTGGAACAGGCCGATTGGGACCCCCGATACGACGCGGTGATCCGGAGATACTACGGGAGCGAGAAGCGATGAAGACCCTCACGACGACGGCGGCGGCCCTGATCCTGGTCCTCGGCCGCGCGCAGGCGGCGCCGCAGGAAGGCGACCTGGCGAAGCGGCTCCTGGAGACCTGGGCCAGGGCGGCCGACTGGCTCGTGGGCCAGCAGGACGCGGCCGGCGCCTGGCAGATGGGTCCTCCCGGAAAGACGGAGCCCAGCCCCTCCTACACCGCGCTCATCGTGAGCAGCCTGGCCAACGCTCCCAAGCCCCTCCGCGAGAAGTACCGGCCCATCACGCTCAAAGGCGCCGCCTTCCTGGCCGGGAAGGCGAACGTCGACGGCTCGTTCGGCGAGGGGAAGACCGGCTCCTTCATGAAGACCTACACGACGGCGCTGACGCTCATGGCGCTCGCCACCGTGGACCGCGAGAAGCACGCCGACCGCATCCGAGGCGCCCAGGCGTACCTCAAGAACAACCAGCTCAAGGAAGGCGCCCACCGGGGCGGCCTGGGCTACGGGGACGAGGAGCCGAAGATCATCGACGGCAAGCCTGTCATCGTGACGAAGGTGATCGCCAACATCTCCGTGACGGGGTACGGCGCGGAGGCGATGAAGATGGCCGAGGCGGCGGGCCTCCCGCGCGACGAGGCGTTCTGGAAGCTGGTGGCCGAGTTCGTCCGCAAGTGCCAGAACTCCAGCGAGGTGAACACCGATCCGGAGTTCCTGGCGTCGCTCAAGGCCAAGAACCTCGCGGTGGGCGTCGACGGCGGGATCTACTACACGCCGGTGGCCGATCCGACGCTCCAGAAGGCCGGGACGGTGAAGATCGCCGACAAGGAGACGATCGCGAGCTACGGGGCGATGACTTACGAGGGGATCAAGACCTACATCTACGCGGGCCTCGACAAGAAGGGGCCCGAGATCCGGGCGGCGATCGACTGGGTCCGGAAGAATTACTCCGTGGAGGCGCATCCGGGCTTCGCCTTCGACGAAACCCGCCGCAACCACCTGCGCGGCTTGTATTATTACTACCTGGTGATGGCCCGGGCGCTCGACGTCTACGGGGAAAACCCGTTCACGACCTTCGACGGGAAGAAGCACGACTGGCCGGCCGAGCTGGGGAATCAGCTGCTCAAGCAGGTCCGCGAGACGAAGATGTGGCTCAACGACAACGCGGGCTGGTATGAAGGGGACCCGGTGCTCGTGACGAGCTACGTGCTCAACACGTGCGACGTCCTCTTCAAGCACCTGAAGTAACGGGTCGGACGATCGGGGAACTTAGGGACACACGAGAGGCATCCATGGAAAAGAAGACGGGCGTCTGGATCGTCGGGGCGTGCGGGAGCGTGGCGACGTGCGCGGTCGCGGGCGCCGAGGCGCTCAAGGCCGGGGTCATCGGGACCCAGGGCCTCGTCAGCGAGCTCCCCGAGTTCAAGGAGCTCGGGCTCCTGAAATTCCAGGACATCGTCTTCGGCGGCCACGAGATCCGGCCCGTCGACTGGGTCGTCGCGGCGGAGGAATTCAGCCGCGAGAACGGGGTGATCACGCCGCAGATCCTGGAGGCCGTCCGCCCGGCGCTGGCCCGGATGTCGGAGAACCTGCGCCCCGGCGTCACGCTCAACAGCGGCGCGGGCGTGCGCTCGATCGCGCCGGACGCCGTGGAGCAGCGGCTCACGCTCCGCGGGATGGTCGACCGGATCAAGAAGGACTTCGCCGAGTTCAGGGCGAAGCACGGACTCGACGAGGTGGTGGTGGTCCATCTGACCTCGGCGGAGCCCCACTTCGCGCCGCCCCGCGAGTTCAACTACGTCGAGTCGTTCATGGCGCTCCTCGAGGCCGACCGTCGCGACCTCTTCCCGGCGAGCGTGCTCTACGCGCTGGCGGCGGTCGAGTCGGGCCTCCCCTACGTCAACTTCACGACCTGCATCGGATCGAGCTTCCCCGCGATGGACGAGCTGGCCCGGAAGCACGGCGTCCCGCACGTGGGGCGCGACGGGAAGACCGGCGAGACGCTGATGAAGACGACGCTGGCGCCGATGTTCGTCGCGCGGAACCTGAAAGTCCTCTCGTGGGAAGGCTACAACATGCTGGGCAACCGGGACGGCAAGGTCCTGGACGACCCCAAGGCCAACGCCGCGAAGTGCCAGGACAAGGACGCCTGCCTGCGCGACATCCTCAACGACGACGAGACCCACTCCCGGGTGCGGATCGACTACGTCCCCTCGCTCGGCGACTGGAAGACCGCGTGGGACTTCATCCACTTCACGGGGTTCCTCGGGACGAAGATGATCCTCCAGTTCATCTGGCAGGGCTGCGACTCGGCGCTCGCCTCGCCGCTGGTCCTCGACCTGATCCGCTTCGCCGAGTACGCCCACCGGGCGGGCGAGAGCGGCAACCTGCGCCACCTGGCCTGCTTCTTCAAGGCCCCCTATCAGGCCGAGGAGCACGGCTTCTTCAAGCAGAACGTGGCGCTCTTCGAGTACGCCGCGGCCCACCGGAAGGCGGGCGTCGGCGCCGCCGTCCGGCGCTAAGGCCGTCGAGGAGCCGGTCGTTTTTCCATGAACCCGGGCTCTCGGAGTACGTCTATACTCCTGATGAGGCGAATCCTGGCCCTCCTCCTCCTGGCCGCTCCGTTGTCGGCCCAGGACTCGAAGAGCGTCAGGCAACTCATCGAGGAACTCGAGTCGGACGAGATCGAGATCCGCGAATCGGCTGAAGTGAACCTCAAGAAGCTGGGCCAGAAGGCCTGCGCAGCGGTCGAGGAGTCGCTCAAGTCGGTCAAGAGCGCGGAGGCACGGGGGCGGCTCCAGGACATCCTGGGCTACCTCAAGGTCTCCCATGCCGGCGGGACGATCGTGGACGGCCTCCGGTTCCAGCTGATCGCCGACAAGAAGGAGGTCCGACCCGGCGAGGGGATCCCTCTCAAGGGGGTCCTCTGGAACATCAGCCCCCGTCCCCGGAACCTGTACGTGGGGTACTCCACCGGGGGCGTCGATTTCGTCTCGGGGAACGCGTTCGAGGCCCTTCCGCCCAAAGAGGAGGCCCCCGTCAAACCGCGCTGGCACGTCGGCTTCTGCGGGACCGGCGCGGGTCCCATCTTCACGACGATCCCCGCCTACGGCTCCCAGACGTTCGAGACCACGATCACGTACTTCGCGCCGGCCGACGCGAAGCTCCAGCCGATCAACCCCAAGGCCCATTACGCCTTCCCCAGCCGGTACCTCTCGATCGAGGCCCCCAAGGGGGAGATCCATCGCCTCCGGGTGCGCCACGAGGTGCTACGCGAGTGGCAGATGCCCGGCTCCGGCCGCGGAGTGCGCCAGGCGGGGAAGCCCCCGTTCGACGAGAAGGCCGACCCATGGACGGGCATCGCCTGGTCGAACGAGGTCGAGATCAGGATCCTTCCGGCCAAGGACTGACCTCCTTCACGCCTATTGCCGGTTGCCTAGGGCCTTCCTCCGTCGTTATAATCTCCGGCCTGATCTGATTCGGAGAGGCGCATGAACGGTCGGACCCTCGCGGCCCTGGTCCTCCTGGCTTCCCCCGCCGCGCACGCCCAGGAGCCGCCGAAAAAGGAGACCGTGGCCATCCCCGGCACGACCGTGAAGTTCGACCTCGTCTCCCTCCCGGGCGGGAAGGTGACGATCGGCAGCCCCGAGAGCGAGCCGGGCCGGAAGAAGGACGAGGCCCAGCGGGAGGTCGAGCTCAAGCCCTTCTGGATCGGCACGCACGAGGTCACGTGGGAGGAGTACTCGCTCTACTACGAGAGCTGGAAGCTGGCCAAGGTCGACGGCATCACGCGCCCCTCCCAGCCGGACGTCATCGATCCGAAGGAACCCTTCGAGAACGGCGCCGACCAGGGGAAGAAGCACCCGGCGATCTCGATCGGCTGGTACGGCGCCACGGGCTACTGCGAGTGGCTCACGAAGAAGACCGGCCAGAAGTACCGCCTGCCGACCGAGGCGGAGTGGGAGTACGCCGCGCGAGCGGGGTCGAAGGCGGCCGCGCCGGGCGCGCTCGACGATCACGCCTGGCACAAGGGGAACAGCGGGGACCACAGCTACGAGGTGGGGCGCAAGAAGCCCAACGCCTTCGGCCTGTACGACGTCTTCGGGAACACGTGGGAGAACTGTCTGGAGCCGTTCGCGCCCCCCGCGGGCGCGCCGGTCGTGCGCGGCGGCGGGTGGAACACGCCCGTGAAGGACGTGCGCGCCGCGAACCGGCAGGTCGTCCCCGACGAGTGGGCCGAGCGCGATCCCAAGCGGCCGCTCCGCCTCTGGTGGCTCACCGACGGGAACTTCGTCGGCTTCCGCGTCGTCCGCGTCCCCGGGCCGGACGGCAAGGACGCGGCGGCGAAGGTCGAGGTCAAGGACCTCCGGATCGTGAAGACGGGGAAGCGGCCCGACTACCTCGACCGCGTCTCCGGCGAGATCGTATACACGGGCGACGCAACGCTCGACGAGGTCGAGGTCACCGTCTTCTTCCTCGACGAGGACGGGCAGCCGATGATGAAGGACCCGAAGGACAAGCCCTGCTACAACCTGGTGTACCCCGTGCTGGCCGGCAGCGCGCATGGGGAGGCGGTCCGGAAGCCGCTCAAGAAGGGGGAGAGCCGGAAGTTCGAGCTGGACGTCCCCCATCCGTTCCTCGAGACCGGGCCGCTCGACCTCGACAAGGTCCGGGCCCGCGTGACCCACGTCCGCCTCTCCCCGTGACAGGAGCCCCCTGATGCTCACGTTCATGCTCCTCGCGGCCTGCGCCGTCCAGGCCTCCGAGAAGATCGAGGTTCCCGGGACGAAGCTCGTCTTCGAGATGGTCCCGCTCAAGGGCGGGCCGGTGAAAGTCGGCAGCCCGGAGGGCGAGAAGGACCGCAAGAAGGACGAGGCGGTCCGCGAGCTCGCGCTCCAGCCCTTCCAGATCGGGGCGCGCAAGGTGACGTGGGCGGAGTTCAACGCCTACTTCGAGACCAAGGACCCGCCCGGCGTGGACGCCGTGACGCGCCCCACGCGCGCGACCGCGTACTTCGGGCAGGTGGAGATCCCGTCCGACTTCCTGGAGCCCAAGCGTCCCGTCACGAACGTCCGCTGGCACTCCGCGATGGGCTACTGCTCGTGGCTCTCGGTCAAGACCGGCCGCTATTTCCGCCTGCCGACCGAGGCGGAGTGGGAGTACGCGGCGCGGGCCGGCTCGGCCGCCGCGGGCCCCGAGCCGCTGGACGACTACGCCTGGCACAAGGGGAACAGCGAGGAGCGGACCCACGTGGGCGGGGAGAAGAAGGCGAACGCCTTCGGCCTCTACGACATGATCGGCAACCTGTGGGAGTACGGCCTCGAGCCGTACGAGCTCCCGGGCTACCACCCCGTCATGCGCGGCGGCTGCTGGAACTCGCCGGGGCCCGAGCTCCGATTCTCCAACAGGCAGTCGATCCTCATGGAGTGGTTCGAGGCCGACCCGAACCGCCCTCGCAGCGTGTGGTGGCTCACGTCGAACGGCGTCTCGCAGGGGTTCCGCATCGTCTGCGTCGCCGACGCCTCCGACCAGAAGGAGCGGAAGGACTACGCCGCGAAGGTCGAGGTGAAGGTCCTCGGGAGCAAGGAGCGGGTGCATAAAGTGGGCACGTCGACCTCGTTCTTCATGCAGGTCCAGGGGGAGATCCGGAACGCGGGGGACAAGGCGCTCGACGAGGTCGAGGTCCTGCTCTACTACCTGAATCCCAAGGGGCAGCCCCACCTGGCGGACATCACGGGTGCGAACAAGCCTGGGCAGGCGACCTTCTCGAAGGGCTGGCCGGTGCTGGCGAACAGCTACGCCGACCCCGCGGCCCGCGCGCCGCTCAAGCCGGGCGAGACGCGGAAGTTCGTGCTCGACATCCCCCAGACGTTCGACGACCCGGGCGTCGAGGTGGAGAAGGACAAGTTCGCCGGCCGGGTCACCAACCTAAAGTTTGCGAAGTAATCTATAGAGGATGATCCACGCGCTTGCGG
>CAZSCC010000409.1:0-5105 GCA_964604905.1 uncultured Planctomycetales bacterium
ATCCACGCGGGCGAGGTCGAAGGCAAGGAGGCGTGCCTCATGCTGGCGCGAGACCTGCCCGACAAAGTCTTCGAGAAGCTGACCGTCCTCCTCGTCCCGGACTACAACCCCGACGGCAACGACCGGATCGACCCGAAGAACCGCGCGCTCGATCTCGGAAAGCTGGAGGGCCAGATCGGGCCGGAAGGGGGCGTCGGGACCCGCTATACAGGCGAGGGCATCAACCTCAACCGCGACTACATGAAGATGGAGGCGGTCGAGTCGCGCAACCTCTCGAGGCTCTACTCGACCTGGCAGCCCACGCTCACCGTCGACTGCCACACGACCGACGGCTCGATCCACGGGTTTGCGCTCACCTACGACACGGGCCATATCCCCAACGGCCCCTGCGCCTACGTCGAGTCCACGATGCTCCCGGACGTGACCCGCCGCCTCCGGGAGCGCACCGGGATCCCCACGTTCTTCTACGGGAACTTCGTCGACGAGAAGGACCCCTCGAAGGGCTGGGCCACCTACTCCCACCTCCCCCGCTACGGTTCGCACTATCGCGGGCTCACCGGGCGGATGGACATCCTGCTGGAGACCTACAGCTACATCCCCTTCCGCGACCGGGTGAAGACGATCTACGAGGTCCTGAAAGAGATCCTCGACTACACGATCGGGCACGCGGACGAGATGAATCGCCTCGTTGCGGAGGGCCAGGCCGCGAGGCCCGATCCGGTCGGGATCGCCTACGCCCCTCCCCTCCTGACCGGCGAATGCGAGATCCTCGCGTGGGACCTCGATTCGCAGCTGGCCCGGAGCATCCCCGGCCGCGAGCCGCGGACCTACCGGATCCCCCACCTGCGCACGTTCATGCCGTCCAGGACCGTCTCTCGCCCCGCGGCGTACCGGATCCCCAAGTCGCTCTGGGGAGTGGCCGAGCGTCTCCGGGACCACAACATCGTGGTCGAGCGGGTCGCCTTCCCCGCCGAGATCGAGGCGGAAGTCCACCGCGTCACAACGATCGAGAAGACCGACAGCCCGGACGTCGGGACGGCGAAGCACATCGAGTCCATCGTCACCGTGGGAGGCTCGACCTCGCGCCTTTCCGTCGAACCGGGCGACTTCGTGGTCCGGACCGACCAGCCGCTGGGGACCCTCGCCGTCTACCTGCTCGAACCCGAGAGCGACGACGGTCTTGCGCGCTGGAATTTCTTCGACGCCGCGCTCAAGCCCGGCGCCCTCTACCCCGTCGCCCGAATCGTCTCGCCGGCGAACCTTCCGCCCCTCCGCCCCTACTAATCCCCGACACGGTCCCGTATACTTCTCAGAGGGTTGGAGGGTTTCCCATGCACCGTTTCCTGATCGCGATCGCCCTTGCCGCGCACCCCGCGGCGGTGCAGGACGACGCCCGGATCAAGGAGCTGATCCTGAAGCTGGACGACGACAGCTTCGAGGCGCGCGAGCAGGCGGAGAAGGACCTGGTCGCGATCGGCGAGCCCGCCCTGGCCCTCCTCAAGAAGGCCGCCGAAGAGGCGGAGAAGCGCAAGGACGGCGGCGAGGTCAAGGTCCGTACCCTTTCCGCCCTCCGCGCCATCGAGTTCGCCGCGAAGGCGCGGCAGGTCTACATCGAGCCCAAGAAGATCACCCTCAAGCTCTCGGGGACCGAGTTGGGCCAGGTCCTCGACGAACTCGCCAAGCAGACCGGCGTGAAGTTCGACGCCTCCTCGGTCGACGCCCGGGCGAACGTCTCGGTCGACGCGAAGGACGCCCCGCTCTTCAAGGTGCTCGACGATCTCTGCCGCGGGCAGGACGAGCGGACCTACGAGTTCCGCGAGGAGGGGGTGAAGTTCCAGAAGGAGCCTCACCGCCCGTACCCCACCGCGTACGACGGCCCCTTCCGCATCCGGATCCTCCGCCTCAAGCAGGAGCGGTCGACCGACTTCAAGGCGCGGACGGCGCAACTCCAGCTCTCGTTCGACGCCGACTGGCAGAAGCACCTGAGCCCCGCCAAGCGGTACGAGATCGAGGTCCGCAAGGCCACGGACGACAAGGGCGGGACGCTCGACGTCCGGAAGGGCGAGGACTGGGACGATCCGAACGGGGTCATGGTGGGCGGCGGAGCGCGCATCGTGATGATGAAGCGGGCCGTCATGATGGCCGGGGGCGCGGGCGGCGCCCTGGAGACCGTCCAGCCCTTCACGCTCAAGGGGTTGAGCCCCGGGGCGACGCGGGTGACGCTGCAGGGCGTCGCGAAGTTCAGCTTCCCGCTCGACAAGACCGACGTCAAGTTCGAAAAGCCCGGCGCGAGCGAGACCCGCGAGGCGGGCGACTACTCGATCGCGCTCAAGAACCTGGCGAGCGGCCGGCTCTGGACGCTGACGTTCGCGCGCGCCAAGGGCAAGGCGGACGCGGGGAGCGTCGAGGACATCGACGGCCGGCTCGACAAGGAGTCGATGGTCGCGGTCGACGAGGACGGGGCCGAGCACAAGGCGACACTCATCCCGACCACTTCCTCGGGGATTCAGATCATAGTGGGCCCCGGGGGCGTCGTCCAGCCGGAGGGGACCCCGCTGGCCACCTACCAGGTCATGTTCCCGGCGCTCCGCAACAAGCCGATCAAGGAGCTCCGCTTCAAGTTCGTGGGCCAGGCCTTCGTGAAATCGGTCCCCTTCGCCTTCGAGGGTCTGGAGCTCCCCTAGTCTTCCAGCGCGGGGTGCGGCAGTTCGTGCTGCTTGTAGCGGCTCACCTCGATGGGATACCAGATCTCGTGGTACCGCCGGACCTTGACGCGGTACCGGGCCACGCCGCCGCTCGGGTAGACGTAGCCCCGCACCACGTAGGTCCCCCACTCGGGCTTGTACATGACCTCGTAGGCCGCCGAGTGGAACGGCGACGCCATCCACGGCGCGGCGTGGATGTCGAGCTTTGTCCGGAGGGCCAGGTCGGCCACGGCCTTGGGATCCCCGCGCCACTTCTCCTCCCCCGACAGGCAACGGGCGAGCTGATGCTCCAGGTCGACGGGAGGCTCGATCGGGATGTCCTTGAACGGGAGGGTGAACGTCTCGGTGCACCCCGCCAGCAGGACCAGCCCGAGGAGGTTATTCCTCACCGCGCGGGCTCCCCATACCCTCGAACATCGTCTTCAGCATGTCCTTATACGAGACGGCGCTCTCCAGGTCCTCCCTCGCAATGAGCGAATTCTGGTGGAGGCCCTCGAGGAGGAACTCCATCGCGAGCGCCCCCTCCTCTTCGGCCGGCCGGAGGTGGGTCTCGGAGATCTCGCGCAGCCCGGGGACCCCGCCCAGCACGCGCGCGTAGTCGGAGGAGGTCATCGAGTCGGTGATCTCCACCCGCCCGCCCTTCGCGAACCAGTCGAGCACCGGCTTGTACACGGTGTCGTCGAGCGGGGAATCCTTGGTGCCCGGTCCCGGCCGCGCGCCCTTCTGCTTCACGGGTTTCGACGCGTACGCGTCCGGGAAATACCGCTTGAACGAGGCCTGTACGGCCTGCCCGAGGATCCGCTTGGCGACCGCGACCACCCCCTCCCGCTCGCCCTCGTACACCAACTCGATCTTGCCCGCGATCGCCGGCACCGCCGAATAGAGGTCGCAGATCCGCGGCACGACCCGCTTCTCTCCCAGCCGGAGCGCGCGGCGCTCGCAGTTCGAGACGACGTTCTCGATCGCGGAGATCGACATCCGCGCCGAGACGCCGCTTCCCTGGTCCACGAACTCGCTCTTCCGCGCCTGGAAGCAGACCTCCTCGATCAGCTCCCTGATCATATGGGGCACGCGCACCTCGCACAGGCCGCTCCGTTCGGTCCAGGCCTCCTGCCGCGTGATCGCTATCGCGTGGTCCATCGACTGCGGATAGTGGGTCATGATCTGCGAGTCGATCCGGTCCTTCAGCGGCGTGATGATCGATCCGCGGTTCGTGTAATCCTCCGGGTTCGCCGTGTAGACGATGCATACGTCGACCGCGAGGCGGACCGGGAAGCCGCGGATCTGGATGTCCCGCTCCTCCATGATGTTGAGCAGCCCCACCTGGATCCTCGTCTGGAGGTCGGGCAGCTCGTTGATCGCGAAGATCCCGCGATGGGTCCGCGGCAGGATGCCGTAGTGGATGACCTCCTCGTCGGAAAGGGCCCGCCGCTCGTTCGCCGCCTTGATGGGATCGATGTCGCCGATCAGGTCGGCCATCGAGACGTCGGGCGTGGCGAGCTTCTCCCGGTAGCGGTCCTCCCGCCGGAGCCACCCGATTTCGGTCGCGTCGGTCACCGTCCGCCGGCAGCGCTTGCAGATCGGGGCCAGCGGGTGGTCGTTCACGTCGCAGCCGGGGACGACGGGGACCTTCTCGTCGAGGAGGTCGACCAGCGCGCGGAGGATGCGCGATTTACCCTGCCCGCGAAGGCCCAGGAGGATGAAGTCGTGCCGCGCGAGGATCGCGTTCTGGATCGCGGGGACGACGGTCTTCTCGTACCCGATGATCCCCGGGAAGAGCGGCTCCCCGGCCTTCATCTTCCGGATGAGATTGAGCCTCATCTCCTCCTTCACGGAGGTGATCCTGGCCCCCCCGGCCTTCAGGTCTCCGACCGTCTTCACCGGGGGGCTCCAAGGACAACCGCAGAGGCACAGAGACACAGAGCAGGCAAAGAATACCGTGTTCCGCTCAGCGTCTCGGACCCTCTGCGGCCGTCACTCTTCACGCCTCGTCCTCGCGCTCCTCGTCGGCGGCGCCCTGTTCGCCCTCCGAGAGCCGGAAGGCCACGATCTTGTTCGCCACGATGAAGGTCGACAGCTCGTCGATCAGGATCTCGACATAGTCCGGGGTGACCTCCTTGAGGATCCCCATCCACGGCTCGGTGTTCTCCGTGGTCCAGATCTCGACCTCGCGGTCGAGATACTCAGCTAGCTTTTTCAGCATTCCTGATCTCCCGGTCGCGCGCCTGCTGGAGCGCCGCCTGGTAGTCCGTCCAGAGCGTCTGCTTGGCCCGGCCCACGTCCAGGTGGTCCCAGGGGAGCACCTCCGAGACCGTGCATTCGCGCCGAGCGTAGAAGTCGGGATCGACCCCCACTTTCTCGAATACCCGGAGCCACCGCTCGTAGTCGAAGAACTCGTTC
>CAZSCC010000410.1:0-2156 GCA_964604905.1 uncultured Planctomycetales bacterium
CCTTTCGTGGTGCAGCGGTACAGGATAGCCCCCCGCGGCGCGGATCGTCAAGTAAGGAGATAAGAAGATTAAGAAGATAAGGAGATGAGGAGATCCGGGAGATGAGGAGATGAGGAGCGGGGCCTTCCGCTCCGGAGCTCCCGGGGCTATAGTGGGCGCGGAGAGATGGACGCCGCCAAGACTCGCGAGATCGAACTGGAGGGACGCTGCGTCCCCTACGCGCTCCGTCGGAGCGGCCGCGCGCGCTGGCTCCGTGCCGAACTGGGGCTCCGGACGGGACTGCGCGTCACGCTCCCCGCGGGCATGGACGAGTCGGCCGTCCCGCCCTTCCTCCGCTCGCGCCGCCGCTGGATCCTCCGCGTGCTCAAGCGGTTCGAGCGCCTCGCCTTGATCGTCCCCGACCGCACGCTCCGCCACGGCACGGCCGTCCCGTACCTGGGACGCGACCTGACGCTGGACCTCTCCGTCGGCGAGCCGCGCGTGGGCCGGCTGGGGGACTCCCTCGTCGTCCACGTCCCGCGCCGTACGCGGCGCGCCGTAGCGGACGCGCTGGAGTCGTGGTACCGCGGCGAAGCGGCACGGGAATTCGGCGGGTGGGCCCGTGAGCTCGCCGGTCTCCACGGGCTGGACTTCAGGAAGATCGCGGTCGGCGACCCGAAGACCCGCTGGGGGACCTGCACTTCGAACGGCACGCTCTCGTTCAACTGGCGCCTCGTGCTCGGCCCCGAGGCGGTGGCGCGCTATCTCGTGGCTCACGAATTGGCGCACCGGGCCGTGCCCGACCACTCGCCGCGGTTCTGGGCGAAGGTCTCTGAGCTCTGCCCCGTCTGGCGCGAGCAGGAGTCCTGGCTCCGGAAGTTCGGCGCCTCGCTCGCCCTCTGAGGCCTATCTCCCCCCGATCGGCACCTCGCGCAGCTCGCCGCGGAGCGAGACGGTCACGCTTCGGGAGGAGACTTTCTCGAGGCGGACGCCCGTCTCTTCGACGAGCTCACCCGCCCGGTAGGTCCTGCCGTTGATCGCGGCGGTCGAGAGGTCGCGCACGAAGCGGACGTCCTGGCGGATCCCGGTGACGACTTCGATGGAGATCGGCTCCTCGGCCGACGCGAGGACGGTGCCCGTGACGACGATCGCCTTCTTCGCGAGCTCGTGCCGCGTCCGGCAGCGGACGAGCATCGGTTCGGCCTGCGCGATCCACTGCAGCACGTCCAGGAGCTCGGGCCGCTGCTGGAGCTCGAGGCGGGTGCGGGATTCCTTGAGCGCGCGGAGCTCGCGCTCCAGGGCGGCGAGGTCGACGCGGTCCAACGCCTCCGCGATCGCGACGGAGGCGCGGCGGGCTGCGGCCCGCGCCTGCGCGGCGCCGTCCCAGGCGTCTTCCGCGCCGGCCCGGAGCTCGTCGACCTTCACCACGACGTCGGGGCGGCCGAGCGCGCCGGCCTTGTCGCGGATCGCCTTCCATTCGCGCAGCAGCGCGGAGTACGCCTCCGAACGCTCGCCGTCCCCCTTCAGGCCGCGGAGCTCCTCCAGCCTCCGCCCGGCGTCTCCGAGGCGGGAGGAGAGGTTGTCGGCGGTCACGCGATCCGGCTGCTTTTCGTCGGGAAAGGGAGTCGACCGCTTTTTCAGCTCGGCCATCGCCGCCGCCTTGTCGATCGGATCGCGGCGGCTGGAGCGGTGCACGTTCACCGCGTCGCGGAACGCGGCGAGGTCGTCCGCGACCAGCACGAATTTCGCGCCGCCGCGCAGGGCGATCTCGACGAGCCGGCCGTATTTGTCGACCCGCGCCTCGGTCCACTCGGTCTCCGGCCGCGCCGCGGGCGGCGGCTTCAGGAACCGGATGGGGGTCACGGGACCGGTCTTTCCGGCGACCTCCTGCCGGACGATCTCGCCCACTTCGAACGAGACCTCGGCCACGATGCGTCCCTCGGCGCGGGGCACGGCCAGCCTCGCGGAGCGCGGCCCGACGCGGCCGAGCCGGCCGCTCTGGCGCATGGAGTAAAAGAGAAGCGTGGGGAGCGCGTGGACGCCGTCCGGGAGGGCCTCGAGCCGCCCCTCCTTGCCTGCCTGGGGCACGAGGATCGTCCGCCGGCCTTCGCCGGTCGCGATCGAGAATTCTCCGTCCGCGCCGCCCGCCTCGATCGCCGCCTTGAGCGTCTCGGGGG
>CAZSCC010000411.1:0-7207 GCA_964604905.1 uncultured Planctomycetales bacterium
CATGGCGGGCACGGACTTCTACTACGAGATCATGGCCGCGTTCGCCGAGAAGCTCTGCGCGACCTGGCCGGGGAGGTCGAAGGCGCAGTGCTTCCTGGCCAACTCGGGCACGGAGGCGATCGAGGCGGCGATCAAGCTCGCGCGCTGGACCACCCGGCGGCCGCGGATGATCGCCTTCTTCGGCTGCTTCCACGGCCGCTCCATGGGTTCGCTCTCCCTCACCGCCTCCAAAGCGACCCAGCGGCGCCACTTCTCGCCGATGCTTGCGGACGTCACCCACGCCCCGTACGGAGACCTCGACTTCATCGAGAACACCCTCTTCAAGAGGACCACTCCCCCCGACGACGTGGCGGCCATCTTCGTCGAGCCCGTGCAGGGCGAGGGCGGATACAACGTGGCTCCGAAGGAGTTCCTGCCCGGCCTCCGTGCCCTCTGCGACAAGCACGGCATCCTCCTCGTGGTCGACGAGGTCCAGAGCGGCCTCGGCCGGACCGGAAAGATGTGGGCCGTGGAGCACTGGGGCGTTGAGCCCGACATCCTCTGCTGCGCGAAGCCGATCGGCGGCGGACTCCCCCTGGGCGCGATGATCGCACGCGAGGAACTCCACACGTGGCCCAGCGGGGCGCACGCCAACACCTTCGGCGGGAACCCCCTCGCGTGCGCCGCGGGACTCCGGACGATCGAGCTCATCGAGAGCGGCCTCATGGCCAACGTCCGGACCCAGGGGGACTACCTCGCGCAGAGCCTGAGGTCCCTCATCAACGAGTTCCCCCAGGTGGGGGCGCCGCGCGGGCTCGGACTCATGCAGGCGATCGACATCCTGAAAGGACCCAACGGCAGCCTGGACCACGACCGTCGCAACCGAGTCGTGAATGCCGCCTTCGAGCGCGGGCTCCTCCTCCTCGGATGCGGCGAGGGGGCGATCCGGTTCCTGCCCGCGCTCAACGTGGAGCCCGGCCATATCGACGCGGCGGTCGCCGTCCTGGAGGAGGCCCTGCGCCACTCATGAGCCTCGAACGCCTCCTCCGCGCGAAGAAGGCCGTCGTCGGAGTCATCGGCCTCGGGTACGTGGGCCTGCCCCTCGTGCGGCTCTTCGCCTCCAAGGGCTTCCGCGTGATCGGGTTCGACGTCGACTCCGCCAAGATCGAGAAGCTCCACCGGGGCGAGTCGTACATCAAGTCGATCTCGAACGATACCCTCAGGAGGATCGGGAAGCGGTTCAGCGCGACGGCCGACTTCTCCCGCCTCCCGGACGCGGATGCGATCATCATCTGCGTCCCGACGCCCCTCCTGGAGGACGGCCGCCCGGATCTCTCGTTCATCCGCATCACCTCCGGGACGATCCGCCAGAAGCTCCGAAAGGGGCAACTCATCGTCCTGGAGTCGACGACCTACCCCGGCACGACGCGCGAGATCATGAAGCCCGAACTGGACAAGGCCGGCGTCCCCTACCACCTCGCGTTCTCCCCCGAACGGGAGGACCCGGGCAACAAGAAGTTCAGCAACGCCGACATCCCGAAGGTGGTGGGCGGGATCGACGCCGAGAGCCGGAAGCTCGCCGCGGCCCTCTACGGCTCCGTGGTCGTCCGCGTGGTCGAGGTCTCGTCGTGCGAGGTGGCCGAAGCGGCCAAGCTGCTCGAGAACATCTACCGCTGCGTGAACATCGCGCTGGTGAACGAGCTCAAGATGTGCCTGGACCGGATGGGGATCGACATCTGGGAGGTGATCGCCGCGGCGTCGACCAAGCCGTTCGGCTTCCAGCCGTTCTATCCCGGCCCGGGACTGGGGGGCCACTGCATCCCGATCGATCCGTTCTACCTCTCGTGGAAGGCCAAGGAGTATCAGTTCGCCACCCGGTTCATCGACCTGGCGGGCGAGATCAACGTCCAGATGCCCTACTACGTGGTGGGCAAGCTCGAGGAAGCGCTGCGCGCGAGGAAGAAGGCGCTCTCGGGGTCGCGCCTCCTCGTCCTCGGGCTCGCCTACAAGCGCGACATCGACGACCCGCGCGAATCGCCGTCGTTCAAGGTGATCGAACTCCTCGAGCAGAAGGGCGCGACCGTGCGCTGGCACGACCCGTTCTTCCCCAAACTCCCGCCGATGCGGCACTACAAGCACCTCAAAGCGAAGCCGGTCGAGCTGAACGAGAAGGCGCTCCGCGAAAGCGACGCGGCCGTGATCGTGACCGACCACACCGCCTACGACTATGCGTGGATCGTGAAGCACGCGCCGCTCGTGCTCGACACGCGCAACGCCTGCCGGGACGTGAAGACCGGGCGCGAGAAGATCGCCAAAGCCTGAGGAAAGCTGGAAGCTCGAAGCCGGCCGCAGGCGACGAAGCCCGCATCGATGCGGATGGAGTTCCACCGCTCCGGGAATCCGCCGAGGCCCTGCACACTGAAGCTTCGAGCTTCTTTACACGACCGTCGTGAAGAGCGCGACGTTGGAGAGGCCGCCCACGCCGACGATCTCGCCCCGTTCACCCACGAAGGCGATCCCCTCCCCCGCATCGAGCGAGATCTTCTCGCGGGCGAAGAGCGCCATGACGCGGCCTGAAATGACGAACGTCGCACAGCAGAAGGAGGCGTGGAAGGCCGCGGGTTCGCCGGGGTGGAGGGTGATGAGCTCCCCTCGCGACGCCGCCGTCTCGCAGATGACGAGCCGCGTCTGGCCGGGCGACAGGCCGGTCCTCGATTCGTTGGGCTTGTAGATCCGCTGGCCCCCGAGAGCGCCCCGCCGGGCGGACTTGGGGCGGAAGCGGAAGATCGTGACGGGCTTCCCGCCGCGGTTCCAGTACCCGAAGGTCTCGCCGGGACGCGCCACGACCCAGGAGCCCTTCGCCACGAAGACTTCGTTGCTGGGCGACGTGGGGTAGGAGAGCATGCCGCCGAGCACATAGGCGTTGTCCTCGCGGTCCTCGCGGGCCTGCGCGTCCATGCCGGCCTGCCCGGGCATCAGGCGACCGAAGTCGACCGCCGCCTCCCCGCACTGGAAGAGCGTCGCGAACCCGTTGGGGTCGTAGGACAGGCTCTCTTCGTTCCGGACGTCGTAGAGCTGGTGCACCCCTATACCGTTCCCTGCGTCTTGAGCTTCTGCTTGGCGACCTTCCCCGCCTCCTTTGACCCGTACTTCTTCGCGACCATCCTGAGAATCTCGGCCCCCGTGTCACGCTCGACCCCCTGCCGCTCGACGAGAGCGAAGCCCAGGTAGAGGAGCCCCTCCGGCGTCACGAGCCCCGCGTCCTTCTCCAGCTTCTTCACCAGGGAGTATCCCTCGCGACGCGACAGCTTCGAGAAGAGATAGATCGCCTGCCCCCGGTCGCGGCCCGCGCCTGCCAGATCCAGGTGCTGACCTCGGAGCTGGGCCGTCGCCAGCGCGAAGTCGCTCTCCGGCGTCGCCAAATCGTCCCGCTCGAGGACGCGCAGATGGCGCTCCGCATCCTCAGCCTTTCCCTTCGCCAGCAGGTCGCGCCCCTTCTTGAGGATTGTCTCCTTGAGGAGATCGGGCGCGGCGGAACGGGCGATTTCGAAGTACGTCTGGAATCCGCTTTTCTTCTTTTCCAGCAGCCCCAGGCCCTTCCCGAGGAACTTCCTCACCATCGCCTTCTCCAGGACGTTCTTGTACGCCCGGAGGATGTTGACGATCTTCCACTGCTTCTGGACGTCCTCCTGCTTCTCGAGCGCCCTGACCAGGAACGGCGCGAAGTCCGGGTTCGAGCCGAGCGACGTCGCCGCGGACTCCGCGAGCCGTGGGTCGTTGCCCGTGAGGGCTTCGAGGAGCGACCCGGCCGCGGCCGCGCTCCCGATGCCCCCGAGAGCCCGGAGCGCGTACTCGCGCACCGGCCCGTGGGGGCTTTCCCGGAACTTCATGACGCGGTCGATCTCGTCCTTCCCCAGCGGGATTCTGGAGAGGACCTCGAGCGCGGGTTTCACGATCTCGTTGAAGTCCGCCTCGCCCAGGAGCGGAAGGAGCTTCGACGCGACCGCCTTTGCCGACGGCGCTTCGAGCGAAAGGCCGTTGAGCGCGATCAGCGCTTGATTCCGTGCGGCGGGCGGCATCTTCCGGTCAACGCATTTGAGGATCGCTTTGACCGCGGAAGCATCGCGGATCGTGCCCACGATGTACAGGCATGATGCCAGCGGAGTCTTTGCCTTCTGCACCTTCGGCGAGTCCATGAACTCGAGGATCTTCCTGAGCGTCTTCGCCTTCTCCGCCTGCGGCATCGACTCGATCCGTTGCCGGTAGGCCTGGGCCGCCTTCCGCACCACCTCGAGGTCCGGGTCGAGAAGCCCCGCGAAAAGCACGTCGGTCGTGTCGACGTCCTTGAGCCGCCCGAAGATGTCAAGGACCCCCTTTCGCACCTGCGGGTCCTTCGCGTCCAGGTGCTCGCGGAGCGCCTTGACGGCCGCGGCGCCGGCCGACAGGAGGATCTGAGTCACGCGGCTCCGGATGGGGTCGGGCGCGCCGAGCAGCGGGACCAGGTACGGCAACGCCGGCTCCACGTCGATCGCCGCCAGCGCCTCGACCGCGTAGAGGCGGACGGTGTCGTTCGAGGATTTCAGGGCCGCCACGAGGGCCTTGCGGACGGCGGGATCCTTGGGTTTCAGTTCCCGCAGAACCCGCGCGACCGCGCACTGAAGCTCCGCATCGCCCGAGTCGAGGAGCCCGCAAAGGCGTTCCAGATCGCTGGCCATGGGCGCCTACTGTACCCGAACGCTCCCGAGAACGGCAAGCATCTGGCGGTGCAGCCTCGGGTTGGCGGCCACGAGCTTCCCTTCCAGGACGCTCGCCGCCTTCCCCTCGAAGTTGCTGAGCTTCGCGCCCGCCTCCCGAAGGATCACGACCCCGGCGGCCATGTCCCAGGGGCCGAGCCGCATCTCCCAGAACCCGTCGAACGCCCCGGCCGCCGTCCAGCAAAGGTCCAGCGACGCCGCGCCCACGCGCCGGATCGCCTGGGCCTTCATCAGGAACGCCCCGAAATACCGCAGCTGCTCCTTTCGATGCTGGAGCGCGTAGGGGAAGCCGGTGCAGAGGAGCGCCTCCTCCAGCCGCGGCTGCGGCGTGACGTGGATCCGTTCCCCGTTCCGGTACGCCCCGCCCCCGCGCCGCGCCCAGTAGAGATCGCCGAAGCAGGGCGCGTACGTCACTCCTACCTCGAGGCGCCCGCGCACCTCAAGCGCCATCGTCACCGCCCAGATCGGGAAGCCGTGGGCGTAGTTGGTGGTCCCGTCGACGGGATCGATGTACCAGCGGTACGGCGAGTCGCCGATCGCGCCCCGCTCCTCGGCGACGATCGAGTGATCCGGGAACTCGCGGTTCAAGGCACGGACGATCATCTCCTCCGACGCGTGATCCATGTCGGTGACGAGATTTCCGGCGCCTTCCTTGAAGGCGATCGACCGGCGGCCGCCCTGATTCTTCCGGAGGAACTTCCCCGCGCGGGTGACGATCCTCTTCGCGAACTCCAGCTCTCGTTGCATGGGGTGCCGTGATAGCATGCCCCTTCCCGGGCGTCAAACATTGCCCGCCCTCCGCCGCGCTGATACAATCGCGCGCGATGCACGCCATCTGGAACGGCGACGCGACCGTGCTGCGGCAGGAGCGGTACTCGCCCAACTGCTGGAAGATGACCCTCGCGGTCCCTTCCCGCGACCCGATCGAGGCGGGGCAGTTCTGCCACATCCTGACCGACGAGGCCACCGACCCGCTCCTCCGCCGCCCCTTCAGCTACTGGGACGTGCGGGAGGCAGAGGGCGGGCAGCACGTCGATCTCCTCTACACCGCGGTCGGCCGGGGGACGGAGATCCTCGCTCGGAAGGCGCCCGGCGCGCGCGTGGGCTACATGGGCCCGCTCGGCATCGGCTTCACGCGGAAGCCGGCGAAGACGTACGTCTTCGTCGCCGGCGGCGTGGGCATCGTCCCCTTCTACCTGTTCGCGAAGCAGGTCATCGCGCGGGGCCTCACGCCCCGCATGATCCTCATCTTCGGCGGTCGGACGCAGTCCATGCTCTACGGCATCGACGACTTCCCCGCGGTGGGCGTGGAGCCCCGGCCGGCCACCGAGGACGGTTCGCGCGGCACGAAGGGGCTGGTCACGCAGGCCCTCGAGGCGTGCCTCCCGGAATTCGACCGTTCGAGCCTGCAGCTCTACACGTGCGGCCCCGACCGGATGATGGACGCGGTCGTCCGCATCGCGCGGCGGGAGACCCTGCCGTGCGAGGTCTCGATGGAACGGCACATGGGATGCGGCCTGGGCGCGTGCGGGGCGTGCGTCACGAAAGTGCTTACGGACGACGGGAGCGACTGGCGCCACTCCCGGATCTGCTATGAAGGCCCGACCTACGACGCCGCCCGTCTGGTGCTGGAATGAGCCCAAAGGGTGAAGTCCGAGATCCGAAGTCGCCCCCCCGGGCCGGCTCTTCGAACTTCAAGCTTCGGACTTCAGAGTTCCCATGAAGGCCTACCGCGACATCGTCCTCCTCGAGGTGGCCTCCGTCCTCCCGCGCATCAGCGACGAGAACTCGCGCGACTTCTGCCGCGAGCTGGCACGGTCGAAGCACGTCTACATCACGGGCGTGGGCCGGAGCGGCCTGGTCGTCCAGGCGTTCGGCCAGCGCCTGATGCACCTCGGGTTCGACGTCCACCTCGCTCAGGAGGTGACGGCCCCAGCGATCCGCCGCGGCGATCTTCTGGTGGCCTGCTCGGGCACCGGGACGACCCTCCTGCCGGTCTACATGGCCCGCAAGGCGCGCCGGATCGGCGCGCGAGTCGTCTCGCTTACGGCGCGTGCGAAGTCCCCGCTCTCGAAGCTCTCGAACCTGACGATCATCGTCCCCGCCCCGCTGGAGCGCGGACGGGAGACGCGCCAGCCGGCACGGTCGCTCTTCGAGCAATGCCTCTTCCTGTATCTCGACTCGGTGATCCTGACCGCGATGCACGAGTTCCGGATCCCCGGCCGGAAGATCCGGCGGCGTCACGGGAATCTGGAATAGCAACTCGGGGTGAAATCGCGCGATTCCTGCGTTACAATGCACGGGCTGGCACGTCCAATAAGGTAGTTCGGAGGAGATGAGCGATGATCCTGAATTGCCCCTTCTGCGCCGCCAAAGTACGTCCCACCGATCACGATTGCCCCGTCTGCAAGCAACGCATGGCCCGCCGCTGTCCCTCATGCTCGGAGAGCATCGCGGCCAACGCCGGGGCCTGC
>CAZSCC010000412.1:0-6042 GCA_964604905.1 uncultured Planctomycetales bacterium
CGCACCGGCGGCCACCTCGGATCGAACCTCGGCGTCATTGAGCTGACCCTCGCCCTCCACCACACGTTCGACCTCAAGCAGGACGTGATCGTCTGGGACGGCAGCTACCAGACCTACACCCACAAGATCCTGACCGGCCGCAAGGACAAGTTCCCCACGCTGCGCCAGTACGGCGGCATGTGCGGCTTCGGATGGAAGCCCGAGAGCGAGACCGACCCGTTCAACTTCGGCCACGTGGGCACCGGCCTCGCCGCCGCGTTCGGCTGCGCGATGGCCGACCAGAAGCTCGGCCGCCGCCGCAAGGTCGTCGGCATCGTAGGCGACGGCACGCTCACCAGCGGCGCCGTCTTCGAGGCGCTCAACAACATCGGCGCCTCGAACATCCCGCTCCTCATGATCCTCAACGACAACGGCTTCTCGATCGCCAAGACCGTGGGCGCCCTCTCGACCTACTTCAACCAGCTCCGCTCCGCGCCGCTCTACACGGAGTTCAAGAAGGAGCTCCACAACATCCTGGGCAAGATCCCGCTCGGCCAGCCCGTCGAGCACGTGATCGACGCCGCCCGCCGCGGCATCATGCAGGCCCTCTTCCCGAACCTGTTCACCGCGCTCGGCCTCCAGTACTTCGGGCCCATCGACGGCCACGACATCAAGGGGCTGCTCCACATCCTCCAGAACGTGAAGAACCAGGAGAAGCCCGTCCTCCTCCACGTGATCACCCAGAAGGGTAAGGGCCACCCGGACGCGAAGAAGGACCCCTTCGCGATGCACAAGCCCGTCACGCTGGTCAAGACGAAGATCAGCGAGGACACGGTGGAGCCCGCGGCCGTCTGCAACGTCTCGCCCGCGCTCCCGAAGGCCAAGTCCTACACGACCGCCTTCGCCGAGATCACCACCGACCTCATGAGGAAGGACGAGCGGATCGTCGCCATCACCGCCGCCATGCCCGACGGCACCGGCGTGCTCGACATCGCCCGGACCTTCCCCGACCGCTGCTTCGACGTGGGGATCAGCGAGCAGTGCGCGATCTCGTTCGCCGCGGGCCTCGCCCAGTCGGGCATGCGGCCGATCGTCGCGATCTACTCGTCGTTCGCCCAGCGCGGCTACGACATGATCTACCAGGAAATGTGCCTCAACAACCTGCCGGTCACGCTGGTGGTCGACCGCGCCGGCATCGCGGGCGAGGACGGCCCCACCCACCACGGCAACTTCGACATCGCCTACTCGCGCACGCTGCCCAACATCGCCTGCATGGCCCCGAAGGACGAGGCCGAACTGCGCGAGATGCTCCTGCTCACGCTCTCGCTCAAGCAGCCCGTCATCCTGCGCCTGCCGCGCGAGCCGGTGCCCGACTATTCCGCCTACAAGCTCGGCAAGGCCCCCTTTGCGCTCGGCAAGGGCGAGATCCTCGTCCCCGGAAAGGACGGCGTCATGCTCGCCTACGGCGTCATGGTCGCCAAGGCCCTGGCCGCGCGGGAGATGCTCCTCAAGGAGGGGCTCAACGTCGGGGTCGCCAACGCCCGCTTCGCCAAGCCGGTCGACGCGGACCTGGCCGAGCGGCTCACGCTGGAGTACCCCTGGGTCCTCACGCTCGAGGACCACGCCGCCATGGGCGGGTTCGGCAGCGCGGTGCTCGAGGCGCTGTCGTTCCGCAACGCCGAGACGAACAAGGTCAAGATCCACGCGATCCCCGACCGCTTCTGCCAGCACGCCGACCGGAGCGAGCTCCTCAAGTTCCTCCACCTGGACGCGGAGGGCGTGGCCGACGTCTGCCGGATGATCGGGGCCGGCGGCAAGTCCCTGCCCAAGCTCGACCCGGCGATGCGGAAGAGCTTCCTCTACGAGGAATAGTCCTTGCGCCGGGCGACGCCGCTCCTATAATCTGCTTCGCCGACGGGTCATCATGGGCGCGTGGCGGAACTGGCAGACGCGCTAGGTTCAGGACCTAGTGGGTTCACCCCCGTGGAGGTTCGATTCCTCTCGCGCCCACCATAGAGAACTGCGGTCAGGCGATTTGGCCGCTACGGCCACTTTGGACAGCGTATTGAAGGGTTCCCAGAGGTTCGAAAGTGCCTGGTTGCCCGAAATGGTCACTTTCGAAACGACCGAGTCGATCAGCCGCCGCCGGGTGAAGTTGTCCGGCTCCTCCAGGTAGATCGCATGCGCCCGCTGGGCGAGGTCGAGGATGCGCCCGGCCTCCTCGAGATACTTCCCATCCGCCACCGTGTGCGCCCGGATCTCGTTCTGGATCTCAAGCTGCCGGGAGCGCCATTCGGACGCCTTGTCCCGGAACTCCTCCGGCGTGATGAGCTCATCCAGCCGATCCTTGTACGCCTTGTCGATCCAGCCCTTGAGGCGCGTGGATTCCGCCTGCAGGGTCGTCAAGTTCTCCTTCTGGTACTCCCGCTCCGAGGCGAAACTCTCCCGGAGCGCCGCCTTGATCTCCTGGACGGTCCCGGCGTCGATCCAGAGGCCCTTCAGGGGCTCCCCGAGCTGGGCCACGAGGTCCCGTTCCGAGATGCGGGAACCCGGGCAGACCTTCCCGCCGTTCTTCCAGCCGGTGCAGTGGTAGTGGACGTAGGTGCGCGTCTTGCCGTTCTTCTGGTGCTTGGTGTGGTAGTCCGCCGTGATCGAGCTTCCGCAGTGCCCGCAGATCCCCAGGCCCTGGAAGGCGTACGTGCGGTGCTTGGGCCGCTTCTTTCGCCCGAGCACCGTCTGGACCCGGTCAAAGAGGGCCTTCGAGATCAGGGGCTCGTGCTTCCCCGGGAAGGTCTCCCCCTTCCAGAGGACGAGGCCGTAGTAGAACGGGTTGGTCAGGATGTGGTAGAGGCCGCTCTTCCCGATCAGTTGCTTCTTGTAGAGGTTCATGAGGCCCGCCTTCCGGGCGATCACGAGAAGCGCATCCAGCGTGTGGCGCCCGGTTCCTGCCTGCTCGAACATGCGCCGCGCGATGGGCCCCTGGTTCTTGTCCTGGAGGACATCGCGGGTGGCCGCGTCGTTGAGGTACCCCGCCGGAGCGCACGCCCCCCAGCCGCCGTTCTTCGCCTTCTCGTCCATCCCCTTCTTGACCTCCTCGGAGAGGTTGTTCACGTAGTTCCGGGCGAGGACGGCCTCGATGTCGAACCGGAGCTTGTCGCTCGATTTGGAGCGCTTGTGGAGGATGAGGTTGGTCTTGTAGAAGTGCAGCTCCTTGTCGTGGACCTCGATCAGCTTGTAGAGCTGGTCCACGTCGTAGAAGTTCCGGGTGGAGCGGTCCGTCTTCTCGAAGATGATGGCCTTGATGGAGGGATCGGCCTTGACGAACTTCATCATCTCGCCGAAGGCCTTCCGGCCCCCCGCTTTGGCCGACTCCGAAACCGTCCAGCGCCGGACGATCTCGATGTCGTTCCGGGCGGCGTAGTTCTCGCCTTCGCGCTCCTGGACCTCGGGCGAGTAGCCCTCAAGCTGCCGCTCGTCGGAGACGCGGACGTAGAGCACCGCCTTCTTGGTCATGCAGCCTTCCTTTCTTGGGCCTTTTGCGCGTGCGCGCGATCGATTTCGTCGAGGAGGATGAAGAACCCGGCCAATCGGCGGCGTTCCTCCTCGGTGAGACGCGAACCGGGCTGTGGACCCGGCTTCCCGCGTCGTTCTCGGACACTTCCTTCAACCTCCACGGGGCCCGAAGGTTCGGGCAATTCGCCTTCCGGACCGCAATTCTTCGTTTCCCCGCCCCAGTTTCCAGCCATAGAGTGTCCTCCAACAAAAACAGATTGTGGATTGCGGAATGAGCGTGTCCGGGCAGGACAGGCCCTGCCGTTGATGTGCGTCACCCGGATCGGGCGACGGAGGGGGGATTACGCCGCGGCCAGGAGATCCTGGTCCTCCAGGTACCAGCGGAGGACTTCGAGGCGGCTGTGGCCGAGTTCGCGCGTCACGATCCGCTGGGCGTGTTCGGGAGCGAGCCCCCGGACCCGGAGGAGGTATTCCATCCTTTCTCCGCTGTAGGTCCGGCGCAAATCATGATAGAGCGTGTCCGTCTTCCGACCCATGCCGGCCGCCCGGAGCTTGTGATAGGAGCCCTGACGCCACTGCTCGAACGTCCGGGCTTCCTGGGGGATCAAGGCCGCGTCCTGGCCCTGGACGAGTGCCCGTGCCTGTTCCAGGACCTCCCGCTGGCGGGCGTTGTACAGGAAGAGATACCGGGGGCGTCCGCCCTTGGTGCCGCGCTTCACCCAGACGCGATCTCCGTCCCAGTCCCGCCAGGGGCGGAAGAGCATGGCTTCCCGGAAGCGGAGGCCCAGGGTGCGCCCGAGGAGGATGGCCATCCTGCGCCGGGGATCGGCGGCCAGGCCGCCCAGGATCTCCAGGAGCGTCGTCTTCGGGACGAATTTCCCAGCGCGCGTATAGCGCGGCCCCGGCTCGACGCCGAGTTCGCGGTTTGACCGCGGCAGGAGGTTCGCCTTCCCGATCTTCTGGACCAGCCAACGGAGGTGGGAGAGCTTGGTGTCGATCGTCCGCCTGCCGGTGTTCTCGGCCTTCCAGGCTTCAACGACGAAGGCGACGTGCTTGGCGCCGAGGTTGGCCCACTTCTGGAGGCCGAAGTGCTTGTGGAGCGCACGGGCCGCCCCGGCGAGTTCACCCGAGCGCTTCCGTTGGGTCCCGTAGGCGTTCTCGCGGTTGGCGGCCAGGATCGAGATGAGCTGCCGTTCCAAGGGCAGGTCCGGGTGTTCCATGGCTTCCCCCTTTCAAAAAGTGTACCGTTCTTCCTTATGCGTAGACTTTCTGTCAGACCGTCCTCCGGAAACGGTCCTGGGTCGAGATGTCGCCCAGGAAGCCCGCTCACATGGATTCCAGGGGGGGTTCTGGGGGACGGGTGAGGTGGACTCTCGGCGTCCCCGCGATGGGCGGAGAGGGGAGGAGGCGTATCTTCGGCTCCCGCCGAAAAGCTACGCCGGACCTATTTCTCCCCCTTCACTCCCCTAGATGCGATGAGTCGCCGTTTTGTGGATCGGGAAATCGTGAGAGGCCGAAGATTCCCGTAAAATCCCTTGCCGCCCCCTGGGTCCTGAACCTCAAGCGGGTACACCCCAGAGCGAACCTATCGCGCCAGGGGGGTCACCGACCCCAATTCACGAGGAATCGGTAGGGGGTATCTTCCTACCAGTATGAAAACCGGGCGATGTGATCGGGGTAACGGGGGTGTTGGGGCAGGAGACTCTTCAGAAAATCGCGGGGGAAGAGGAATCTCCCCTTTCGCCACATGGCCCAGTAGGCGTACGCCAGGAGCGCCTCCACCTCCGCCCGACACACCCCCAGGATCTGGCTGGCCTCGCTCACCCGCTTCCCGTTCAGATGGACCTCCATGAAGGCCCACCAGCAGTCTTGCGAGAGGGAGATAAGGAAGTCGTTAACGAGCTTCCGTTGGACTCCCGCGTGGGTCTCGCTGACGAGCGGGGCCTTCTTCTGCAAGAACCAGGCACTGACCGCGCCGTTGGAGTCGAGCCAACCCTTGAGGATCTCCTCAGCCTTGTCATATTGCGACCGAACCGTCGACTCGGAGCGTCCCAGCTCCTGAGCGATGTCGCGGTAGCCCATCCCCTGGCGGGTGCGGGCCGCGACCTGCCGGAGTCCCCGCGGCAAGCGGCCGACCTGGGCCGCCAGTGCGCGGACCATCTCCCGGGCGATCACGATTCGGTGGGGGCGAGCGCGGGGAGGCGAAAGCGTCGTGACATACGCCTCCGTGGAAGCGGCACTGAGCAGACCGCCCCCTTGCGGCTCCTCGGCGAGTTGGCTAAAGGGGACTTCATGCCCCTTCTTCTGACGCCCGCGCGCTTTGATCTTGTTTTCGGCGGTCGAGTAGAGATACCCGGTCGGGGTCTCCGTGAACTCGGTGAGCTTGCCGGCCTGTATCCGCATCACGACATCGGCGGCGGCATCGTCCACCAGCTCTTCCATGTCGAGCTTCGTGACATCTGGATACTTCCCGAAGAGGGCGGTCATGACTTTGTGGACGCACCGGCGGCTATAACGCAACGCCAAGACGTCGGCGGCCCCGGGAGCGCC
>CAZSCC010000413.1:0-5446 GCA_964604905.1 uncultured Planctomycetales bacterium
TGGCCTTCGCGCTCCTGGCCCTCCGCGACGCGTACGACACCGCCGCCGAGAAGGTCCGATTCCCCGACGGCGAGACGCAGCGCCAGCTATCGAAGCCCGGCGCGTCCCACCGCAAGGTCGTCAACCTCGTTACGGACCGCGGCGAATGGGCCAAGGCGTTCCGCACGATCCATGACCGGCTCGGCCTCCTGCCCGCGGCTCCGGACATCCAGGTCGTGATCGAGGACACCGACGACAAGCGGCCCGCGAGCGGCGTGGGGAAGGACGGGCGGGGGACCATCCGTTTCAACATGAGGCTGCTCGGCCCCTATCAGCAGAAGCTGGACGATTTCGAGCTGGCGCGCCAGAGCGGCAAGGCGGTCAAATGGGTCGTTCCCCCGTCGCGCCTCGACGCCATTGTCACCCACGAGCTCACGCACGTCGTCTGCGGGGTGATGGCCGAAGACTGGCTCACCGAGGGCATCGCGAGCTACACCGCGGGAGAGGAAGCGCTCTTCTACGAATTCAACCACCGAGGCTCCAAGGTCGAGACCCTTGATCGTTCCGTGGGGGAGACCGACGCCTACGCGCGCGGGATGGCGTTCTTTCGCTGGATGGAGAAGGAGTTCGGGCAGGACAAGGTCCGCGACTTCGCGCGCCGGGTCTCCTCGGGGTCCGGCGAGAAGCCGGGCCCCGCCGCCGCCGAGGTGACGGGGACGACGTGGGACAAACTCCTTCTACGCGAGCAGGCCTGGAGCGCCGAGTACGTCGCGAAATTCAAGACCAAGCCCTGAAGAGGCCGGAGGAGTCCCGGAAGAAGATCGACGCGATCGAGAAGCTCCGGCCGAAGGGGAACTGACTGGGCTCAGCCCCGGATGTGGGTGAACTCCCCTCCGGTCTCCTCCGCGATCTTTTGCATCAGCTTCGGGTCGGGGAGGAGCGCCGGCTGCGTCGCCTCCGAGCCCAGGCAGATCGTGTTGATGACGACCTTCCGGATCCGGTGGATCTTCCGGATCTCCGCGGCGAAGCCGTTCACGTCGCAGACGTCGAGAGGGTTGGTCGCCCCTGCGTTCACGAACTTCCCGGTGTTGTGCGCCCCGTCGGTCATCAGGAAGAACGTGTCCGCGCCGGCCAGCAGCGTGGCGTAGTTCCCCTTCTTGTCCACCGCCATCACGTCGGGCCGCTGCGGCTGCTCCACGTACCGGTAGGCGTGCTCGAGGGCGCCCCAGATGTTCGTCGGGCCGCTGGGCAGGAGCCGGTCGGTCTCGCGGATGATCTCGAGCTTGTTCGGCCAGGTGGCCGGCAGCAGGTGGTCCTTCCAGGGCTGGTGGTTGCCTTCGTAGAACACCACCCCGAACCAGACCTTTTCGTTCAGGTTCCAGATCGTGTGGATGAACTCCTTCTTGAGCGCGTCCATGCGCGTCTCGACCTTCCGGTCATCGTACTTCTTCTTGATCCTCGCCGCCTCGTCGCGGGAGGCGGCGATTTCGGGGGACTCCTTCTTGGCGCCCCCGGTGGCGACCCCGGGTTTCTTCGGAGGATCCATCGGGGCCGGCTTCGGCGGGTCCATCTTGAGCGGGCTCGCCATCGATCCCGTCCGGTCGAGGATGAAGACGATGCGCGTCGACTTCGTCTTGAGGCCGAAGAACTCGATGGGTTCCGACGTCGTTCCGCCCTCGCCGGGATTCAGGAAGTCCTTGCCCTCCTTCTTGGCCGCCCACGCCGCCTTCCAGGCGTTGACGTCGTCCGTGTTCAGGTCCGCGCCGATCAGCTTCTTGAGGATCTTCAGGTATTCGTCCTTCAGGCGTCCCTCGTCCAGCGTCACCTTTCCGAGGCCCTCGAGCAGGGCGTCGACCGCCTTCTCGTCCGCCGCGCGGTCGATCCCCTTGAGCGCCGCGAGCTTCGCCTCCCAGCCCCGCTTGCCGTCGCGGATCGCCTTGAGGAAGAGGTCGACCGACCCCGCGTCGGCCCGCTCCGCGAGCGCGTCCAGCGCCGCGATCTGCACGTGGGGCTGCCGGTCGTCCGCCAGCTCGGAGAGGTCCTTGAGGTCAGCCCGGGCGGAGAGCCCCCAGATGACGTGGGCGCGGAATCGTGGCGAGTCGCCCTTGTTCTTTGCGGCCTTGACCATGAGGTCGACCGCGTCCTTCCCGGCGATCCTCCGGAATGCCTCGATGCAGGCTTCGAGCACCCCGCCGGAGACCTTGTCCTCGTTCCGGCCGTCCCCCTCCCGGGCGAGTTCCTGGCGGAGCTGGCCGCTCACCAGCTGCCAGCACAGCTTGTCCGTCTTTTCGGTCGTGGCCTCGCCCAGCCCCTTGACGGCCGCCGCGCGGTCCAGCGGATCCTTGCTGAGCGAGAACCGCTGGAAGTAGGCCGTCGCCTCCGCCCATTTGCGCGCGTCCTGGGCCATCGCAAGACAGAGCATGAGCGCGATCGTTTTCATGAGTTCCTCCTCGCTCGCCCCGGCTACGGCTTCTTCTTGCCCGCTCCGGCCGGCATCGCGTTGCCTTCCTTCGAGTCCGACCCCGCGCTGGTGTACTTCCCGCCGCTCTCCTCCGCCAGCTGCTTGAGGAGTTTGCCGCCTTCGGTCGCCTCGTTCATCGCGCCTGCCAGCACCGCTCCCCGCGGCGCGCTGAACACTCCGACCGTGTTGATCTTCAACTTCTTGGTCTTGTTGAGCTCGCGGACCTTGGTCAGGATGTCGGCGGGGAGGGGCACCTGTCCCGAGTTGGGCAGGCCGTCGGTCAGGAAGAAGATCGTGTCGATCCCCGACTTGGCGAGCTTGTCGCGCATCTCGCCGGCGGTCGCGAACGTGAACCCCTTCTCGAGAGGGTCGTAGATGTTCGTCCCGCCGACCGCCTCCAGCTTGTCGATGAACTCGTACGCCACCTTCCGAGACCCGGGCGAGAGCTTGAGCATCTTGTCCGACAGGATGACCCACTCGTGGTTGAAGAAGATGATGTTGAACTCGGCGCCGTCGGGCATCATCGCGAGGGTCCGCTTGAGCTGCCAGCGGGCGATGTCGATCTTCCGGTTGCCTTCCTTCTTGATGTCGGGGAGGTCCTTTCCACCGCCGCCTGTCGCCACGTCCTGGGGGATGTCCCACTCGGAGGGCTCCAGCATCGACCCCGACCGGTCCAGGGCGAAGATGACGCTCCTCGAGGTGACGGGGATGCCGTAGAACGTCGTCCCGTTCTTGGGTCCGTCCGACGCCCCTTCGCCGGCCTTCAGGACGTACGATCCCTTGAGGACCGCGTCCTTGTTCCCCTCCCACCAGGCCTTCCACGAGGGGGCGTCGCCGTGCTTGTCCACGCCGGTCAGGCCGACCAGCGCGTCGTTGAACTCGGCCTTGAGGCGCCCGTCCGACTTCGCGAGCGCGTCGATCAGCGGCTCGACGGCGTCCTTGAGCATGAGCGCCCGGATCGTCGCCGCCGCCGTGGCCTTAACCTGCCAGAACTCGCTCTTGAGCTGCTCGACCAGCGCCGCCGTCACGTCCGCCGCGTTCGCCTTGATCTCGCGGAGCGCGTCCATCGCGGCGATCCGGACCTGCGGCTCGGAGTCCTTCTTCACGACCGCGGCAAGCGCTCCCGGGATCTCTGCGTGTGACAGTTGCCCCAGCGCCTCCGCGACGCCGGCGCGCCTCTGCCAGGAGGAGGAGCCCGCGGCGACCTCCTGCAGCAGCTCCTTCAGCGACGCGTCGCTCTTGAACCGGCCCAGCGCTTTCACGATGCCGCGACGGGCGCTCTCGATGTTCATGATCTTCGACTCGATGTCGCGGGCGTTCTTGTCGGCCACGAGGTAGGACTCGTATTTCTTCACGTCGCTCGCCGGGATCGTCGGGGGGTTGGTCTTCATGTCGATCTTGAAGTCCCCCGTGGCCTCCTTCTCCCGGACCCACTTCAGCTTCTCGGTCCAGAGGGCCTTGATCTGCGTGGCGAGCACGCCGTAGCCGTCGAGGAGGGCGTCTACCGCGGCCTTCTGGTCGGTGTCCGCCAGCCGGTCGGCTGCGTCGTGGATGGTCCGGGCCTGCATTTCGGCGAGGGCCTTCCTGAACTCGGCCTTCGCCTTGTCGAACTCGGCGTCGCGCGCGGCGACGAGCGCGAGAAACGAGAGCGCCAGAAGCTTTCTCATGCCCATGGATTCCGCTCCTCCGGGCCCCTCATGCTTCTCAAGACACCGCGGGAGGCCTCTTTCGTCTATACAAACCCATAATGGGCGGAGTCTCAGGCTCGGGATGCGGGGCCCGATTCCTTTCCCCGCGACAGCCCGTACGCCTCGATCTTCGCGTCCAGCGTGGGGCGGGAGACGCCAAGTTTCTGCGCGGCCTCGGTCTTCTTCCAGCGGCACTCGTCGAGCACCTTGGCGATCAGGCGCCGCTCGACGTCCTCGATCGCCTCGCGCACGACGTCCTTGAGCTGGCCGCCGGCCGGGATCTTGAGCGCCGGCTTGAAGAGGTCCTTGGAGCGGATCTCGTCCTTGAGCGAGTCGACGGTGATCGTCTCGTCGGAGAGCGCGACCGCCCGCCGGATCTCGTTGTCCAGTTCGCGGATGTTGCCGGGCCAGGAGTAGTTCTGGAGGTACCAGAACGCGACCTCGTCGATCTTCCGCTTCGGCTGGCCGCTGTCGCGCGCGATCTTGTCGAGGAAGTGGTCCACGAGGAGGGGGACGTCCTCCTTCCGGTCCCGGAGCGGAGGGAGCGTGATCTTGACGACGTTCAGCCGGTAGTAGAGGTCCTCGCGGAACGCCCCCGCCTTGATGAGGTCGGCCAGGTCCTTGTTGGAGGCGCTGATGATCCGGACGTCGACCTTGATCACGTCCTTCCCGCCCACGCGCCGGATCTCGCCCTCCTGGATCGCCCGCAGGACCTTCTTCTGCATGTCGAAGGACATGTCGCCGATCTCGTCGAGGAAGAGTGTCCCCTGGTGGGCGTGCTCGAAAAGGCCGATCTTGGTGGCGACCGCTCCGGTGAACGCCCCCTTCTCGTGGCCGAAGAGCTCGCTTTCCAGGAGCGTATCCGGGATCGCGGAGCAGTTTTCGCTCACGAACTTCCCGCTCGTCGCGCGCGGCGAGTTGAAGTGGATCGCCCGGGCCGCGAGCTCCTTGCCGGTGCCGCTCTCGCCGTAGACGAAGACGGGCTCGTCGGTGTCGATCACGCGGTCGAGGAGGTAGAAGACCTCCTGCATGGCGCGCGACTTGCCCAGGATCTCGCTGAAGTCGTGCTTGAGCGCGACCGACTGGCGGGTCGAGATCAGGTCCTGACGGGCCTTCGAGAGTTCGGCGTACTGCTTCTCGACCTTCTCCTTGAGCTGCGCGTTGAGCTGCTCGATCTCCTCGCGCGAGCGCTTGAGCTCCTCCTGCCGGCGGAGATTCTCCTCGAAGAGGCGCGCGTTCTCGATGGCGATGGCCGCCTGGTCGGCGAACCCCTGCAGCAGCGGGAGTTCGCGCTCCTGGAAGAGCCCCGTCTCGAAGC
>CAZSCC010000414.1:0-3824 GCA_964604905.1 uncultured Planctomycetales bacterium
CAGTCGATCGTCGTCGCCGCGACCGCCGCGAACCTGACGGGCCAGGAAGGGCCGATCCTCCTCAAGGTCTTCTGGCACTCGATCGCGCTCACGGCCGTCGTGGGGGCGATCGTCCTCATGTACGCCTATGTCTTCCCCGGCGCGATCGCGCACGACGTCATTCTAAAGTTTTAGGAGATCGGCCATGGCCCGCACGGTCGGCTTCATCGGTCTGGGAATCATGGGGATCTCGATGGCAAAACGCCTGATCGAGGCGGGCCATAAGGTCACGGTCTACAACCGGACCGCCTCCAAGGCCGCGCCGCTCGTCGCGCTGGGCGCGAAGCAGGCGTCGACGCCCAAGGAGTGCGCCCGGGGCAACGAGATCGTGATCTCGATCGTGACGGACTCGCCCGACGTCGAGGCGGTGCTGCTGGGCGCCGACGGTGCGGTCCACGCGGCCGAGAAGAACGCGGTCTTCATCGACATGTCGACGATCGCGCCCGACACGGCGCGCCGGGTCGGCCAGGCGCTCAAGGCCAAAGGGATCGCCTTCCTCGATGCCCCGGTGACGGGCGGCGACGTGGGGGCGCGGGAGGGGACGCTCTCGATCCTGGTGGGCGGCGAGAAGGCCGACCTCGAACGGGCGCGCGAGGTCTTCGCGGTGATGGGCAAGCGGATCACCCACTGCGGGCCGCAAGGGGCGGGGCAGACGGTGAAGGCGTGCAACCAGATCCTCTGCGCGCTCAACATGATGGGGATCTGCGAGGCGCTCAACCTCGCGCGGTTGAACGGGATCGATCAGACGCTGGTGGTCGAGGCGCTCTCGGCCGGGGCGGGCGGATCGTGGGCGCTCGAGAAGCTCGGCTCGCGGATCGCGAAGGGCGACTTCGACCCGGGCTTCATGGTGGACCTGATGGTCAAGGACCTCCGGATCGTGCAGGACACGGCCGGGCGAGTGGGGCTGCCGCTCGAGGGATCGGCGCTGGCGCAGAAGCTCTTCGGCGACAACCAGGCCAAGGCCGAGGGGCGGCTGGGGACGCAGGTGATGTACAAGGCGCTGGAGCGGAAAGTGTCTAGAAAGTAGACAGCGTGGCGTAAATCAGCGAGGCAGATTTGCGCCACTTGGCGCAAATCTGCCTCGCTGATTTACGCCACCTCAATGCTTTCGGCTCTTCCGCCCGTACGCCAGCTCGGCGCCCCCGCTCATGATGTGGTCCACCCCCGTCGTGAACGTCGCCTCCGAGGCCAAGAAGAGGCACAGCTTCCCCGCCTCCTCGATCGTCCCCATCCGCCCCAGGAGCTGCGCCGCGTCGCCGTCCGCCTTGCACTTCGCGGGGTCGGGCGCCTGGCCCACCGCCTGCTGCCAGAGCGGCGTCCAGACGTTGCCGGGGGAGACGCAGTTGACCCGCACGTCGTGCGCCGCCTCGTCCACCGCCAGCGCCTTCGTCAGCGCCGTGACCGCTCCCTTCGTCGCCACGTAGGTCGCCGCGTGGTGCTGCCCCATCTGCCCCACCAGGCTCGACAGATTGATGATGTTCCCCTTCGTCTTCCGCAGATGCGGCAGCGCGTGACGACACGCCGCGAAGATCGAGACCACGTTGAGCTCGAGGAGGTCCCGGAACTCCTGCTCGCTGAAGTCGTCGATCGGCTTGTGGGGCGGGTGCCAGCCGGCGTTGTTGATCAGGCAATCGAGCCGGCCGTGCCTCTTCACCGCCTCGTCGATCACCCGCTTCACCTGATCGACCTTCGAGACGTCGCAGGGGAGGAACGTCGTCCCCGTCTCGGCGGCCAGCGCCTTCCCGTCCTTCTCGCCGCGCGCGCAGAAGACGACCTTGGCGCCGGCCCTCGCGAAGACGCGCACGCAGCCCTCGCCGATCCCCTTCGAGCCGCCGGTGACGATCGTCACCTTGTCCGTGTAGGTCATGCGGGGATTATGTGGAAGCGCCGGACTTCTGGCAAGGAATGGCGGTCGCCCTCTACCGCGACGACGACGCGAGCTCGCGGTGCAGCTTCTGCCGCAGCTCGGGGATCTCCTTCTCGAGCACGGCCGTCAGCCTCGAACGCTCGGCCGACTTCAGCGTCGGAAAGGAGAGCACGCCCACTTTCTCCAGCGCCTGCCGCGCCCGCGGGTGGACCTTGTCCCAGAGCGCCTTCAGGTCGTCCACCCGATCGCGCACCAGCAGCTCCCGCGAGTGGACCCGTTCGAAGATGTCGGTCAGCCCCGCCGTGATCTGCCGCGCCTGGCTGCGAACGAGCTCGCGCACCGCGAACGTGCCCAGCCACGCGACCAGCGCCACCGAGACGAAGATGGTCGCGCTCACCCACCCCAACTTGCCGGCGGCGACCGTGATCCCCCCCGCCATCCCGCCGAAGAGGACGATCATGGCGAGCATGCCCCAGAGCTTGAGGCGGAAGCGGCGGAGCGTGCGGCCCGCCTCGTCGATCGTCCGCGCGTGCATGAGGAGCCGCTGGCCGTGCCCCTCGACCTGCGTGATCAGGTTGTCCACGCGCCGCGCGGGGGCGCGCTTGATCTCGCGCACGAGCTCCTCGCGCGAGCGGTCGAAGTCGGCGGTCGGCAGCTTGGGCGCCGGCGCCCCCTCGATCGGCACGTAGGTGGTGAAGATGTGGGGCAGGTCCTTCCGCGGGATCACCTTTCCCAGGTTCCAGCAGAGCGCCCCGTAGGCCCGCGCGAAGTCCTGCAGGCTGTCGAAGCGGTCCATGCGGTTCATGACGATGAGCAGCTTGTGGTCGATCCCGTGGAGCGCCTGGGTGAAGACCTGGAGGGTCTCGCCGGTCGTGCCGGGCTTCTCGGGGTCGAAGAAGACGAGCACCACGTCGGCCCGCTCGGCAAACCAGCGGACCACGCCGGTGAAATCGTAGCCGCGGCCCGAGCCCTCCTTGGCGGCGTCGATCATGCCGGGCGAGTCGATGAGCGTCACCTCGCGGAGCAGCGGGATCGGCCGGAGCTTGAGCCGGAAGTGGGAGAGCAGCTCGGGGCCGAAGCCGCGAAGCCCCGCGTAGGGGAGCGACGGGTTGGAGACCACCGCCTGCCCCTCGCGCTCTTCTTCGGAGCCGCCGAACGAGAGGATCGTGAACGCGTCGTCGGTGGGCGCGAGGCCGGTCTTCTGGACGGGCGCGCCCAGGAGGTGGTTGATGAAGGTCGACTTGCCCGACGAGTGGTTGCCCAGGATGAGGACGGTCGGCGCGCCGGCGATCTCGCCTTCGTCGGGACGCCGTTCGAACGCGAACTTCGCTTCCAGGGGGTCGCACGCCTCGCGGTAGAGGCGCTTGACGGCGAGCGCGATGTCGTCGAGCAGCTGCTGCATGCCCCCTATTGTGGCACGCGGGTTACTGGGGCGTGAGGGAAATCTGGAGGCCCTTCAGCGGCTGGTTGTTGCGGTCGGTGAAGCGGATGCAGCCCGACCAGCCGCCCTTCTCGTTGACGACCTTGAAGACGAGGAGGTTCTCGCCGCGCTGGAGCTGGACGTCGTTGGCGGTGCTCTGGTCCTTGGCGAGGCTCCGCGTCTTGTCGAAGATCAGGAGATGGGCGCCGTTCAGGTAGACCTTCGCCTGGTCGTTCGAGCCCATCTGGAGCTTGAGGCCGTTCATCGCCTGCGGGGCGTGGACGTAGCAGACGGCGTAGCCGACCCCCTCATCGCTCCGTCCGGCGCCGACGATCTTCTGGAGGTCGACGAAGTATTCCGGCGCGACGTGACGCTGCCAGACGCGCTCCTTGTCGGGGAAGCTGACGCGGTCGTTCTCCTTGGGGCGGAGCCGCGCTTCGTTCGGGATCTGGGCCTTATGGGTCTCCTGCGTCCCCGAGAAGGGCTGCTGGCCGCTGC
>CAZSCC010000415.1:0-2651 GCA_964604905.1 uncultured Planctomycetales bacterium
CAGCTCGCGCGCCCTGGGCTCCAGGGTCTCCCTCACCGCCCTCCACGAAGACCTCCCGACGGCCGAGCGGGCGATCGACGACGCCTTCGCCGAGCTGGAACTCGTCGAGGAGGTCATGAGCCTCTACCGCCCTCACAGCCAGATCTGCCGCCTCAACCGCGAAGGGGCCCTCGAGAGGCCCCATCCCTGCCTGGTCGAGGTCCTGCGCGCCGCGGAACAGATGTCGCGGAAGACCGACGGCGCCTTCGACGTCACCGTCCAGCCCCTCTGGGAGCTCCGCAGCGCCGGCCGGCTTCCAGAGCCCGCCGACCTGCTCCTCGTCGACTGGCGCCAGGTCGAGCTCTCCGACGAACGGGTCCGCCTCCGAAACGGCGGCCGGATCACCCTCAACGGGATCGCCCAGGGGTTCGCCGCCGACCGCGTCCGCGCCGCCCTCCAGGCGCGCGGCGTCCGCCACGCGCTGGTCGATACCGGCGAGCTGGGCGCCCTCGGCCGGAAGGCCGACGGGACCCCCTGGACTGCCGGCATCCAGCACCCGCGGGTGGCCGACGCGTACGTCGCGCTCGCGGAGCTCGACGGCCGCTTCCTGGCCACCTCCGGCGACTACGCGACCCGCTTCAGCGAGGACTTCCGCGACAACCATATCGTCGACCCGCGCAGCGGCCACTCGCCGGTCGCGTTTTCCAGCGTCAGCGTCCTGGCGCCCACGGGCATGGAAGCCGACGCGCTCTCCACCGCGATCTTCGTCCTGGGCCCCGAGAAAGGGCTCGACCTCGTCCGCGCGACGCCGGGAGCGGACGCGCTCTTCGTGCGGAAGGACGGACGGATGACCGTCACCCCCGGATTCCCGAGGACCGCATGAGGACCCTCGCCGCGCTCCTGCTCCTCTTGAGCCCCGCCGGCGATCAGCTGGAACTGCTCAACGGGACCCGCTACGACGGGCGCCTGCTCAAGGAGTCGCCCGACACCCTCCGCTTCGAGGTCGAGCTCCCGGGCGGCGGCGGGAAGGCGCAGATCGACGTGCCCGCGAAGAACGTCCACACGATCACGGTCGGCGGCAAGCGGCGCGTCCTGAATGAGAAGGCCGCCGCCAACAAGCCCGCCGCCTCCGCCACCCCGGCGGCGCCCAAGGCCGCGGGTGTCGCGAAGTCCAAGGGCGAGATCCAGACGCTCATCAAGCAGATGGGGAGCACGCCCCCCGACTGGTTCGCCGCGACGCCGCTCAAGTATCCCCCGTCGCTCGACCTCTCCTGGACCCCGCCGCCCCAGGGCACCCCCTGGGACCCCAACAAGAACGTGGGGCAGTTCCTCTGGAGCACGATCAACGAGAACGAGGGAAAGTGGAAGGAGGGCGTGCGCTTCCTCCACCACATGCTGACCGTGAACCAGAGCAAGCCCGCGATCGTCACCCAGGTGATGCAGTCGCTCGGGGGCATGTATCACAACCTCCACGAGGACTGGGCCCGCGCGGCGTTCTGGTGGCAAAAGGCGGGCAACTACGACCCCGTCGACCTGGCCCATTGCTACTTCAAGCTCGGCAGCAAGGAGATGGCGGTCGAGCTGATCGGCGGGATGTCCTCCGACAACAGCCGCCACGCCTCCGTCATCCGCCTCTGGTCGGAGATGGGCGAGACGGCCCGGGCGCTCAAAATGGCCGAGGAGGCGGGCCGCTCCACGCCCGACGTGGGCTATCTCGCCGCGGGCGACGTCTGCCGCGCCGCGGGACGCTACCCCGAAGCGCTGGCCTTCTACCAGAAAGTGACCGCCGCCGCCGCCGGCGCGCGGGACATCGACCAGAACAAGAAGCGCGCCCAGGCGAGCATCGACGCCATCCGCCTCGTCGACGCGCTCGACCTCAAGAAAGTCCCCGACGGCAAGTACCGCGCCGACAGCTTCGGCTACTCCGGGCAGGTCGAGGCGGAAGTGACCGTCGCCGCCGGCCGCATCGCCTCGGTGCAGGTGACGCGCCACACCGAGAAGCAGTACTACTCCTCGATCACCGACACCTGCGCGCAGATCATCAAGAAGCAGGGCGCGAAGGGCGTGGACGCGACCAGCGGCGCGACCATCACGTCGGAGGCGATCCTGAACGCCTCGATCAAGGCCCTCGGCAAGGCGCAGGGCAAATAGGGTATAGGATGCGGCTCGACGTCTTCCTGCCCTTCGTCAAGAAGTCGAAATGGGGCCCCGTCCGCCGGGGGCTCCAGAAGGTCGGGACGACGTGGCACTCCTCTCCCTGGCGGCGCGTCGTCCAGGTGGGCTTCCTGGCCGCCTTCGTGGCGCTCTTCTGCTGGGTCTCCTGGCCGTATGGCGGGACGAACTACGCGGACCACCGCGAGTCGAAGGAGAAGGTCGCGGCGGAGACCTTCCTCATCCTCGACCCGCTGGTCAGCCTCTCGACCGCGATCGCCGCCCGCAGCTGGGTCTGGTCGCTCACGGCGGGGGGGATCATCCTCGCCGTCTGCATCTTCATCCCGCGCGGCTTCTGCGGCTACGTCTGCCCGCTCGGGACGCTGATCGACCTCTTCGACTGGGCGGTCGGCAAGCGGGTGAACCGCTGGAAGCTGAAGGACCAGGACCGCGGCTGGTGGGTCCACTTGAAGTACTATGTGCTCCTGGCCTGCCTGGTGGCCGGGCTCTTCGGCGTCCTC
>CAZSCC010000416.1:0-2889 GCA_964604905.1 uncultured Planctomycetales bacterium
GGCGCCGCCGGCGAGGTCGATGCCCAGGCTGAGCTTCGACTCGCCGAGGCCGGGGATGCGCGGTTTGTTCGGGATGGGCGCCACGATGAAGGCGCAGATCGCCGTCACGATGACGATCACGATGAACTTGGTGCGATTATCCTGGTTCATACGCGGTTCCGAAAACGGCCTCTATATCGGGTTGAAAAATTCCGGCATCCGGCCGGGAAGGGGTCGCGCGGTCCGGGGCCCTCTAGCTCTTGGCCTTTTCCTGCGCCTCGGGCTTCGGCTCGCTTTCGCCGCCGGCGGCCTTTTCGATCCCCGCGACCGAGGCCTTGCTCACCCGGATGCGGACGTCCTTCGCTTCGTCGATGCAAAGGAGGATGTCCTTGTCTTCCGGTTTGGCCTGCTTGACGATGCCGTAGAGTCCGAAGCTGGTGATGACGTGGTCGTTCTTCTTCAGGTTCGCGATCATTCCTTCCCGCTCCTTGGCCTGCTTGCGTTGCGGGCGGAGCATGAGGAAGTAGAAGACCACGAACATGAGGACCAGGGGGACCAGCATCCCTCCCAGCCCGCCGCCGCCCATGCCGCCCTGGGGCGCAGCGCCGGCGGAGTCCTGAGCCGTGCCGGCCGTGGCGGGCGGCGGGGCCTGTCCGTCCTGGAGGAGGAAGAAAAACCCGTCCATATGTCCGCGACATTATACGAAGGCGCCTCCGGAATGCGAGAGAAAACGGGTGGGGGGCGGGTTACCCATAATGGGTATCTTGACTTCGGCCGCCCTTTCGACTACCCTGCGCCCATGCCCGCGAACGATCCCCGCCGCGTCCATCCCCGCCGTTTCATCGCGGACGTCGACCTCTACTGCTATCTCGCGACCAAGAGCGTGATCCCGCAGGTCCGCCAGAACATCGGCGAGGGGGTCCTGGACATTTCCCCGGGCGGGGCGCGGATCAAGCTCAACCAGTCGGTCGGGAAGGGCGACACGATCACCGTCGAACTCAAGGACCGCCGCTCCGGCGAGTCCTTCCGCGCCCGGGGCCTGGTCCGCTGGTGCGCCGCGCGCGCGGGGACGCCGGCGCACTTCGCCGGCCTCCAGTTCAGTGAGGTCTACACTCCGGTGGGGCAGCGGGAGAGGTTCACGCTGGGCGCCGCCCCGAAGACCGAGGCCGACGTCATGGTCCGTGCCTCCGAGAAGCGGGTTGCCCTGCGCTTCAAGATCGACGACTACGTGGTGACGCTGGTGCGCCAGGGGACGCTCTCCGCCGAGGGGCTCAAGCGGAACCTCGCCCGGACCGTGGTCGATCTCAGCCGGACGGGGGTCCAGCTCGGCGTGACCGAGCCGCTCGACCCCGGGACGCTGATGCGCTTCACGCTCCACTTCAACAAGTTCGCCGACGCGCTCGAGGTGGCCGTCGAAGTCCGCTGGTCGCGCGCCGACGGCCTCCACTATCTGGCGGGCCTCCGGTTCGTCAACCTCTCCGAAGACCGCAAGAAGATGATCGATTTCATGACCAAGTGGTTCACCCGCCAGAAGAAGTCGGGCGCCTGACCCCTTACAGGTCACACCCCTCGGCACCCGCCAGGACCGCTCGTTCAGCGCTGAAGTGACCCCCTTCGGCTTTCTTCGCTTCAAGACTTGTTCTTTCCACCTCCGGAATGCATCAAATCTGCGAGAATAGCGTAGAATATGGAGTCGAGGCAGATGTCGGGTTGAGTCCATTGTGAACGGAGAATCCGGATGCGTGTTCTTAGGGGGATGGGACGGGGGATAGGGCTGGGGAGGCTCCCGATTCTGGCGGCCTTCTTCGGAATGCTGGCGCTTCAGGACAGCGGATGGGGTGACCGGGGAAGCTTGAAGGCTCCTTCGGTCCTGATGAGGCAGTCGGTGACCACCGGCTTGGTCGGATACTGGAAGCTGGACGATGCGGTGGCGGCCACCGCCGCGCTGGATTCGTCTCCCTCTGCGGTGGATGGGACCTACACCGGGACCGTGCAGACTGCGCCGGGCGCGCCGGCCATCAAATTCGCCAACCCGTTTTGTCGGCAGTTCAACGGGACCAGCGATCGGATCGATCTGGGGATCGACAGGACGATCATCCAGGGCGTTTCCGCGGTGACGCTCTCAGCCTGGGTCAATCCCGCCAGTATGGCGGCCGACATGAACGTGTTGGCCCTTTCCATCGCCGGAGTCCAGACCCAGGGGACTTCACGAGCGAGCATGCAGATCCTGGTGAATGGGACCATCCATTGCTTCGGCAAGTCCGATGATGTGGAGGCCTCGCCGGTCGGAGACTCGCCGGCCGGGGATATCACCGCCGGGGCCTGGTTTCACGTCGCCGGCGTGATCGACTACACGAACAAGACGATCACCGTCTACAGAAATGGACTGGTTCGGGCGAGCGCCACGGGGCTCGCCTTTGCCGCGAACACCACGCCGGCGACTCCCTCGGCGAACTCGTCGATCGGGAGCGAAGATGCCGGGGTGTCCGGCTTTTTCAACGGACTGATGGATGACGCGCGAGTGTACAACCGCGCGCTGTCGGCCGTCGAAGTCTCGGCTCTGGCCGCCGGAGTCGACAGTGCTCCCACGGCCGTCGGAGGACTGACGGCGACTTCCGGCGTCTTCCAGGTGGTTCTGGCGTGGACGACTCAGGGTACGCAGGTCGTGAGCTATGTCGTTCAGCGGAGCCCCCAGGGCATGAACGCTTGGGCCACCCTGGCCGTCCTTGCGCCGACGGCGACCGGGTACACGGATTCCACGGGAACGGTCGGAACCGCCTACGACTATCGGGTCCAGTCCGTCAATCCGCTGGGAACGGCGAACTCCGCCGTCGTGACGGCCACGTCGACCGCCCCGCCGCCCAAAACCACGACCTCCGGCAGCAACAACAACCTCGCCCACCGCTGCGG
>CAZSCC010000417.1:0-5024 GCA_964604905.1 uncultured Planctomycetales bacterium
CTCGAGTGAATGGGGGTTTTTCAGCAACCTGCTAGGTCACGGGCCACGCGCTCGCCAGGCAGGCCCTGGCCGTAGCGCAGTTCGAGCGCGCGGCGGCCCCGGGCCTCCGGCAGGGAGTTCAGGCAGCGTTCGAGGGCGTCCCTGCGATCGGCCCCGGCCCCGCCGGTTTCGCCGGCGGCGACGAGCGCGCGTTCCAGGACCTCCATCTCGGCGGTGACGAACGGCCGGCGCTCGGGGTCCACCGAGGCCAGGTACTCGAACCGGGCGATCTGGCGGGCCCAGGCGATGAAATTGGAGCCGGGCTGATACTGGTCCCACTTTTCGCAGACGACGAGGTAGGTGTTCTGGAAGAGGTCCTCGGCCTTCTGAGGGTTCTTCGTCAGGCCCATCAGGAAGGCCCAGAGGGGCGCCCGATGCTCCAGGGCCAGCCTCATCACCTCGCGTCGCAGATCCATCATGGTTTCCATCCGATTCTACACTCGGCGACCCCCCGAAACCTTGCAGGGAATCCGCGATCGTCAATTACCCGCCGGGCCCCGTCGTAAATTAGGTACCCTGTCAGGAGCGGAGGATTACCCATGATGCATCGCCGGACCTTCCTGCAATCGTCCCTCTCGGGCGCCGCGCTGCTGGGCCTGGGCGACCTGGGCCTCTTCCCCGCCGTGAGCGCCGCCGAGGCGCGGCGCGTCCGGATGGATCCCGGGATCGAGCCCCTGGTCCGCTTCGTGGAGGAGTCCCCTCGGGACCGGCTGATCGAGGAGATGGGCGCGAAGGTGCGCAAGGGGCTGCCCTACGGGGACGTCCTGGCGGCCCTCCACCTGGCCGGCGTCCGGAACGTCCAGCCCAGGCCCGTCGGCTTCAAGTTCCACACCGTCCTCTCCATCAACGCCGCCCACCAGTCGAGCCTTTCGGCGCCCGACACCGACCGCTGGCTGCCGATCTTCTGGGCGCTCGACAACTTCAAGATCTCCCAAGCCGACGAACAGAAGAAGACCGGCTGGAAAATGGCTCCGGTCGACGATTCCAAGGTGCCCTCCCCCACGAAGGCCAGGAAGGCGTTCATCGACGCCCTGGAGAGCTGGGATGTGGAGGGGATCGACGGGCCGGCGGCCGCGCTGGCCCGGGGAGCCGGCGCGCACGAGGTCTTCGAGCTCTTCGCCCGCTATGGGGCGCGCGACTTCCGGGACATTGGCCACAAGATCATCTACGTGGCCGGCGCCTGGCGCGTCCTCTCCTGCATCGGCTGGCAGCACGCCGAGCCGATCCTCCGTTCCCTCGCCCAGGCGCTCCAGTACTTCACGGGGGACAATCCCGCGAAGAGCGACCAGGAGGCCGACCGCCACGGGCGGCAGAACCTCGAGCTCCTCAAGAAGATCCGTCCCGACTGGCGCGAAGGCAAGCTGGACTCCGCCGCCACGACCGACCTGGTCGCGGGGTTCCGGCAGGGATCGGCGAAGGAGATGGCGCAGAAGAGCGTCGACCTGTTGAACGGCGGTCTCGCGGCACAGTCGATCTGGGACGCGATCCACACGGCCGCCGGCGAGATCCTCATGAGCCGCGTCAACATCCAGTCGCTCCACTCGCAGACGACGATGAACGCGCTCCACTACTGTTACGACTACACCTCGGACGACGAGACGCGCCGCTTCCTGCTCCTCCAGGCGGCGGCGTTCATCCCGCTCTTCCGGGGCAGGATCGACAAGTTCGTCAAGCTGGACGAGGTCGAGCCGAAGGGGGGCGCCTCGGTCGAGGAGGTCTTCGCCGACCTGCCGAAGGACAAGATGTCGGCCTCCGCGAAGGTCCTGGGCTACCTCAAGGAGAAGGGCGACCCGCGTCCGATCCTCGACGCCGCGCGGGTCCTCATCTTCATGAAGGGCAGGGACGCGCACGATTACAAGTTCAGCGCCGCGGTTTTGGAGGACTACTACCGGGTCTCCCCGGCGTGGCGCAACCGCTTCATCGCTTCGAGTCTGCATTACCTGAAGGGGTCGGGCGATCCCGACAGCGGCCTCGTCAAGCGGATCCGGGAGGCGGTCAAGGCATGATGGCGATCCTGCTAGCCGCGCTGGTGCAGGCCCAGGATGGCAATCGCCTGACCTACCTCGACGAGAGCGATCCCTATTACCCGCACCGGAAGTTCGCGAAGCTGACGACGCCCCAGTGGGTCGGCGAGGAGGGCGTCGAGGCGGTCGTGACGCTGGCGATCGACGACATGCGGGGCCACGACAAGTGGGAGGCCTATCTCCGGCCGATCCTCGAGCGCCTGAAGAAGATCGACGGCCGGGCGCCGGTGTCGATCATGACGTGCACGATCGACCCGAATCACGCGCATCTCCAGAAGTGGCTGAAGGAGGGGGTGAGCATCGAAGTCCATACGGTGGATCATCCGTGCCCGTTGCTTCAGGGGGGCGATCTGGCCAAGGCCAAGTCGACCTACGACCGTTGCATCGACCTCATGAACCTCATCCCGAACAACAAGCCGGTGGCGTTCCGGATGCCCTGCTGCGACTCGCTCAACACGCCGAGCCCGCGGTTCTTCGCGGAGATTTTCAACAAGACGACGCCGCGCGGGAACTTCCTGACGATCGACACGTCGGTGTTCAACATCACGACGTCGAGCGACACGGACCTGCCGAAGGAGCTGACGACCGACGCGGACGGCAAGGAGAAGTTCCGGAAGTACCTCCCCTTCCCCTCGTTCGTGAACACGATCGAGGACTATCCGTATCCGTACGTGATCGGGAAGCTCTGCTGGGAGTTCCCGTGCATCGTGCCGTCGGACTGGGAGGCGCAGAACCTGCTCAAGCCGAACAACCCGCAGACCGTGGCGGACCTGAAGGCGGCGCTGGATGCGGTGGTGATCAAGCAGGGGACGTTCAACCTTGTCTTCCATCCGCACGGCTGGATCAAGGCGGAGCAGGTCAACGAACTGATCGACCACGCGGTCGAGAAGCACGGGAAGAAGGTGAAATTCCTGACGTTCCGCGAGGCACAGGAGCGGCTCGACCGGAACCTGCTCAAGGGGAACCCGCTCCGTCGTCCGGATGGCGGGGATAACGGAGTGCGCCTGCTGGATGTGAACAACGACGGTTTCCTGGACGTGGTCGTCTCGAACGGAGCCCTCTCATCGACCCGCCTCTGGGACCGCGCGGCCGGAAGATGGACGGACATCGGCCATCCCGCCGAGCCGGGGGCCCGCTACGGCATCCTTTCATCAGAGGGCACCGCAAGCGTCATGGACAGGACCGGCGCGTGGACGTTCCGCGGGAAGGACTGGGAGCGCCTGACGCTGGCGAACTCGATCGCCGGCCGGGTCAGGCTCCGGGACCTGGACGGGGATGGGAGATGTGAACTGCTGACGGATCGAGGGGTCTATGCGGCAGCGGACGATCGCTGGAAGCCACTCCCCTTCAACCTGCCCCTCCCCATGATGGACGGAATTGGACGTGATTCCGGGCTCCGGTTCGTGGATCTCAACGGAGACGGTCATCCGGACATCGTCTTCTCAGACGGTGTGGATTGGAGGATCTACGTCTTCAAGGACATGAAGACGGGTTGGGAGAAGGTTTCGGGGGGAAAGCAAGTTGAGGAGGGTGCGATCCCGATAATCGTTCGTGGCGGCACGAGCAACGGCGCCTGGTTCCATTCCAAGCACCTCTGGGTCCAGAACGAGGACACCGCCAAGATGCCCAACCTGGTGGACCGCCGCTCGTTCGAAGACCTCCTCCGCCGGCGCCCCTAACGAAAAACAGACGGTGCGTTTTTTGACAAGTGGGACAGAATGTCCCAGTTGTCAAAAAACGCACCGTCTGTTTTTGTGCATGCGGGTTTGGGGCCAAGACTTCAAAAACGGACGGTCTGTTTTTCGTCAGGTCCCCCGGAGGCCTTCATCCGCAGCGCCCCGATCGCCGACAGGGCAACGCCGCCGAAGAATGCGACCGCGGGGAGCGCCGACAGGTGCAGCGGGATCACGGATGGGAACAGACCCTCGATCGCCAGCGTGACCGGAAGGGCGATCCCGCCCAGGAGGAGGAGCCAGCTGGACGCCTGGCGCCACCCCGCGGAGAGGTTCAGCCGGTCCAGCCAGCCTCCGAGCACGATGTTGATGACGGGGAGCATGACCGCCGCGATGTGGGCCAGCCGGAACATCCGGCGCGGGAGGTCGTCGTAGTGCGCCAGGGACTCAGGAACCGGCACCATCGGCTTGAAGGCGTAGAGCGACATGGCAAGGCCCGCCAGCAGCCCGAAGGCCAGGAGGAGGATGCCGCCTCGGACGTTCCGCGCCCCCGTCACACGGCCTCCTTGCGCACCTGCCGCATCGTCTGCCGGTAGAGCAGCCGGCGGCGCTGGACCTCCTCGGCGGTGTAGAGCGATCCCATGAGGTACTCCAGGCCCTTCTCGAGATCGTCAACGCTCATCCCCTTGGGCACGTGGTTGACGTCGAAGAGCGTGCAGCGGTCCCAGCGCCCCTCGCCGAGGAGCCGGCCTTCCCGCCGCAGGCGGTCGTAGAGGGCCGTCCCCGGGAAGGGCGTCAGCACCGTGTACTGGACCTCGGCAAGCCCGGAGGCCTTGACGAAATCGCGGAGGCGAGGGAAGACGTCCGGCGACTGGCCGTCGAGTCCGAGGACGAAGCAGCCGTTGACGCTCACGCCGCGCGACTGGAGAACGTCGATCGCGCGCAGGATGCGCGGCGCTTGCTTCCGCTTCCAGCCCGCGGGATCCATGCCTGCGAGGTCGCCAGCGTCTGGGCTTTCGAAGCCGATGAGGACCTGGCGGCACCCCGAGTCGGCGAGCAGGTCGCAGAGGCCCGGATCGTCGGCCACCGAGGCGTCGGTCTCGGTGAAGTACCGGATCTCCTCGCGAGCGAGGGCCCGCAGGAAATCCTTCGACCACGCCTTGTCTATGAACGTGTTGTCGTCGGCCAGCTCGAAGAATGGCTCCCGGAACCAGCGACGCGCCTGGCGGATCTCCGCGATCGCCGCCTCGACGGGCTTCTGGTTGAAGCGGCGCGTGATGAGGCGACT
>CAZSCC010000418.1:0-17112 GCA_964604905.1 uncultured Planctomycetales bacterium
TGGACGGGCCGCGCGTACCATCCCCATCTCATGCACTTCATGACCACCGAGAACGTCAAGTATCACGGCCCGGCCGCCAGCCACCTGACGGTGTACATCGAGCCGCAGGAAGGCAGGCTGCGCCTCGCGGCCCAGGACATCCTGAACAAGGACAAGCCCCACGGCCTCACCCAGGGGCCGATCAAGGGCGGCTACAACGGCCGGACCTTCGACAGCGCGAAGGCGCTCTTCACCGACGACGCGTGGCACTGCGTCGAGGCGCAATTCACGCTCAACAGCCTGGACCTGAAGTCGGACAAGCCGGTGGCCGACGGGATCGTCCGCGCCTGGTTCGACGGCGCCCTGGTGGTCGAGCAGAAGGACGTCGTCCTCCGCACGACGGACTTCCCGAAGATGAAGTTCAACCAGTTCCTGCTCACTCCCTACTTCGGCCCCGGCCTGCTTCCCCACGAGCAGACCTTGTGGATCGACGAGCTGTCCGTGGGAACGAGCCGGCCGGCCTCGAAAGACGGCCGGTAACGCGGCGGGACTTTGGAGGAAACGCCCATGATGCGGACCGCAACGATCGTGCTCCTGCTCTTCGGCTTCTCCCTCCCCGGAGCAGGACCGGCGGCCGATCCGCCCGAGGTCGTCCCGCTCTGGCCCGGCCCGGCGCCCGGAGACGTGGGCCTCACCGGCGAGGAGAGGTTCTTCGAATTCAAGGTCGGCGGGAAGCCGTACCTCGTCGCGGGAAGGCCGACGAAGTGGCTGACCAACGTCTCGAAGCCCACGATCACGGTCTTTCGACCGCCCCAGGAGAAGAACACGGGCGTGGCCATGATCATCTGCCCGGGCGGCGGCTACCACAACCTGGGGTGGGACGTGGAGGGCGAAGAGGTGGCCGAGTGGCTCGCGTCGATCGGCGTGACCGGCATCCTCCTCAAGTACCGGTGCCCGCGCCGGCCGGGAGACGTGAAGAACGTCCCGCCGCTGGGGCCTCTCAAGGACGCCCAGCGGGCCCTGAGCCTGGTGCGGAGCCGCGCGAAGGAGTGGGGGATCGATCCGAAGCGCATCGGGATCGTCGGCTTCTCGGCGGGCGGCCACCTCGCGGCCGCCGCCGCGATGAACTCCGACAAGCGGGCCTACGAAGCCGTCGACGAGCTCGACCGGGAAAGCTGCCGGCCGGACTTCGCCATCCCACTCTACTCCGGGTACCTGGTCGGGAACGACAACGACCTCCTCTCCGCGGACATGCGCGTCTCGAAGGAGACGCCTCCGATCCTCCTCGTCCACGCGACCAACGACGCCGTCTCGAAGGTGGAGAACAGCGTCGTCCTCTACCTGGCGCTGAAGAAGGCGGGCGCCTCGGTCGAGCTGCACGTCTACGCCGACGGCGGCCACGGGTTCGGCGTCCGCAAGAGCGACCTCCCCTGCTCCGCCTGGACCGAGCGCTGCGTGGAGTGGCTCAAGAACCAGGGGGTGCTGAAGAAGTAGGCCTCGGGATTTCCCGGCCACGTCCCGCCGCGGGGCGCTTTGGCAGGGTGATGACGAACTGCGGCGACCTGACGAACGATCTCCTCCTCGATCCCTCGCCCGGGGCCCGCGCGCACCTGGACGCGTGCGCCGCGTGCCGCGCGAGAGCCGCCGACGTCCGGCGGCTGGCGAACGACCTCGCCACGCTCGACCCGGAACCCGGCGCGGATCCCGAACTCGTCCGCCGGATCCTCTCCCGGGTCCCGCGGAAGGCGCTCCGGTTCTCGGGTCGGAAGCCCTCCCTCGGCCGATGGATCGCCGCGGCCGCCGCGGCGGCCGTCGTCGTCGCGGGGATCATGGTCGCGACGCGCGAGCCGCGGAAGACCGAGCCCGCCGTCGTCACGACGCCCCCGGCCGAGCGGCCCCCGATCGAGACGATCCTCGATCCCGTCCCGCCGCCCCCGATCCCGAAGCCCCTGCCCCTCCCCGATCCGCCGCTCCGCCCGCCCGCGCCCGCTCCCCGGCCGATCGAGCCGGCGCCCAGCCTTCCCGTGCCGAAGCCGATCGAACCCGAAAAGCCCGCGCCTGTTCCCGTGGAGCCGGCGAAGCCGGTCGTGCCTCCGACCGAAACCCGGCCCGTCCGGGTCTTCGCCGCCGTCACCGGCGTGGAGGGCACGATCGATCTCGCCGGTAAGAAGCTCGAGAAGGGCGCCGAATGGGAGAAGGACGCGGCGCTCCACGCGGGCGACCGGATGGCCCGGCTCACCCTCGCCGACGGGACGCGCCTTACCCTCCGGCCGCGCGCCGAACTCCGTCTGCAGGCCGCCGACGAGCTCTGGCTGGAACGGGGCGAGATCTTCTGCGAGGTGATCCCCGGAGCGAAGCGGAACTTCGCGATCCTGACTCCCGACGCCGCGGTCCGGGTCACCGGCACGCAGTTCGGCGTCAAGCGGACCGACCACACGGAGGTCGTCGTCACCGCCGGCGAAGTGAACGTCGCCAACGACAAGGGGGCGGTCGCCGTGACCGCCGGCAACGGGACGACGGCGAGGAAGACCGCCGCGCCGGCGAAGGCCAAGGCCGTCGACGTCGATGACATGATGGCCTGGCGCCGCGCGGCCGATCCGCCCGAGGCGCCCCGATTCCGGTACGACTTCGAGGACCAGCGAAAGCCCACCCCCTGGCAGGACGGGAAGCCGGTCGCGGGCCCCGCTCGCGGTCTCAACCGGGGCTGCCTGGAAGGGTCGCCGGGGATCAACCTCGACCTCTCGCGCATCGACAAGCGCGTCTCGACCGTGAAGGGCGCGCTCAAACTCCGCTTCCGCTATTACGCGAGCTCGGGCGACGCGCTCTGGGTCCAGTTCGTGGACGAGCGCGTCCGGGACAACTTCCGCTTCGAGGTGAAGGGGTTCGCCCACGGGAAGTGGGAGATCTTCGAGGTCCCGCTCTCCGAGTTCTATCTGCTGATCGACGGCGCCGCCAAGATCCAGGAGGGCGACCGGCTCACCTGGTTCAACATCAGCCTGTCGGGCACCACCGGTCCGGTCTACTTCGATGACATCGAACTCGTGGAGATGCTCAAGTGATCGCGCTCCTCCTGGCGCTTCAGCAGGGTATCGCCGCACAGTACCCCGGGGACGAGGGGATCGAGAAGGACCCGCGCGTCCTCTTCGTCGAGGACTTCGAGACGGGCGACGTCAAAGAGATCGGCGCCCGCTGGGGCGAGGTCTCGCACCCCGAGAACATGGACCTGCCCGGCGACGTACACGCCGCGTCGCCCGGGAATCGATCGATCCACATCGCGAAGAACGGCCACCTCTACACCCATACGAAGGGCGCGGACACGATGTTCGCGCGGTTCTACGTGAAGTTCCACGAGAAGACCGGATACATCCACCACTTCGTCCACCTGAACGCCGACCGGAATCCCACGCCGTGGCCGAAGGGCGGCGCCGGGTTGAAACCCGCCGGCGATCAGGGCTTCACGACGGGGATCGAGCCGTGGGGCCAGTGGGGCAAGGCCCCCGCCCCGGGCGTCTGGCACTTCTACTCCTACTGGCACGAGATGAAGGGCGACGCCAACGGTAAATACTGGGGGAACTTCTTCGACGCCGAGAAGCCCGAGCCGATCCAGCCCGGCCGCTGGTATTGCGTGGAGGCCATGCTCAAGGCCAACTCGAAGCCTGAGGCCGCCGACGGGGAGCAGGCCTTTTGGGTCGATGGGAAAAAGGCCGGCGAGTTCAAGGGGATCCGCTGGCGGACGAGCGACGCGCTCAAGGTGAACACCTTCTGGCTCCTCTATTACATCACCGACCAGGCCGCGAAGCACAACAACGACACCGCCACCGACCGGGCCTACGAGGTCTGGTTCGACGACATCGTCCTGGCCACCGAGTACGTCGGACCGGTCGAGGGGAAACCCAAGGCCGGCAAGAAGGTCGCGACTCCCGGCCGGAGCGCCCTCCAGGCCGCGCCGGCGGCGGCCGCCCCGGTCAAGGTGCTCTTCTCCGAAAAGTTCGAGGGCGGCGCGAGCAAGTTCCCCGGGGAGATCCAGGAGGGCGCGCTCGCCTTCGGCCCCAAGGGGACCAGCGCCTGGAACGCGTGGTCGACCGTGGTCGGCGAGACGACGACGATCAAGTTCCGCCTCAAGCCGCTCGCCGACGTCGATCAGGCGACGGTGCTGATCTGGTCGGACAAGCTCAAGGACAACACGCGCTACTACGTAACCGGCCTTAAGAAGGGCGAGTGGAAGCAGGTCGAGTTCCGCGGGGGCGAAGCGCGCGTGGGCTGGGCGCTCGACGGCCCGAGCCTGGCCGGGAGCGTGATGAACAACCTGAGCGTCCTCTTCGAGGGCGCCGCCGAGGCGCGGATGCTCCTGGACGACCTTGAGATCCGGGAATAGGAGACCCTCATGAAGACCCTGATCGTGTTGCTGGCCTTCGCCGCGCAGGCGAAGGACGACCTGGCCACGCGCGCGGCGGCGGTGAAGCCGACCGTGAAGGAGCTCACGTGGCTCGGGATCCCGTGGGTGCTCAACCTGGCCGGGGCCCAGAAGGCGGCCCGCGAGGAGAGGCGCCCGATCTTCCTCTGGGCGACGGGCGACGATCCCCTCGAGCGCTGCTGAGGGTACGCCGCGGGGCTCCGTGGGGGCCCGCTCTCGAACGCGGAGGTCATCCGGCGCGTCACCCGGGACTTCGTTCCGGCCGCGATCAACCTGTACGTCGTCCGCAAGGCGACCGACGGCAGCCGCGAGCTCTTCCAGTCCGTGCAGCGCCAGAAGGACCAGTACCAGGGCGTCTGGATCGTCTCGCCGGAGGGAAAGGTGCTGGCCGGCCGGCAGGACTACCGGGACTTCAAGAACGGGTCCGTCGAGCTGCTCGAGACGATGGATGCGGGGCTCAAGGCGTTCGGCGACGTGACCCCGCGCGAAGCGAAGGCGACGAACCCCCTTCCCTCCCGGGGCGTGGGACTGCGGCCGGACGGAGGCGCCTCGCTCGCCCTCTACGGCCGCCAGATGCTGGGCGGCGGTCGCTCCACGATCCCCGCGGGGATCGAGCCTTCCTGCGCCTGGACCTGGGACGGCGCGCTCCGTCCCGACGGGCCGATCATGATCGACAGCCTCGCGCTCTCCGCAGGGGAGTGGGCCGGGTTCGTCCCCGCCCGGGTGGAAGCGGGCGCGACCGGGGAGGTGCCCGAAGGGGTGGCGCGGAAGCTCACCCGGCTCCTCTCCGCCTCGAGCGATCAGAGCGGGATGCCCCGGCCGGAGGAGGCCAAAGTCGCCGAGCTGAAGGCGACCGTCGAATCCATCGAGGGCGGCGTCGCGCGCCTCCGCTTCGCGGGGCGATGGGAGATGATGCACCTGGTCGAAGGGGACGCGAAACGGCCCCAGTACGGAGCGGCGACCGCCGAGGGAACGGCCCTCTATGACATCGAAGGGAAGTCGATGCGCTCGCTGCTCCTGGTTTTCGACGGAACGATCCGCTCCGGCCGGCCCGACGCCGCGCCGAACCGGACCGGCGCCGTGGTCGAATGGAGGGCACGATGAAAACCATCCTCGCGATCCTGGCCGCCGCCGCCTTCGGGCAGGCCGGCGACGATCTCGCCCGCCGCGCGGAGATCATCAAGCCGAAGCCCGGCGAGTACAAGTGGAAGCAGATCCCGTGGATCGTGGACCTCAACGAGGGGATCCGGCTCGCCCGCGAGGAGAAGCGGCCGATCCTCCTCTGGGTGAGCGGCGACGATCCTCTCGAGCGCTGCTGAGGCTACGCCTCGGGGCTCCGGGCGGGCCCGCTCTCGAACGACGAGGTCATCCGCCGCATCTCGGCGAACTTCGTCCCGGTGGCGCAGAACCTCTACGTGATCCGCCAGCAGAAGGACGCCGCGGGCGACTTCTTCCGCGCCGCTCAGAAGCAGAAGCCCAACTACCAGGGCTTCTGGATCGCCTCCGCCGACGGGAAGGTGATCGCCGCCCACCAGCAGTTCAAGGACCACAAGACCTGGACCCAGGAGGTGATCGAGACCCTCGACGGGGCGATCAGGGACTTCGGCGCGGTCGAGCCGCGCGCGGTGAAGGCCGCCGATCCGCTCCCCCATCGCGGCACGGGAGTGCAGCCCGACGGCAAGGTCTGCCTCGCCGTCTGGTTCTGCGTCCTCTACCACGGGAAGCGCGAGGCGCCACCGAACATCGACAGCATCCTCCTGACGCCGGCCGACCTGGCCGCGCTCGCGCCCCCCGGCGACGCCAAGGAACACCTCGTCCCCGAGGCGGTGGCGCGCCAGTTCTGCCGCGCGATCTCGGCGTCGTCCGACACGAGCCACATGCCGGGTCCCAAGGACGTCACCAAGGTGGAGATGACGGCCACGGTGGCCTCGGTCGAAGGGACGACGGCGCGGATCCGCCTGACCGGCCGATGGGAGGCGGTGAAGGTGGAGACGCACGACGAGCGGAAGCGCCCCACGTACTCCACGTCCGCGGCCGAGGGGATCCTGACCTACGATCGGGAGAAGAAGGCGGCCACCTCGCTCCTCATGGTCTTCAACGGGACGTGGCGGAACGTGACTCCCTACGATCAGCCCGTCGCCTCCGCCGCCGTCGTGGAGTGGAAGGCGAAGTGAGCGTCCTCCTCCTGCTTCTCGTCTCGGCCCAGGAGATCCGCGCCACGCAGGAGACCGACGGCCTCATCCGCGTGATCTCCGCGGGGCGGTTCGAGACCACGTTCACGAAGCGCAAGGGGTTCGGCGCCACGTGGTTCGACCTCAAGCACGACCCCGACAAGAAGCGCGACCTCGCGCCCGTCCTCGACGAGAACGGCTTCTTCTGGATCAAGATCGGGAAGCCCGGCACGGACGGCTCGTGGTACGCGAATCCCGCGGAGGAGATGACGCTCCTCGAGGCGGGCCCGGCGCGGGTGCGGGTGCGGCTCCGCGGGGCCCACATGAGGTACGGCAACACGGACGCGAAGGCCGCGTGGAAGGAGCTCCGCTTCGACCAGACCTGGACGCTTAGCCCCGACGGGAGCGCCTATGTCTCCTACGTCCTCGAGCAGGACGAGCCGGTGACCTACCACCATTTCCTGGTCATCACCAAGGCCAACGGCGCCTGGGGGCCCAAGGGCAAAGGCGAGGCCCGGGTCGCCGGAGAGAACGGAGCGGAGAAGCCCACGCCGAAGACGCCGACCTCCTTCACCCTCCAGTGGACCGACGGGCCGACGTACTTCACCGACATCCTCATGGTCGCCCAGAAGGGGAAGTTCGGCGCCTCCTACTGGAACGAGGGGTACAACGACAAGGACCTCCGGTGCAGCTTCGATCTGGGGTCGCTCTGGCCCGACAAGACCCTCCCCGCTGGAAAGCAGCGGGTGAATTTCCTCATGCGGTTCGCGGACGACATCAATTCCGCCGAGACCGCGGCGCTCCACGCGCAAGACTACCGGTCGACCGGCCGGCTGACCGCCGCCAAGGGCGCGGTGGACACGGCCGACGAGGGCGACCGCGACGCCGACGGATTCAACGAGGAGGAGGGCTGCTCCGTCCTCAAGGCCGCCGCGGACGGGGTCGACTTCACGATCCACGGGAAGACGGTCCCCCGGGTGAACCCCGCCTTCAAGATCAAGGGCTGGGCGGGACCCGCGCCCGCGGAGGTCCTGATCGGCGGCGCGAAGGTGCCCGCCGTCGCCTCCGTCCGCGACGGGACGCTCCTGCTCCAGATCTTCGCCGTCGTGAAGGATGACGTGGCGGTGTCGATCCGCCCCGGAGTCAAGTGATGCGGCTTCTGACGTGGGGACTGCTCGCGTGGGTCTCCGTCCGGGCCCCCGCCGCCGATGGGCCGCGGTTCGAGAAGTACTCGGGCGAGTACGCGTACGGACTGAACGTCCTCCCGCCGTGGGCCGACGGCGGGAAGCTCGTCGTCAACTTCCCCGAACACCTCTCCTATGAAGTCCGCGGCATGGGGATCCTCCGGTACCATGACAAGGAGCCCCGGGGCCGCTGGGAGGTTTCGGCCGACGGGAAGCGCGCCACGCTCGACGCCGAGAGCGCCACGGCGCCCGGCGTCCGGGTCACCGGCGAGGGAAAGGCCGCCGGACCGGACCGCCTCGAGTTCACGATCCGGATCGCGAACGACGGCAAGATCCCCCTCCCCTGGGTCTTTCCGCTCTACTGCTTCCACTACCGCCATCTGGCGGGCTTCCCCCAGTGGGTCGAAAACTTCAAGCACACCTACGTCCTCCGGAACGGGAAGCTCACGGCGCTGGCCGACGTCCCCACGAAGAGCCCCCAGGCCAAGGTGAAGGCGGGGACGGTCGCGGGCTGCGATCAACGCGACAACGTCTTCGCCGAGAAGCAGGGAGGGCTCATCGAGGAGGGGGTCGACGCGGCGATGACGGCCGTCGAGTCGCTCGACGGGAAGCGCAAGATCGTGGTCGCCTGGACTCCCGGAAAGAGCATCCTCTCCAACGCGAACATCCCCTGCCTCCACGCCGACCCGTACTACGGCACGATCGAGCCCGGGAAATCGGCCGAGGCGAAGGGCGTGATCCTGTTCACCGAGGGCCCGCTCGAGGAGGCGGTCGCGAAGCTCAAGGCCGAGGGCTGGGGCGCGCCTCCCGCGAAAGCCGAGGAGGGCCTCGCCGCAAAGTACCCCGGCGACGCGGGAATCGAGAAGGACCCGGACGTCCTCTTCACCGAGTCGTTCGAGACCGACTCCTGGAAGAAGACGTGGCAGGAGATCTCCCATCCGGCCTCCAAGGAGATCGAGGAGGACGCGAGCCTCGCCCTCGCCGGACGCCGCTCGCTCCGCCTGCCCTTCACTCCCGAAGCGGGCGACAACGGCGCCGGGTGGATGCACCACTGGTGGAGCGGCTCGGACGAAGTCCATCTCCGCTACTACTTCCGCCTCTCGAAGGGCGGGGACTGGCGGAACAACAAGCTCCTCCAGCTTCACGGCCACGAGCGAGGGGTCCGCTACGGCCCCGGCGCGGGCAAGCGACCCACGGGGTTCGACACGGTCTGCAGCGGCACCGGGGTCGGCGGCGACAAGGGTCCGCCCTGGACGCGCGTCATGCTCTACACCTACTGGCCCGGCCAGAAGGGCGACTGGGGCGACAACGTGATGCCGAACAAGGGCGTCCCGCCGGAGATCAAGGAAGAGGAGTGGACCTGCACCGAGGTGATGGTCAAGCTCAACGAGGTAGGGAAGTCCAACGGCGAGCAGCGGCTCTGGATCAACGGCAGCCTCGTCATCGAACAGACGGGCCTGGAATGGCGAAAGACGGACAAGCTGGTGATGAACAACATCATGCTCTCCACCAACACGTCCCAGCCGCCCAAGGCCGGCGAGAAGCGGATGGTGTGGATCGACGGCATCGTCCTGTCCAAGCGCTACGTCGGGCCGATGAGGAAGCCGTGAGGAGAGGGCTTCTGGCGGCGGCGCTCCTCTGCGGCTGCGCGGGGGCGGACCGCGGGACGCGCGGCGGGGAGCTGCCGGGGCTCTACATCCGTCTCCTCGAGGAGGGGATCCCGGCGCTCGAGGCGCGCGTGGCGTCGGACTCCGAGGTCCGGACCTTCGGGAACGGGATCCTCGCCCCGGCCCTGCTCGCCGCCCGCGGCGACCGCTCGAAGCTCGGGCTCGCGCAGAAGATCGGCGACCGCCTGGCCGAGGAGAGCGAGGCCGGCCGCTTCGCCGGCTGGCTCAACCACCAGTGGATCGTCACGCTCTGGCTCGACAGCTGGCGGCTCCTCGAGCGCGACCTGGGCGACGAGCGCCGCGCGCGGTGGCGAAAGGAGATCGAGAAGCAGCTCGAGGAGATGGTCGCGGACGTCCGCGAGCGCCTCGACTACCCGCGCTTCCAGTCGCCGTACATCCGGACGTCGCCCAACCATCTGTCGATCTGGTCTTCCACGGTGCACCTGGCCGGGAAGGTGTTCAAGAACGCCGAGTGGGAGAAGCTGGGCGGACAGGCGATGCACCGCTTCGCCGCGACCGAGCAGACGCCCGACGGCTATTGGGGCGAGCACAGCGACTCGGGGCCGACGACCGGGTACAACTATCTCACCTTCACCAGCATGGCGCTCTACTACGAGCACAGCCGCGACCCAGCGGCGCTCGAGGCGCTCCGCCGCGGCACGGACTTCCACACCGCCTTCACCTGGCCGGACGGCACGCCGGTCGAGGTGATCAACGACCGGAACCGCCGCTGGGAGGCGAGCCCGTGGGGCCACTTCGGGTTCTCGAACTTCCCCGACGGCCGGCGCTACGCCGCGTTCCTGATGGGGATCCTGAAGCAGCGCAAGCTCAGCCCCGACGCGCTCGGGCGCCTCGCGCAGAACGCTCTCTACTTTCACGAGGGCCCCGACGCGCCGATCCCGCAGGACCTTCCGAAGTACGCGCACCGCATGAAGGTCCCGGCGGGGATCCGGAAGAGCGCGCCGTGGACGGTCTGCCTTTCGGGGCTCATCGCCACGTCGGCGGTGACGAACCAGTTCTATCTCGACCGCCAGGGGCACGTGAGCCTCTTCCACGGGAAGCTCGGGCTGATCGTCTCGGGCGCCAACTCGAAGCGCCAGCCGGAGCTCGCGACGTTTTCGGAGAAGGCGGGCGGCCAGGTGATGCAACTCCCCACGAGCAGCCGGCTCGTGATGGACGAGTCGGGGGACCGCCTCTCGCTCGCCTACAACACGTTCTTCGCCGACCTGCGGGTGGGCCCGCCGTCCGGCAACGCGGTCGCGATCGAGGTGACGGTGGTCGAGCGCGGGAGGATGGAGGACGCGCGGCTCACGCTGCAGCTGCGGCTCAAGGCGGGCGAGGCGCTCGAGACGGCGGCGTCGAAGGTCGTCGTGGGGCCTGAGCGGATCGACGCGCCGGCCGGCCGGATCCGCCACGCGGGCTGGACGCTCCGGACGGACGCTCCCGGGGCGGCGCTGGCGTGGCCGGTCTTCCCGTTCAACCCCTACGCCAACGGTCCCGAGACGTCGCTGGACCACGCGGTGGCGGCGTTCTCGATCCCGCTGCGTCCCGCGGCGGCGGAGGGGCGCCCGCGGCTCAAGACGCAGACGTTCACGATCACGCTCGAGGCGGATCCGTAGGGGGCTTCTCATCCCTGAGATCGCGTTCCTGAATCCCTTGTTTCCGGATATATAGTTTAATTAGAATAGTCTAAGTAGATGAGATAACAGAGATAGACGGATGCCGGCGACGCTCGACCCGATCAACTCCATCACGCTGCTCGGCTTCATCGAAGAGGCCCCGCGGTCGGGCTACGACCTCAAACGCGCCATCGACGACCGCCTCGAAGGCCTCCTCGAGATCAGCTCCGGGACCCTCTACTACACCCTCAAACGCCTCGAGGCCCGCGGCTGGATCAAGGGCAGCACCTCCCGCAACGGCAAGCGGCCCGAACGGCGCACCTACCGCATCACCGACGGCGGCCGCAACGCCTTCTTCCACCTCCTCGAAGAGGCCGCCTTCCAGGACGACCGCTTCCTCTCCCCCTTCGACGTCGCCCTCTACTTCACGCCCCGCCTCTCGCCGGAGACGGTCGTGAAGGCCGTCGACAAACGCATCCACGACCTCGCGAAATACCGCGACGCGCTCCGCCGCCTCGAGCAGCGCTTCCCCATCCGCTGGCCGTTCCACCTCTACTACCTCCGCGAAAAGGCCAAGGAGATCTCCGCCACGAACGAGCGCTGGTGGCTCCGCCTCCGCAAGAAGGTCCAGGAAAAATCATTGGTAAAGGGATGAAGGGATAAGCCATGGACTTCGCCCTCAACGAAGAACAGAAGATGATGCAGGACATGGCCCGCGACTTCGCGCGGGCCGAGATGCGCCCGCTGGCCGACAAGTACTACCGCCAGGGACTCAAGATCCCCAAGGAGTCCCTCGACGAGGTCCTCTGCAAGGCGAACGCCCTCCGCCTCGTCGACTACTACCTCCCTTCCGAGTTCGGCGGCCTGGGCGTCGCGGACAAGCTCATCGTCTGCCTCATCGCGGAAGAACTCCACTGGGGCGACGCCGGCATCGCGATCCACATCTCGGCCAGCGGCCTGACCGCGAAGGCGATCGAGGCCATGGGCACCCCCGAGCAGCGCCAGCGCTGGCTCACCCCCTTCTGCAATCCGAACAACGAGGCCAAGATCCCCTACACCGGCGCGTTCGGGCTCACCGAGCCGGGCGCCGGCTCGAACGTCAGCGCCATGGCCACCACGGCGAAGAAGTCGGGGAGCGACTGGGTCCTCAACGGGACCAAGCAGTTCATCACGAACGGCGGGATCGCCGACGCGTACGTCATCGTCGCCCAGACCAACCCCGAGGCGAAGACCGGCACCGAGCGCGCGATGGGACTCGCCGGGTTCATGGTCGAGAAGGGCGCGAAGGGCCTGAAGCCCGGCAACGACTATCTCAAGTGGGGTGTCCTCGCCTCCAACACCACCGAGGTCGTGCTGGAAGATGTCCGCATCCCCGCCGAGAACAAGCTCGGGTCCGACACGGAAGGCGGGATGATGGGCGTCGTCGCGACGCTCGAGGGCTCGCGAGTCATGGTGGGCGCGGGAGCGCTCGGGATCACCCGCGCCGCGCTCGAGACCGCCGTCGCCTACGCGAAGACGCGGGTCCAGAAGAGGCCCATCATCGAGTTCCAGGCGGTCGGCCACAAGCTGGCCGACATGGAGACCCACTACCAGGCCGCGCGCGCGCTCGTCTGGAAGGCCGCGTGGATGGACACGAACCACGTCCCCTTCTCCCGCGGCGAGGGGAGCCAGGCCAAGCTCTACTGCGGCGAGGTGGCCGTCCAGGCCTGCCTCGACGCCATCCAGATCCACGGCGGCTACGGGTTCATGAAGGAGTACGACGTGACCCGCTGGCTCCTCGACGCCATCATCTACCGGATCTGGGAGGGCACGGCCGAGATCCAGAAGAACGCGATCGTGCGATATCTCTCGCAGGGAGGTGGCAGTGAGTAGGGACGCGCTCATCCTGGACGCGCTGCGGACGCCGATCGGCAAGAACGACGGCGGCCTGCGCGGCTGGCGGGCCGACGATCTCGCGGGGGAAGTCCTCTCGGCGATCGTGAAGCGGAACGGAGTCAACCCGGCCGAGATCGACGACGTGGTGCTCGGCTGCGTGACCCAGACCTCCGAGCAGGGCGTGAACATCGCCCGGAACGCCGCGCTCGCGGCGGGCTTCCCCGTCACGGTCCCGGGCACGAGCGTCAACCGCCTCTGCGCGTCGGGCCTGCAGGCCTGCGCCGTCGCCGCGCAGGCGGTCATGGCGGGCCAGATGGAGCTCGCGATCGGCGGCGGCACGGAGTCGATGTCGCGCGTCCCCATGGGGAGCGACGCGGGGGCGTTCTCGCCGCGCATCCTCGACCGTTTCGACCTCGTCTCGCAGGGGATCTCGGCGGAGTTCATCGCCGAGAAGTGGGGGATCTCCCGGAAACAGCTGGACGAGTTCTCCTACGCGAGCCATCAGAAGGCGCTCCAGGCCCCGTTCAAGGACGAGATCCTTCCGATCGGCGGCGTCACGGCCGACGAGGGGCCGCGCAAGGAGACGTCGCTCGAGAAGATGGGGACGCTGAAGGCGGCGTTCAAGGAGGGCGGCGTCATCACGGCCGGCAATTCCAGCCAGATCTCCGACGGCGCGGCGGCGCTCCTCATCGCGTCCCCCGAGAAGGCGAAGGCGCTGGGCCGGAAACCGCGGGCGCGCTTCGTTGCGACGGTCGCCGCCGGGGTGGATCCGACGATCATGCTGACGGGCCCGATCCCGGCGACCGAGAAGGTGCTGCGCCTGGCGGGTTTGAAGCTGAAGGACATCGACCTCTTCGAGTGCAACGAGGCGTTCGCGCCGGTCGTGCTCGCGTGGATGAAGGAGACGGGGGTCGACGCCGCACGCGTGAACGTAAACGGCGGGGCCATCGCGCTGGGCCACCCGCTGGGCTGCACGGGCGCGCGGCTCCTGACCTCGATCCTCCACGAGCTGGAGCGGCGCAAGGGCCGTTACGGGCTCGTCACCCTCTGCATCGGGATGGGCCAGGGGATGGCCACGATCATCGAACGGATGTCATAAATCAAACTCTTTGAAATCTGACACTATGAAGCTGCTCGAAGGCAAGGTCGCGATCGTCACGGGCGCGGGGGGCGGCCTGGGCCGCTCGCACGCGCTGGCCCTGGCCGCGGAAGGCGCGAAGGTCGTCGTCAACGACCCCGGCGTCTCGCGCGACGGCACGGGCTCGACCCATAAGATGGCCGACGCGGTCGTCGACGAGATCCGGAAGGCGGGCGGCGAAGCGGCGGCGAACTACGACTCGGTGGCCGACGGCGCGGACCGGATCGTGGCTACGGCGATCGAGAAGTTCGGCCGGGTGGACATCCTGGTCAACAACGCCGGCATCCTGCGCGACAAGACGATCCACAACATGACCGACGACATGTGGGACCTCGTGATCGCGGTCCACCTGCGCGGGACCTTCGCCTGCACGCGCGCCGCGGCCCGGGTCATGAAGGAAAAGGGGAGCGGCGGGCGGATCGTCAACACGACTTCGGTCGCGGGGCTCAAGGGAAACTTCGGCCAGTCCAACTACAGCGCCGCCAAGGCCGGCATTTACGGGCTCACGCTGACCTCCGCCATGGAGTTCGGGAAGGACGGGATCACCGTCAACGCCATCGCACCGCTCGCCAAGACGCGGATGACGGAGGACATCGACACGATCCCCGCCGAGTACCGCCCCGAGGAGGTCTCGCCTGTCGTTGTCTTCCTGGCGAGCGATCTCGCGAAGGACGTGACGGGGCGGATCATCGGCGTCCACGGCCGCCACCTCTTCGAGTACCACATGGAGCTGACGGGCGGGAAAGAGAAGAAGGAGGCGTGGACGCCGGCCGAGATCTCGACGTTCATCCATGCCCCTCCCGAAGCCGCGCCCGCTCCGGCGGCTCCGAGCGGTGGAACATCCCGGATCGCCGCCGTCTTCAAGGCCCTCGCCACGGGGTTCGACGCCGCCAAGGCCGAGGGCTGGGACTCCCTCATGCACTTCGCGATCACGGGGGCCGGCGACTGGACGGTCGAGGTCAAAGCGAAGGCGCTGCGGGTCGCCGAGGGCAAGCCGCCCTCCCCCACCTGCGTCATCACGGTCGACGCGGAGACGCTCCAGGGCATGATCGACGGCAAGGTGAAGGGCGACATGGCCTTCATGGCCGGGAAGCTGAAGGCGACGAACGTCCGCGATCTCGGCAAGTTCGGGAAGGTGTTCGACTTCAAGAAGATCAACGCCGCGACCGCGTCCGGCGCCCCTGCAGCCGCGACGGCGGCGCCGGCGGCCGCGAAGGCGACGGTCGACGTGGCCGCGCTCCTCCAGCGGATGCCCGGCCAATTCCTCCCGGAGAAGGCGGCGGGGTTCAACGGGACGCTGCTCTTCAAGGCCGACGGCTCGGAGGCCGCGCTCGAGATCAAGGACAAGACCTGCGCGGTGCGCGCGGGCGTCCCCTCCCCCACCTGCACGCTGACGACCGACGGCGCGACGCTGGCCGGGATCCTGGAGGGCTCGATCGACGGGCAAAGGGCGTTCAGCGAAGGGAAGATCAAGGCGACGCACCTCCCGAGCTGGATGAAGTTCCGGCAGGTGTTCCGGTTCGAGCCCGAGAAGGGGCTCCACCGTTCGCTCGTCGGGCGGACCTATCGCGCCCCGGCGCTGCTGATCCGTCCCGAGCGGCTAGCCGCGTACGATGCGGTGGTGGGCGACGCGGCCTCGCCGGTCTTCCCGGTGACGGTAGTGAAGGAGCTCTTCATGAAGCTCCTGGACGACCCCGACTTCAACGGCGACCTCTCACGCATGGTGCACGGCGAGCAGGTCTTCACGGTCCACCGGCCGCTCAAGGCGTGGGACCTGATGTCGCCGCGCGCGCGCGTGCTCGGCATCGAGGACAAATCGAGCGGGCAGATCCTGAATCTCGGCCAGCGGCTCCTGGTGGAAGGCGAGCTCGTGGTCGAGATGGAGTCGCGGCTCTTCTTCCGGAGCGAATCGAAGGGGGAGAAACCCGCGGCGGCGGCGACGGTGCCGCCTCCGCCGGCAAAGCCGCCGGCAACATCGACCTTCACGGTCTCGGTGGCGGCGGACCATCCCGCGCGGTACGCGGTAGTGTCGGGCGATACGAACCCGATCCACCTGGACGAGAAGCTGGCAAAGTCGGTGGGTTTCCGGGGCGTGATCATGCACGGACTGGGAACGCTCGCGCTCGTCGCCGCGAAGCTGCCGAAGGGCCTCGAGCGCCTCTCGGTGCGTTTCGCGAAGCCGGTCTATCCGGGCGAGACGCTGACGACGTCGCTGTGGCGGAAGGGGAACGCCCTCGAGTTCGAGACGGCGAATCCCGCGGGCGAGATCGTGCTGGCGAACGGATCGGGGACGGTGCGCGGATGAAGAGGCCCATCAAGTGGATCATCATCGCCCTGGTGCTCGGGGTCGTCGGCTGGCTCGCCTACGATCTGTGCACGACACCGTCGATGCGGTCGAGCAACGACCGGAACGCCGCGGGGTCGTTGAAGACCGTCGCCACGGCCCAGGCGGACTACCGCTCGAACGACCGGGATGGGAACGGAAAGAACGACTTCTGGCGAGGCGATATCGCCGGGCTGTACACGGTGAAGGGGAAGGACGGGGAGGCCATCAAGCTAATCGAACTCTCGATGGCCGGCGCCGATGCCCTCCCGGTCACGGACATCGCGAAGTACATCCGGGCTGCGCCAAAGGCGGGGTATCGCTACCGGGCCCTGCGCTTCGCCGACGAGAAGACTCCCGATCCCGAGCGCTTCGCCGCCTGCGCCTTTCCGGACAACGAGAAGGCGGGCAAGGTGATGTTCATCATCAGCCATGAGAACCGCATGTACCGGAAGAAGGCCGTGCCGGGAGGGGTCGAGGTCTATCCCTCCGATCCCGTGAAGGAAGGCTGGGAGAAGCTGGACTGACGGAACGCGTCACCCTCGGGCGTTTTGTCGACAGTTCCCGTCACGGACGAGCGGAGTCCCCCCGTATTGCATCCATAAGGCTTATCCCCTTGAGTCAAGTTCACCCCATGGGTTGGGGTGGAGGCGCCTTGACTCCTCCCACGAGGCTCCGCATCGGCGCCGGGCCCATTCGAACCGCTTGCTCCAGTAGCCTGTGAAAGAGCAGACCTCGTGAT
>CAZSCC010000419.1:0-4510 GCA_964604905.1 uncultured Planctomycetales bacterium
ACTGGGGAGCAACTTCATTTGACCCGTCGACTGCTCCGTCGTACGCTTGGCCATGGAGGGCCTCCTTTCTTTCTCAGGTCCGATCGTATCGGACCGGAGGCCCCTCCTTCAAAATCTAACGGGCTTCAGGACAACCTCGAGAGGACTCCTCGTCCTTTGAGAACAAGTCTCGAGGAAGTTCCTTGTGTCTAGCAAGATACTCCTGTTGAGCCGCTTGCGTACGCCCATTGACGAGACGATACTTTGGAATCTCGACAGGAACGCGGTGCTGCGGCCACTGTTGAGATTTGTTCTGGAATTTCAGAGGATACTGCAGCGTCGCTTGTTTTGGGTCCAGCTTTGACAGCAACTCCAAGCGTTTCGGAAGTGGCCATCCATATTGCATCCAGACCTCCTACTCGATCCCGACGACAATTATCGGTACCGTTATGATCGCCTTGAACACACCAAGCTCATTGATCAAGCGTTCATAGTTAGCGACATTGCTCCCCATGATCTTTGCAGCCTCTTTAGTCGGGACAATGTACAAGGCAGAGGCGATCCTCTCTTGAGAATGCAGGCATTGTAGTTTCAATAGGTCCGCGTAAAACCGACCCATGTTTCCTGTTTGAAGACACAGGCCCACGTCCCGTCTGATCGATGTGATCGTGATCCTCAACCGAGGATTCACCATGACTTCATCGGACCACCCAGACCTGTGGAGTGAGAGCAGGATCGCTCTTCTGAGTTCGGCCGCGCAATTGACGTACAGGGAGAAGTGCACATTCTTTAGAGCTGTGTCAACCTCACCCAAAAGCCGCAAGGAAAGGGATGGATATTTGGTGCGAGTCTTATAACTGTAAGTTCTCATTCCAATTGAACCATCTGAAATATCCTGAAGTATCGGTGGGTCCCTGGGGATGCCATTGCCTCCCTACTCTACCCTCATAGGGTGAGGAAACCTCACTCTATGACCCCGGACTCAGCTTATCTCAGAATCCGTGAAGTGTGAGCGCTAAACATTTCCTTTCAAAAGGCGGGTAGATTGCTCAGGGGTAACAGTTGGATTGCAGGGAGTATTCAGACAGGAGAGGAATGTCCCGCCCAAGCCCCTGCTCATCGTCGGGCTCACCACTTGAGAGGGGGAGCTGCGCTCTCCTGAGCGCGGCACTCCCTATCCTGGCACCCTCTCGGCGGCCGAGGCCGGACACGCACAGGCAGGCTGCGCTTGCGGGTCGCCCCGGAAATGCCGGTTCACCCACTCCGAGGCGATCAGTCCCAGGAAGATCAAGGCACACTCATGCGAGGTCTTGCCGAGCCCCGTCCGCCGCTTGATGATCCCCGCCATCTCCTCGATCGCGTCCAACCCCAGGAGGTCCGTAGCGGCGGCCACCGCCTCGCCGATCCGGTCGGAGAACTCGAAAGGACCCATCCTGCCGTCGTAAGGCAATTGGTGGACCCACAGCTTCTGCAGGGTCACGCCGTCCGGCGCCTCCCCAAGGACCTTGGCGACCGCGGATCGGAGAGGTGTGATGGGAAGTGCGATGCCTCGCTTCTCCAGCTGTGAAAGCAGGGAGTCGGAGACCTTCTCGGAGGGTTCGATCCGAGAGACCTGTTTGGACGACCCATAGTAGAAATTGCAGGACCAACTCACTTCCTGACCGCCCGCGAAGTCGTTGCTCAAGTCGATCCGCACGCCGCTCCCGAATCGGAGGTTGAGAAGGGCCGCCCTGAAGGACCTCTCCCACCGGTACCTCCCCCCGTTCCGTTCAGGGTGGGTCTGAGGAGGGGGCACATCAGGGAGAGGATGCCGGTAGGACAGCTTCGGCATCCGGGTCTGTCTGGAGAGACGGATTCTCATCGCGGACGCCACCTGCATCGCCATCGGCGGAGGGAGGGCGTTCCCGATCAACCTCTGTTTCTCGGTGTGAGAGTCGCCGTAGAACTGGTACGTGACGGGGAAACCCTGGAGGCAAGCGCTCTCACGGAGGCTCAGCCTCCGGACCTGCACGCCCGATCCTTCGATCGGCACGACGATGCTTTCGCGGGAGACCCGAGTGCAGGTCGCCGTCACGGTCCGGGCGGGCCGGTCCAGGCGGTCGGGGAAGGACATCTTGTTGTAGACCGGGTGGTAGCGCTTCGAGTCCCGGTTCAACCGATGCTCTTCGGAGGTCAGGGCTTGCTCATGCTCGAGCTCCGTCACCTTCTCCCTCGGGATGGAGAAACCGTAGACCGGATCCGTGACCGTCGGAGGACTGCCGTTGAGCGCCTTCAGGACGGCTCCCAACGTGACCGTCGGCATCTTCCCCTTGGACTTCAGGAGCACCTCCACCGGATAATCCCCGGCGATCATGCGTCGGCGCGCCTGAGGGACGCCGAACTCGGAAAGATCGAAGACTTCGATAGACTTGAAGAGTGAGCGGTACTTGAAGAGGGACCCTCCGATGCCGATCTCCCTGCGGAGGATCTCAGCGACTCGGGGCACGTTCTCCATGACCCAGGACTTGGGCCGGAGATGGGCCACCACTTTGAGGAACGCCTCGATGTCGACCAGGCCGTCCGGGATGTCGCCGTTTCCCCCGCGATTGGCATACGAGAACTGGGTGCAGGGCGGGCTTCCCACGACGATATCGATCGACTTGGGGAGGTCCTTGAGGTCCAGCTTCCGGATATCGCACTCCTCATGGTCCGTCCCGAAATTATGATGGTGGGTCCGGTTGGCCTTCGGCCACCACTCATAGGAGTGCACGACCTCGATGCCGGCCATCTTCAGCCCCAACGTCCATCCACCGATGCCGCTATAGAGGTCGATCGCTCGAAGGCGGCGAGACGGCTTTCGGGAGGGCGTCCGGGCGCGGGATCGGCTTCGACCCTCTCGCTTCTTTGCTTTCCCCATCCTCATCTCCGTCTCCTGAACCCCCCCATGATAAGGGTCCATCGTGTCACCATGTGACACATCACTGGAGCTTGCTCGGACCCTCCTAGGATACGATCCCTTCACGGGTTCATCAAGCAGCTCACACTGGGCCCTCTACAGGCCCTCCCTCGTTCCCTGCCGTAGGCCACACCTCCACAAAACGGGCCTCCACCCGGAAGTGCCGCGGGGATGCGAAAACTCGACAGGGAAAGCGGCTGGGACGGAAGCGGTTGGAGACGGGGAAACTACCGGAGCATCCCGAAGGTGAGCACCGGAACCGTCAGCCGTCGGCGGGCCCGCGAGCGGCGCGTCCCGACCCGCTCCAGCCGCCGCACCACCTCCGACGCGAACTCGCGATAGCCGCATTGCCGACAGACGGAGGCGGGGACGTTCTCGACCAGCGTCAGCTTCTTTCCCCGGCCGGAGTGGACGGTCACGCGCCCCACAGCCAGCGGCGCGTGGCACATCTCACAGGAATCAGGGCGACTCTTCTTCATGCGGCTCCTTTGAGTATATCCGGAACACCGTGACAATTCGAACCCTATCGCCCTGAAGGATCCGGAGGATCACCCCGAGGGGCCGGCCGTCCGCCCCCGGTCCCCGGAGGGCGTACCGTGTCCCGCGACGGTCGCGCGTCAGCGTCGCCACGAGGATCCCCGCGCCGACCGCACGCTCCACGTCCGCCTGGAGAATGTCCTCGTCCCCCATCTCCTCGAGCGCATGGATGCTGTAGAGACACGCGTCGCTCCGCATCCGCTCCTTGATGAGCGCGATCGCGCGATCCCGATTCCTTCGACCCATCGTCCGCCTTCCGGTCCTTCCACCCGGAAGTGCCGTGGAGGCGCGAAAACTCGACAGGGAAAATGACGGGAATCGAGAAGTGGTTGGGACTGAAGCGGTTGCGGAGGAGGAATCCTACGGCAGCGGGTGGTCCAGGAAGAACTTCCACATCTTGTCGGTGATGCTCTCCTTGAACGCCCAGGTGTGGCCGAGACCGGCGAGCTCCACGTACTCCACCTTGTGGCCTTCCTTCGTGTAGACCTCCTTCGACTTGCGCCCCTCCTCCACCTTCACCACGTTGTCGGCGTCGCCGTGCACCACCATCACCGGGTACTTCCGCTTCGCCTTCACTCCCGTGAAGCCGAGCACTCCGAGCCCCCCCGAGTGGGGCGCGATCGCCGCCACCTTCTCCGACCGCTGCGAGGCGAGGCAGTTGCTGAAGTAGCCGCCCATCGACATCCCCGTCAGGTAGACCCGGCGGAGATCGACGTTGTACTTCGAGGTCACGTGCTCGTAGAGGGCGTCGAAGTACTTCACATCCTCGGTGTCGTCGGCGGGCTTGATGTTCCACCGCTTGTTGAGCGCGTCGGGGAAGACGGCGATGAAGCCCTTCTTGGTCGCGAGCGCCTCGAAGCCGCTGTAGCGCGAGACCCCTTCCTTGCTGTCGCCCAGGCCGTGGAATACGAAGACGAGCGGGACCGCCGCCTCGCCGTCGGCCCCCTTGGGCGCGACCAGCTTGAAGTCGCGCGTCTGGTCGCCCACCTTGATCGTCTCGGCCGCGAGCGTGCCGATCTTCCCGCCCTTCCCCTTGGAGGGCTTGGGGGCAACCTGGGC
>CAZSCC010000420.1:0-2010 GCA_964604905.1 uncultured Planctomycetales bacterium
CATCGGAGGTCTACGACGAACTGGTCGTCAAGGGAAAGGATCGGCCAGGTTCGGAAGCGGTTGCGACTGCCGTCTGGATCCGGCGCCGAGTTGTTCAGGACGCCAGTCTCACTGCGGATCTCGGTTCCCGGGGACTTGGCCGGGGAGAAGCCGATGCCGTTGCGCTGGCTCGCGAGACAAACTCCATCTGCCTGACTGATGACCTGGCAGCCATCGCCGCCGCGAAAAGTCTGGGAGTCCCAGCCCGGCGAACGCTGAACATGTTGCTGGCGGCCAAAACGAAAGGATTCGTTCCGAGCCTCCGAGAAGTGATGGACGCTCTCCGAAAGCACAGCTTTTGGATTGATGATGCCACCTATGATCAGGTCTTGAAGCTCGCCGGAGAGTGAGGGTGGGAGCACCGCGGGGATATCGTTTCCGGACCTTCCTGGAACGCGATGGCAGGCCCGTTCGCCTGTCGATGGCACGCTGGCGGCACATCCAGAAGAAGCATCCCGACATCTCGGAGGAACACCTTCGGTTGACGCTGGCCGAACCCGACGCCATCGAGAAAGGACGCGAGAGCCGGGTCTACCGGCGCCGCGACCAGGCCCGAATGGTGGTTTTCGTCGCCGTGAGGGATGTTCGCGGCCTCTACATTGGAACCGCGTACTTCTCGCCTTGAAGCGGAGCGGTCAGCGACCTGATGACAGAGGTTCTATAGGTGTCCACGACGGCCCACCATCCCCTGTTGCTCGAAGGGTCCCTGCCACGGAGAGCCACCGCCCTGGTCTTGGAGTGGGCCGCGCAACACCGCGGCGAACTGGCCAACGATTGGGAACTCGCCCGGCAGGTTCAGCCCTTGAAGGCGATCCCTCCCTTGGAGTAGGATATTCATATGGTTCGTGTGAAGTCCGTGCAGGTTCTTGAAGGCTTCAAGGTTCGCTTGGTCTTCACGGATGGGTCGGCAAAGACCCTCGATCTTGCACCTTACTTGAAGGGTCCCATGTTCGAACCCCTCAAGGATCCTGCGAGATTCCGGGAAGTTCGGGTCGATCCAGAGCTTGAAACGCTCGTCTGGCCCAACGGAGCGGACATCTGCCCCGACGTTCTTTATCACGGCCGCATCCCCGCGTCCCCGGAGAAGGCTGTTCGCTGACGCACGATTTCGGCGACCGCGTTCCTATATCCGTTCAGGACGGCCCACCATCTGCGACGCCGGGACGAAGCAACGCCCGTTCCCGTGCGTCGGCTCTTCACCCGGAAACCATTGCTCCTCGTGTGCTGGATCCTAGAATCAAGCCATGCCTCGGATCAGCGAGTTCTTTGGAATCATCATCCGGATGTTCTACCGCGATCATCCTCCGCCCCATTTTCATGCCAAGTACGCGGAATTCACCGCTTCGTTTTCGATTGAACCGCTCGAACTGATCGAGGGATTTCTTCCTCGCCGAGCGCAGGTCCTTGTACTCGAATGGGCGAATCTCCATCGCGATGAACTTCGGGCGGACTGGGAGCTTGCCCAGCGGCATCAGCCCTTGAACCCGATCGATCCCCTCGAGTAGAATGGCGATCGAATGAAGATCGATACGCGCATCAAGAGCGTGACTCCCCTGGAAGACTTCCGGGTGAAGTTGGTTTTTGCTGATGGGAGCGAGAAGGTCGTGGATTTGAGACCCAACTTGGAAGGGCCGCTCTTTGAACCCATGAGGAATGACCCTGCCAAGTTTCGGGAAGTCCGCGTAGAGCCGGATTTCGGGGGCCTCGAGTGGCCGAACGGGGCCGACATGTGTCCGGATCTGCTGTATCACGGCCGCATCCCCGCGTCCCCGGAGAAGGCTGTTCGCTGACGCACGGTCTCGGCGACCGCGTTCCCCTATCCGTTCAGGACGGCCCACCCTTGAGGACTCCGGTCCGGCGATTTGGCCTCTACGATCGACAGCCTTCGCGAGGTTCGAACCTCCTGAGGTCGCAGAATTTCCCGGTCCGTTGAGCTGGGTGGGTGAGCCGGGCAAGTCGCCAGGGGCCGGG
>CAZSCC010000421.1:0-15819 GCA_964604905.1 uncultured Planctomycetales bacterium
CGCATGGACCCTGGAGAAGAGCGAGCCCTCCTTGCTCGCGAGGGTCACGCTCACCCGCGGCTGGAGGACGGCGTACCCTTCCGTCACGATGCCCCGGACGGGGTCGATGCGGGGCCGGTGGAGCGGGTGGAGCAGGATGCCCACGAGCTCCCGCGCGGCGTCCCGGGGCAGCCGCGTGTCGCGGTCGAGCGTCAGGACGAAGCGGACCGAGGGCAGGACGGAGAGGTCGCCGATCGCGGTGGTGTAGCTCGTTCCCGCATCGCCCCTGAGGAGGCGGTTGAACTCCTCGATCTTCCCCCGCTTCCGCTCCCACCCCATGAAGCAGTCTTCCTTGGGGTTGAAGAGGCGTTTCCGGTGGAAGAGGTAGAACGGGCCGCGGCCGTCGACGCCGTGCCGAAGGTTGAGCGCCTCGATCCCGTCGCGGGCCTCGGCGAGGATCGCGTCGTCGTCCGGCCGCGTCTCGGACGGCGCATCGAGAAAATCTCCGAGGATCGCAAAGCCGACGCGGGGATCCAGGTTCCCCAGCGCCTGGACTTCGAGGTGGTCAAGCAGGTCGCGCACCCCCTGGACGCTGGGAAGCAGGGTGGGGACGACCACCAGGGTCCGGCCTTCCTCGGGGATCCCCGACGCGAGATCGAGCCGCGGGAGGCGCCGCGGCGGGATGCGGCGCGACACGACCCACTGGACGAGCGCGAGGGCCAGCTCGCTCGCGGGGACGGCCGCGAGAAACGCCACGGCCACTTGCGCGGCCAGGCCGCGAGCGCCCCGGACGGCGAGTGCCGCGAAACCGGCCGTGAGGAGTCCGACGGCGCCCAGATACAGCGTCACTGCATTCGAAAAGAGGAACCGGCGGAGCCGGCGGCGGAGGCCGGGGCGGAATCCGAGCTCTCGCTCGAACGACCGGCGCCCCTTCCCGATCAGGGTGTGGCCGACGTGCGTCTCGCGCGCCTCGGCGGACTGCCCTTCGGCGGCGCGGCGGGCTTCCTCGACGCTCTTGAGCGCGACGCGCACCTGATCCTCTCCGGTGCGCCGCGCGAGCTCCTCGATCGCGTGCCGGTACCGGTCCCGGCTCCCGAAGTCCATCTTGGCATAGACGCCCGAGGGGTCTCGGTTGAGGATCTGTTCCACCTGGCTCAGGCGCTCGAACGCGCGGGTCCAGTCGGTCGTGGAGCAGAACCGCAGGCTCGTGATCGCGTTGCCCGTCGAGACCTGCAGGTTCGCCTGCCGCTGATGCTCGGCGCGGATGGCGTCCTCCGGGCTCTGGCCGAGGGCGCCCAGCCGCTCCTCGAGCTTCGCCCGCAGGGGGGCGACGCGAGGGCCGTACTCCTGCATCCGCTGGAACAGCTCGACCAGGTAGGCGCTGCCGGCCGAGGCGGGAAGGTCGAGGTCCCGATCCTCGCCGTCGAAGCGCGCGAACGCGAGCTCCGCGCGCGCCCGCGCGTTGCGGTCGTCAAGCAGCTCCGCCGCCAGCCGGCGGAGGTTCTCCACGAGGCCCGCCTTGAGCATGAGGGGCCAGGCCCAGAGTTCCCCCATCGTGAGCGGCGCGAGCGTCTGGTAGGAGGCCACGAAGCGGTGGAGCCGGCCGGGGTCGAGGCGGCCGTCGCTGTGGCGGATCGCCTCGAGCGCCATCGCGTAGACGCGGGCGGCGCCCCCCCGCTCGCGCGCGGCCAGCTTGGGAATATCGCGGTAATACTGCAGCGGCAGGTTGCGGTGGATGTCGAGGATCTCGGACTCGATGAGGTGGTAGTTGTCGAGGAGCCACTCCCCCGCGGGGGTGATCGGCCGGGCCTGGTGGACGTCGTGGGCCAGACCCTCGTACGCCTGCCGCAGGATCCGGGCGTTCTCCCGGAGCCGGCGGAAAAAGAGCCGGGCGCCGCGGCGGGGGTTCTTCGCGAGGCTGAACCGGAGGGCGAGCTCGCGGGCCCGCGACTCCACGTCATCGAGGCTGAGGGACTCGCTCCGGAACGGCCCCCGATCGTCCGCCACGGCGGCAGGGTCGACCGCCGGGTTCTGCGACGACCGGATCCACGTCAGACGCACGAGGCCCTCTCCCAGGGCTGAGGAGACCGGGCCGGCCGGCTCGCAAGTGAGAGAGGGGCCGAACCTCGGGGCTTTCGGACAGGCCGCGGGGACGGAAGGCGTTGCGGGGGCTGAAGGAGACGTCCCAAGCGGGTGCAGTCTAGCGTCCAGCCACGCGCTTTGCCATCGCTGTTTCCGGGACAGGGCGGAGCCTGAAGAAGGCGGAGATCGGGATCCTTCCGCCCCCTCCCCAGACTCTTTCCTTCCCCGAGACCCCTGCTTTTGGAATAATCCCCCCGTCGCCTCGCTGGAGCTCCCATGGAACCCTTCCCGCTCGCGGACCGGCTGTACGTCGACATCCTCGAGGCACGCTACGGGCCCGTCCACGCCGAGATCCGGCGGCACGACGCGCGGCTCCGAGAGGCCTTCCTCGCCGATGCCAAACGCATCCCCCGCACCTACGCCCTCAGCTTCCTCGCCACCCCCATGCCCGAGGAGGCCCGGACGGTCGACGCGGACATCCGGCGCGGCGAATTGCTGGGACGCGCGTTCCTCCGCCACGGGCTCGAGGTGCGCAAGAACGTCATCGACGTCACCGTCCTCGAACTGCCCCGCTGGCTCCGCGAGGCCTTCCGCACCGAACGCCATGCCATGGCAAGGTCGGCCGAGTTCTACGCGAAGCGGGAGGGCGCGCCGCCGATCATCTACGCCCTCGTCACCGAGGTCTACAGCCCCGACATCAAGCGGCCCCTCCTCGCCGAGATCGATGTCGCCCAGATGAGCGCCGCCACCCCCGAGCTGGAACGCGCCGGGTTCACCCGCGAAGAGATCTGGGACCGCATCGGCCGGCAGAACTTCTGGAGCGACGTCCGCGAACGGCACGACGCCGCACGCGTGGCCTCCCTCCCCACCCTCTTCGCCCACCGGAAGAAGATCGCCCGCCACCTCGCCGGCGCCCACAAGCGGGCCGAGTTCCGATGGAAGAAGTAGAACTGAAGCGCCTCAACGCCCTGCTCGAGGAGATCCTCCCCTCCAACCGGTTCCAGGCCGCGCGCCTTGGCGACCGCCGCCGCCTGGGCGGCCGGGAGGACTTCCTCCAGCTGCCCCTCCTCACGAAAAAAGACCTCGCGGCCGACGCGATCGCGAACGGCCCCTTCGGGACCAACCTGACCTATCCGCTCGAGAAGTACACCCGCTTCCACCAGACCTCCGGGACGACCGGGACGCCCCTCCGCGTCCTCGACACCCCCGCCACCTGGGACTGGTGGGGACGCTGCTGGGGAGCGGTGCTCCGGCAGGCGGGCGTGACGTCCGCCGACCGTCTCTTCTTCGCCTTCTCCTTCGCCCCCTCCATCGGCTTCTGGTCGGCCTTCCACGGCGCGACGATGCTGGGCGCGCTCTGCATCCCCTCGGGCGGCGCCTCCACCCGGCAGCGCCTCAAGATGATCCACGAGACCGGAGCCACCGCGCTCCTCTGCACCCCGAGCTACGCGCTCCACCTGGCCGAGGAGGCGCGGAAGGATGGGATCGCGATCCGCGGCGGCCCCGTCCGCGTGCTCATCCACGCGGGCGAGCCCGGGGCGAGCCTCCCGGCGACCCGCCGACGTCTGGAAGACGCGTGGGGCGCCCGCATCCTCGATCACGCCGGCGCCACCGAGGTCGGCGCCTGGGGGATCGGGACCCTTGACGGTCGCGGACTCACCGTGAACGAGGAGGAGTTCATCGCGGAAATCCTCGACCCCGCGTCGGGCGCCCCCGTCGCCCCCGGCGGGACGGGCGAGCTCGTGCTCAGCAACCTCGGGCGCGGCGCGTGGCCCGTCCTCCGCTATCGAACGGGCGACCTCGTCCGCCCCGTCCGCCAGGCCGACGGCTCCCTCCTCCTCGACGGCGGGATCCTCGGACGCCTGGACGACATGCTCACCATCCGCGGCCTGAACGTCTACCCCTCGGCGATCGAGGAGATCGTCCGCTCGGTCCCCGGGACCGCCGAGTTCCAGATCGTGGCCAGCCGCCCCGGAGAAATGGACGAGCTCACCCTCACCCTCGAGGGGGACGCCGCGCTCGCGCAGGAGGTACGGCGGCGCATCGACGAACGGCTGGGCCTCCGCGTGGAGGTCGCGACCGTTCCGCCGGGCTCGCTCCCCCGCGGCGACGCTAAGGCGAAGCGGTTCGTGGATCACCGCCGCCCGGTGAAATCGTAGAGACAGATTCACCACAAAGTCACAAAGGACACAAAGTTTCGATTCTCTTCTTCCAAGAGGGGTCTTCTTGGTGTTCTTCGTGTCTTTGTGGTGAGTCTTCTGACAATGTTCAAGATCGCCTCCGTACCGTACCTGAACGGGATGCCCCTCATCGAGGGGCTCGAGGGCGTGGTCCTCCGCCCCCCCTCCCGCCTGGGCGCGCTCCTCACGTCGGGGAAGGCCGACGCGGTGCTCGTCTCCGCGATCGAAGTGCTCCGCCACGGGTGGGCGTACGTCCCGGGAATCGCGGTCGCGTCGCCCGGCAAGACCGACAGCGTCCGCCTTCACCACAGAGTGCCCCTCCCCCGCGTCCGCCGCGTCGCGCTCGACCGGAACTCGCGGTCGTCCAATGCCCTCGCCCGGATCCTGCTCGAGAGGCGCTACGGCCTCCGCCCGGCCTACGTGACGCGCGATCCCTCCCGGAAGCTTTCGCTCGCCGGCCTCGACGCGGCCCTCACGATCGGCGACACGTCGTTCCGGCACGAAGGCTGGCCCTTCGTCGACCTGGGCACCGAGTGGAGGAAGTTTACGGGGCTCCCGTTCGTCTACGCGCTCTGGGCCTACCTCCCGGGTCACCCGCGCGCGCGGCAGCTCGGAGCGGTGCTGCGCCGAGCCAAGGCGCTCGGCCTTCAGCGGCTCGACGAGATCGCCGCGCGCGAAGCAGGACGGCTGGGTCAGACCGCGCGCTTCTGCCTCCGCTACCTCACGACGTACATCACCTACGATCTCGGGCCGGCAGAGCGGGCGGGGCTGAAGCTCTTCGAAACCTACGCGCGGGCGCTCCGCCCGGCGTTATTCTGATGGCCATGAAGCTCCTCCTCGCGCTCTTCGTGCTCGTCGTCGTCCTCCTGCACCAGGACTTCTGGTGGTGGCAGGACAAGACGCTCCTCATGGGCTGGCTCCCGGTCGGGCTCGCGTGGCACGTGGGCTACTCGCTCCTCGCGGCCGTGACGATGGCGCTCCTGGTCCGCTTCGCGTGGCCGGCGCACCTCGAAGAGGAGAAGCCGCCCCCGTCATGATCCCCGCCTTCATCGTCTTCGCCTACCTGGCCGTCGTCCTCTACATCGGGATCTTCGCCTTCCGCCGCGGAAAGGCGTCGGGAGAGGACTACTTCCTGGCGGGCCGCAGCCTCGGGCCGGCGGTCTTCCTCCTTTCGCTCTTCGGCACGAACATGACCGCCTTCTCCATCCTGGGCAGCTCGGGGATGGCGTACCACCGCGGCATCGGCGTCTTCGGCCTGATGGCCTCCTCTTCCGCGCTCGTCATCCCGCTCACGATCTACCTGATCGGCACGCGCCTCTGGTCGCTGGGCAAGCGGTTCGGCCACATGACGCAGGTGGGGTACCTGCGCGACCGCTGGGAGTGCGGCGCGATCGGCACGTTCCTCTTCGCGATCACGGCGGCGATGCTGATCCCCTACATCGTGATCGCGGTGATCGGCGGCGGCCACACCATGAGCACCGTGAGCGGCGGGTGGGTCTCCTACGAGGTGGGCGGGGCGATCGTCGCGCTGGTCGTGATGGGCTACGTCTTCTTCGGCGGCATGCGCGGGACGGCGTGGGTGAACGCCTTCCAGACCGTGCTCTTCCTCCTGTTTGGCGGCGTGGCGTTCCTCCTGATCGCCCGCGGCGTGGGCGGGATGGACGCCGTGATGGCCAAGCTCTCCGCCGACCCGAAGACGGCCCACCTTCTCGCGCGCGACCGGATCCCCCCGCGGGAATTCTTCAGCTATATGTTCATCCCGCTCTCGTCGATCATGTTCCCCCACATCGCGATCGCCTGCATGACCGCCCGGAGCGCGGGCCATTTCAAGAAGACGGTGGTCTTCTACCCGCTCTGCATCCTGGCCCTCTGGGCGCCGGCGGTCTACCTCGGCGTCGTGGCCGCCGCGCAGTTCCCGGGGCTCAAGCCCGGCGGGACCGACGACGTCCTCGTCCGGCTCCTGACGCAGCACGCGGGAACGTTCGTCTCGGGGCTCCTGGGCGCCGGCATCATGGCGTGCGTCATGGCCTCCGACAGCCAGATCATGGCGCTCTCCACGATGTTCACGAACGACGTCTTCGTCTACTATGGGGGCAAGGAGCGCTTCGGCGAGCGGACGCAGGTGTGGACCGGGCGGGCCTTCGTGGTCACGATCGCGGCGGTCTCCTACGCCATCGCGGTGGCGCTGAAGCACAAGGCGGGGATCTTCGAGATCGCGGTGCGCTTCGCGTTCTCGGGCTTCGCCGCGCTCTCGCCCGTGATGGTGGCGGCGCTCTTCTGGAAGCGGAGCACGAAGTGGGGCGCGCTCGCGGCCGGCGTGTGGGTGCTGGCGGCGACGAGCGCGACCTGGGTGCTCTTCGAGAAGTCGGCGCCGGGGAAGCCGTTCCCGATCCTGCCGGAGGTCTTCGCCCGCACGCCGGGGAGCGTCACGATCTGGGGCTTCCTCCCGGTGGTCCCGATGGTGCTCGGCTCGGCGCTCCTGATGGGCCTCGTCTCGATCCTCACCCGTCCGCCGGGGGCGGCGACGATCGAGAAATATTTCCCCGCGACACGAAGCTGATTGAAAAGAGGGAAGCGTGGATCAAAAGAAAAAGGCCGAGGCGTTTCGCGCGCTGCACTCAGGGCCCGCGATCCTGGTGCTGCCGAACGCCTGGGACGTGGCCAGCGCGCGGGTCTTCGAAGAGGCGGGCTTCCCCGCCGTCGCGACGTCGAGCGCGGGCATCGCGGCGTCGCTCGGCTATCCCGACCGCGAGCGGATCAGCCGCGGCGAGATGGCCAAGGCGGTGGGCCGGATCGCGAAGGCCCTGAAGATCCCCGTGAGCGCCGATCTGGAAGCGGGCTACGGGCCGACCCCGAAGGCGGTGCAGCAGACCGTCGAGGCCGCGATCGACGCGGGCGCGGTCGGCATGAACATGGAAGACGCGACGGGCGACCGGGTCCGCCCGCTCTTCACCCCCGAGGTCCAGGCGGAGCGCATCCGCGCCGCCCGCGGCGCCGCGGAGCGCCTGAGAGTGAGGCTCTTCATCAACGCGCGGACCGACGTCTTCCTCGTGGAAGTCGGGGGCGAGGCCGGGCGCTTCGACCACGTGGTGCGTCGGGCCCTCGCCTACAAGGAAGCCGGCGCGGACGGACTCTTCGTGCCCGGCGTCACGGACCCCGCGTTGATCGGCCGCCTGGTGAAGGCGGTCGGCCTTCCGCTCAACGTGATCGCGGGGGCGACCGCGCCTCCCGTCGCCGAGCTTCAGACGCTGGGCGTGGCGCGCCTGAGCCTGGGCTCCGGCCCGATGCGGGCGGCCCTGGGCCTCACCCGCCGCATCGCGAACGAGATCAAGACCTCCGGCACCTACGCCGCGCTCACCGAAGGCGCGATCCCCTACGCCGAGGTGAACGAGCTCCTCGACCGCCGCGCCTGAGGCCCCTGGAGATCAAGAGCGCCTGGCAGAACGCACCCCGCCGTTCCGGACATTTCGGCCTCGCAAGGCCGCCCCGCGAAGTCCATGCGCTAGAATGATACCGAAGCCGCTTGAACGACGAGAAACGCAGGACCGGAAAGTACCGCATGGGCTCCGCCTTCATCTGGGCGGGGGGCCAGGGGGCGGCTTCGTGGTTCGCAGGCTTCGGGCTGTGGATGTCCCTCGGCGCCGGGTTCGGGGGCCTGGTCGCGGGGTGGACTACGGCCGCGCTCCTGGGTCGCTTCGCCCGATGGGGCGCGGGCGCGAAGATCATGATGGCCCTCGGCATCATCCTCGGCGTGCTTATCGCCTCGGGTGCGGTGGCCGGTCTCGGCGTGGCGATCAACTGGTCCCGCATGGACAGGCTTGATTTCGACTGGAGGACGCTGGACACGTTCGTCCTGAGCGGCGCCGCGATCCCTGCGGCCGTGCTCGGCCTCCTGACGGGCCTTTATGTCCGATCCCGCGTCCCCCGCGAAACCAAGCCCTCCTAGGACCTGCTTTCCGCGGAGTCAGCACTCGATATCGCGCCACAAGCGGCTTGAGCTGGAAGGCGGAGAGTGGGCGCCGCACGAGGGCGAGGACCGCGTCGTGAGTTTCGGCACAGGCCGGGGTGTCTCTGTGCCTCGGTGGCCAATAACGAGTCCTGCAACAGCCCTCTAGTCCGCCGACTCCTTGAGCGCCGGCTCGGTCAGGAAGAACGAGAGCGCGAGGTTGACCACGTAGACCAGGAAGGCGATCGCCGCCGCGGTGTAGGCCAGCTTGGCGGCGGGCGTGGCGCCCGGAACGAAACCCATCAAGGCCACCGTCTGCGCCACCCAGGCGAACGACGTCCCGATCAGCCGGCCGCCGATGTTGGCCGCGAAGCTCTCGCCGGTGCCGCGCAGGTGCATGGGATAGACTCGCGGCAGATAGTTGCCCCAGAAGCTGAATTGTCCGACCGTGAGCAGGCCCGCCAGGAAGATGCCCACGTAGAGCATCGTCATCCCCGTCACCGCCGCGTAGCCGAAGACGAGCGGCATGATGACGAGGCCAGGGATCAGGAACAAGCGTATCAGCATGCCGCGACCGACGATGATCGTGGCCAGCACGGCCAGGAGGACACGGCCGACCAGTCCGCCGATCTCCTGGACTTTGGTGACGTTCGCCGCCTTGGACTGCTCGATCGGGCTCGCAAACCGGCGGCCGGCCTTGGCGCGCTCGGTGGCGAGGAACTTCTTCTTCTCCTCCTCGTTCTTGTCCTTGAGGGCGGCCTGCACGGGAGGCGAGGCGAGGTGCTTCTCGATCGCCTTCGCGGCGTCCTCCTGCTTGAGCCGCTCCGCCACCTCGGCCTTGACCTCGGGGAGGCCGGGCACGATCTGCGGGATCTGCTGGATCGCGCCGAACGCGGCGCCGAAGGAGCAGGCGAACATGATGGTCGTGACGATCGTCGTCCGGCGCAGTTCGGGGGCGAAGAGCGCGAGAATGCTGGGCCGCTTGAGCGTGCCGGCGGCCTTCTTCTGTGCCCACTTCGGCGACTCGGGCAGGAACGGGCGGATGAGGATCAGCGGGAGGGCCGGGATCACGCCGCTCATCAGCGTGTAGCGCCACGCGGCGTGCGGCTCCTTCACGTCCCCGAAGAACCCGCTGATCCCGGGCAGGTTGGCCGCGTATGCAATCGCCAGCCCGTTCGCCAGCGCGACGAGGAGGCCGCCGATCGAGCTGAAGGCCTGCGTGTACCCGAGCACGCGCTCCCGCTGCTTGGGGTCGTCGAACAGTTCGGCCAGCCACGCGACGGCGGCCACGAACTCGATGCAGACCCCGACGAAGACCAGGCAGCGGAAGACGAGGAGCATGCCGAGCGACGTGGAGAAGCCGGCGAAGAAGGCGGCGAACGCGTAGAGCAGGATCGAGAACGTCAGGACGCGCCGCCGACCGAAGAGGTCGGTGAGGTATCCGCCCAGGAGGCCGAAGATCCCGCCTGCGATGGCGGGGATATAGAAGAGGCGCCCTACCCACGCGGCGAACTCGGGCGTCCCCGGCTGGAACCCGCCCAGTTCGAGGAGCGCGGGGCGGACGATCAGCGGGAGCATCAGGAGCTCGTAGATGTCGAAGGCAAAGCCGAGGGCCGCGATGACGCAGACGAGCCACTGGACCTTGGTCAGCTTCAGAGCCGGGGCGGACGGCGCGGCGGGCGCGTCGGTCATCGGGGTCTCCTTGTGTCGGCCGAAGTCGCGCGGCGATTCTAGCGGATCGCCCGCGATCCTCACACTTTTTACGGCGATCTGCTGGCAATTAGTTGTGGGCGTCGTTATTCTACCGGGGACCGTTTTTGGATGCCCAATCGCCTCACAGGCGTATGTATCTTATGTATCTAGGGTAACGACGCGATGAGACACACCGGCTTGTCGATCCTGGCGCTCCTCGTCACCGCCCTCGGGGGAGCGGCCGCCGCCCAGGAGAAGCGCGAGGTCCGCGGCTGGCTCAACTGGCGCGGCCCGCAGCAGAACGGCACCTCGCTCGAGAAGGGACTGCCCGAGAAGGCGACCGAACTCTGGTCGATCGACCTGCAGGGCCGTGGCACGCCGGTGATCGCCGACGGACGGGTCTACAGCTGGGGGTACCGCGGAAAGGGACAGGACCTCCGGGAAGTCCTCGCCTGCCTGGAGGAACCGACGGGCAAGATCCTCTGGGAGCATTCCTTCCGCGACTTCTTCAGTGACGTGGTCTACGACCGCTACTCCATCGGGTCGCCGACGGTCGACGCCGACACCGGCAACGTCTACCTGCTGACCTCTCCCGGACGGTTCCTCTGCTTCTCGCGCGACGGAAAGAAGCTGTGGGAGCACTCGATGGCGGAGGCGTTCGGGCGGAACACCTACCCCAACGGCCGGACGGGAGCGCCTTGCATCGAAGGCGATCTCGTCATCGTCCGCGGGGTGACGAACAACTGGGGATCGCAAGGCCCGCCGCGCGACCGGTACTACGCGTTCGACAAGCGGAGCGGCGCTCCCGTGTGGGAATCCACCGTCTGCCAGGGCCCCCCGTTCCTCAAGGACAGCTCGTTCGCGACCCCCGTCTTCGAGTGGTGGGAGGGGCGGAGAGTGTTCTATTCCGCCGTGGGATCGGGGTCGATCATCTGCGCGAACGCCTGGACCGGCGAGCCGATCTGGCGTTCGCAGCAGATCGTGGGCGGCTTCAACGCTTCCGTCATCCTCCATAAGAGCAACGTGATCGGCATCCACAGCGGCCAAAACCTCGACACGACCGAGACAGGACGCATGCTGGCGCTCAAGATCCCCGCGGCCGATCGCATCGACCCGGCGAAGGTCCCGCTGGAGCTCGGCGTGGCCGACGAGGCTTGGCGCAACCCTCTCTCGATGTTCACCAGTTCGCCGACCCTCGTGGGCGATCGCCTCTATCAGATGGTGGAATCCGGGGATCTGAACTGCGTCGACGCAACGAGCGGCAAGATCCTCTGGCAGAAGAAGCTGGGCGCCAGTCAGCTTCACGCCTCGCCCCTCTGGGCCGAGGGGCGGCTCTACGTGCCCATGGAGGAAGGGATCTTCTGGATCCTGAAGGTCTCCGACAGCGGCGCCGAGGAGCTGGCGAAGGTCCAGCTCGAGGGCAACTGCCTCGGATCGCCTGCCGCCTGGAACGGCAAGGTGTACGTCCACAGCACCGAGAAGCTCTACTGCTTCGGCGCCAAGGGGGACAACACGGCGAACCTGCCGGCCCCGACGGTCGTGGAGATGCCGAAGCCGGGCCCGGCCGTCCGCCTGCAGATCGTGCCGAACGAAGTGATGCTGCGCCCCGGCGAGAAGGCGGCCTTCAAGGTCTACGCGATCGACGCCAAGGGCCAGCGCGTGGGACCCGTGGCCGAGCCCGTCACCTGGGCCAAGTTCGTCCCCCCCACGGCGCTCGTAAAGGCCGAGATGGACGCCGCGTTCGACGCCCAGGGCGAGATGGTCGCCGGCACAAAGGCCTCCGCCGGCTCGTGGAAGGCCACCGCTGGCAAGCTCAGCGGGACGATGCGCGGACGCGTCCTCGTGAATCTCCCCTACAAGGAGGACTTCGAGGCTTCCGTGTTCGATGCGAAGCCCCACGTCACGGAAAACGTCAAGTTCGGTTTTCCGCCGCTCCCCTGGATCGGCGGGCGGTTCCGCTGGGAGGTCCGTGAGAAGGATGGATCGAACGTGTTGGCGAAGACGACCGACAACCCGTTCCTCTCCCGCGCGCTGACTTTCGTCGGCCACCCCGAGGAATCGAACTACACGATCGCGGCGGACGTGATGAGCGACGGCAACCGCCGCGGGATGGGGGAGATGGGGCTGATCAACCAGCGCTACATCATCCGGCTCAAGGGCAACGAGGACAAGATCGAGGTCAACTCGAACGTCGAACGGCTGCGCGTCTCGGCCCCGGTCACGCTGGCCCCCAAGGTCTGGTACCGGCTCAAGACCCGGGTCGACGTGGACAAGGACGGAACGGCCACGGTCCGCGCGAAGGTGTGGAAGCGCGCCGATGACGAGCCCGGGGACTGGACCATCGAGGTCAAGCACGAGCACGGCCACACGTCCGGGGTGCCCGGTATTTACGGCTTCTCCACTCAGCCGGCCTTCCGCGTCTACGCCGACAATATCGAGATCACGTCCAACAAGTGAGCCGACGCATGAAGAACTCCATCGGCACTCTCGGAGCGGCGGCCCTCCTCCTGTTGACCGCGTGCGAGGAGTCCGCGAAGGCTCCGGGGAGCGGGGCCGCGGCGGCCGTCGCCCCGGACAACGGCGACTGGACCCAGTGGGGGCGCACTCCGTCGAAGAACATGGCCTCCCCCGCGAAGAATCTTCCCATGACCTTCGACCCGGGCAAGCTCAAGCCCGACGGTACGGTCGACATGGCCACGACGAAGAATGTCCTCTGGGCCGCCACGCTGGGCTCGCAGACGTACGGAAATCCGTCGGTGGCGAACGGCCGCGTCTACGTGGGCACCAACAATGAGGGGCGCGGCGACCCGCGGTTCAAGCAGCCGGACTACAGCCTGCTGAAGTGCCTCGACGCCGCCACCGGCCGGGAGATCTGGACGCTCACGATCCCGAAGCTGGGGACGGGAAAGGTCGGCGACTGGGAGTTCCTGGGCATCTGCTCGCACCCCACGGTGGTCGACAACCGCGTGTATGTGATGTCGAACCGCTGCGAGGTGCTCTGCCTCGACGTCAACGGGCTGGCCGACGGGAACCAGGGCCTCCAGGATGAAGGGGCCTACATGGCCTTCGTCGGGACGACGCCCGGGAAGCCGGTCGAGCTCAAACCGACCGACGCGGACATCATCTGGCGCTACAACATGATCGATGAGCTGGGGGTCTTCCCCCACAACATCACGGCCGGATCGCCCCTGGTCATCGGGGACATCCTCTACTGCAACACGTCCAACGGCGTGACCTTTGACCACACGGACCTCCCGTCGCCCAAGGCCCCGGCGCTCATCGCGCTGAACCGGAAGATCGCGGAGCAGCCCGGCGCCAAGCCCGCCGACATCCTCGTCGGCGAGGAGGCCCTGAAAATCTCCTACCGGATCTTCCACGCGGCCTGGACGGGCCCCTCCTGGGGCGAGGTCGGCGGCAAGGGCGTGGTCCTCTACGGCGGACCGGACGGCATCGCCTACGCCTTCGACCCCACTCCGGTGAAGGACTCCGAGGGCTACGGCATCTTCCCGGAGAAGTGGCGCCTCGATTGCGTCCCGGCGGACCTCCGCTACGAGAACGGCGACAAGACCAAACCCCTCAAGTACGCCATCCAGGGAAAAAGGGGACCGAGCGAGATCATCGCGACGCCGGTCTTCTACAAGGGGCGGGTCTACGCCCCCATCGGCCAAGACCCGGAGCACCGCGGCGGGCCCGGCAACTACACCTGCATCGACGTGGCGACCGGGAAGAGGGTTTGGGAAACCCGGATCGACCGGTCGTTGAGCACCAGCTCCATCGTGGACGACCTGATCTACACCGGGGACATCAGCGGGAACCTCACCTGCATCGACGCGAACAGCGGCACGATCCTCTGGAAGTTCGGCACCCTCGGCGAGATCTGGTCCTCGACGCTCGTCGCGGACGGCAAGGTGTACGTGGGCAACAAGGACTGGGCGATGTTCATCTTCGCGACGGGCCGGATGAAGAAGCTCGCCGACGAGCTCGGTCCCGGGTTGGAAGTCGAGGCCCACGGAAAGAAGCTGGTCCTGAAGAAGGGCGAGAAGACCGTCCGCGAGATCACCGGCGACGAGGTCGGACAGTGCTTCCAGGAGATCAAGTTCCCCGCGGAGCTCCACAGCTCGCCCATCGTGGCCCAGGGCGTGCTCTACGTCGCCTCCATGAGACACCTGTACGCGATCAAGGCGGGGGGCAAATGAGCATGCTGCGAATCAGCTCCGCGGGACTCTTGCTGCTCGCGGCCTCCGCTTCGGCCCAGGATTGGTCCGGCTGGCGCGGCGCGGCGCGAGACGGCAAGGCGTCGTTAACCGCCCCCGCCTCCTGGCCCAAGGAGCTCAAGCAGGGCTGGCAGGTGGAGGTCGGCGAGGGCCATTCCACCCCGGCGCTCGTCGACGGCAAGCTCTACGCCTTCGTGCGGCAGGCGAACGACGAGGTGACCCTCTGCCTGGACGCGGCCTCGGGCAAGGAGCTGTGGTGTGTTCCGTACCCGGCGCCGTTCGAGATCAACCAGCTCGCCAAGGACCACGGGAAAGGCCCCTGGTCCTCTCCCACGGTGGCCGGCGGCAAGGTCTACACCTTCGGCATGAAGGGGATCCTCTCCTGCCTCGACGCCAAGGACGGGAAGGTCGTGTGGCGGAAGGATTTCAAGGACCGGCCGGCCAACAAGCCCAGTGACCCCCTATGGTACGGGAACGCCCTCTCTCCGCTGCTGACGGAAGGGCTGTGCATCGTCCACGCCTACGGACCCACGAAGGGCGCGATCACGGCCCTGGACGCCGCCACGGGCGAGCCCCGCTGGAGCTGGGACGGCGACGAGCCTTCTTCTGCATCGCCCATCGTGGCCACGGTCGGAGGTAAGGCACAGGTCATCACCCAGACGGCATCCAAGGCGGTCGGTGTGGCGCTCGCGGACGGGAAGCTCCTGTGGCAGGTGGACTACAAGACCAAATATGACCAGAACTCGGTCACCCCGGTCGTCTTCGAAAACCTGGTGATCCTCTCCGGCACAGGCATGGGCGTCACCGCCTACCGGATCGACGGCGGAAAGGCCGATCAGGCGTGGCAGACGACCGACGCGGCGATATACATGAGCTCGCCCGTCCTCAAGGGCGATCGGCTCTTCGGCTTCAGCGAGAAGAAAAAGGGACAGTACTTCTGCCTCGACGCCAAGACCGGTGCGACCCTCTGGCCGGGACCGGCGCGGCAGGGGGACAGCGGCGCGCTCGTCAATGCCGGCGACGTCCTCCTGGGGCTGAACGTGGGATCCGAACTCGTGGCCTTCGACGCCGGCGACAAGGAGTACAAGGAGCTGGCCCGCTACAAGGTGGCCGAGACGCCCACGTGGGCCCATCCCGTCGTCTCGGGAAAATCGATCTTCGTGAAGGACCGGACGAAGTTGACCCAGTGGACCCTGCCCTAGAGGAACGGCACGCATGACCCAGACCGCCCCCGTCTCTCCCGACGCGATCAAGGCCGCGGCGCAGAAGCTCGATGCCCAGGTCCGCGAGATCATCGCCTGGCACTTCTCCCCCGAAACCGGCACGCCCTTCTGGCTCGAATGGGCCAAGAAAGCCGGATGGGACCCGCGCAAGGAGGTCAAGGGCTTCGCCGACCTCAATCGCTTCGGCCACTTCGAGGACGAGTGGCTCCGCGGCGGCCCCGTCCGCCGCTGGGTCCCCAAGGCCTACGCGAACAAGCCGACCTATGTCTTCGAGACGGGCGGCACCACCGGCATCCCGAAGAGCCGCGTCGTCGTCGATGACTTCCGTATCGACTACGAGATGCTCTCCGAGACCCTCCCCGACTCGCACTTCCCGAAGGGCTCCAACTGGCTCATGCTCGGACCCTCCGGACCGCGACGCCTGAGGCTCGCCGTCGAGCAGCTCTGCCAGCATCGCGGCGGCATCTGCTTCTGCCTCGACCTCGATCCGCGCTGGGTGATCA
>CAZSCC010000422.1:0-2713 GCA_964604905.1 uncultured Planctomycetales bacterium
CCGTAGGCCTTGTCGCTGGAAGCGAACACAAGCCTCTTGAGCGGTCGGTGGTTCCGCGCCGCCTCGAGCACGTTCCAGGACCCCTTGATGTTGGCCTCGAAGGTCGAGAGCGGGTGGCGGTTCCCGACGGTGACGATCGCCTGCGCGCCCAGGTGGTAGCAGGCCTCGACCTCGTACTCGTTGAGCGCGCGGAGGACGTCGTCGTAGTTCTCGAGCGCACCGCGAACGACGGCGACCTTGCGGTCGAGGCCGAGCGCGTAGAAGTTCGCCTGGGGCACCTGGTCGCGGACGAGGCAGGCGACGCGGTGGCCCTGGTCGACGAGGGCCTGGGTGAGCCAGCCGCCCAGGATTCCGGTGGCGCCGGTGACGAGGACGTTCATGAGGCGGTCCTCGGTCCCAGGTCCACGGTCCTAGGTCCTCGGTCCTCCGTCCTCGGTCGAGGTTCCCCCCTCCTTCCCCCCGGGGGGGAGGACGACCGAGGACCGAGGACTGGGGACTGAGGACTCGTCACTTCCACACCACCCAGGGGCGCTTCCCCGCGCTCCACATCGCATTGAGCCGCTCCACGTCCTTGAAGGTGTCCATCGCCATCCAGAAGTCGCGATGCTCGTAGACGGCAAGTTGGCCGGCGGCCGCGATCGCGCGCAGCGGCTTGTCCTCGAGCGGGATGTCCTCGAGGACGTGGGCGAAGATCTTCCGGTTGAATACGGCGAAGCCGCCGTTGATCAGGCCCTCGAGGCGGGGCTTCTCCTTGAACGATCGGGCCAGGCCGTCCTGCGCTTCGATGACGCCGAAAGGGCTTGTCGGGTGGATCGCGGTCAGGGTCCCGATCTTCCTCTTCGCCCGATGGAAGGCGACGACGGCGCGGACGTCGACGTTCGAAAGGCCGTCCCCGTAGGTCAGGCAGAAGTCGTCGGACTTGAGATACTTCCGGACGCCGAGGAGGCGGCCACCCGTCTGGGTGTGAAGTCCCGTCTCCGCGAACGTGATCTTCCAGTCCTCGGCCGGGTGGGTCGGGTGGATCTCCTGCCGGTGGTTCTTGAGGTGGAGGGTCACGTCGTTGGCCATCCAGGGGTAGTTGAGGAACCACTCCTTGATCAGGTGGCCCTTGTAGCCGAGGCAGAGGATGAATTCCCGGAAGCCGTGGTGGCTGTAGTGCTTCATGATGTGCCAGAGGATCGGCATGTCGCCGATCATCACCAGCGGCTTGGGCTTGTACTCGGTCTCCTCGCGGAGCCGCGTCCCCATGCCGCCGCAGAGGATGACCACCGGGATCGAGGAGGCCTTCGTCATGGTCATGTAAGGAAGGGAGGATAGGGGAAAGGGTGATAGATTTCAAAGAGTTTGATTTCTATCACAGCCGGCCCAGCAGCTCGTCGGCCCGCGCGGCCAAGGTGCGATATCCGGGCTCCTTCTGGAGCCGCACGCGCATGCGGTGGATGGCGTTGCTCAGCATCGCGGCATTGCGATACCCGAGGGCCCCCGCCAGCACCTTCACCGGCATGAGCAGGTTCCCCCGCCCATAGTATGCCACCAGCCGCTTGGCCTCTTCATTGGAGACCTTCAGCGCCACCTCCACCCGAGATACAAGAGCCGCCAGTTCCCGAGCGAGCGCCCAATGGACCACTCGCTCCTCGGGCCCCTGAGGCGCGGTCGCCTTCCATTCCAGCCTCGCCTCGACGAGGGCCCGGTAGGACTTCCGGGCCGCCGCGTCGTTCTCCTCGAAGCATCGGAGCACGATCTCAGGATGAACCCAGGAAGGGGCCGGCGCTCTCTCTGCATACACCCCGTAACTGGACCAGGCGTACTCCTCGGGACGGCGGGCCGGCCGGGGCACGGGGTTCAGATGGATGTAGGCGCTGGTCCGGACGATCCAGCCTGGCGTATGCTGGACGAAGCTGAGGAAGGGGCCCTGAAAGACATGGCCCGTCTGCTCCCGGAACTCATTCCACGAGACCGCCCACAGACGATCGACTTCGTGGAAGCAGCGGGTCAGCCGATCCCCCGCCCCCTTGACGAGCACATGATAATGGTTCGGCATGACCGCGTACGCCGCCACCTCCAGCCCCTCCCGGCGGGTGAATGTCCGGAGCAGCGAGACGAACTGGGAGTAATGTCCATCGGTGGTGAAGATCTGGACTCGATGCGCCGCCCGGTTCATGACATGCCAGACGGCCTCCTCCCCCCCGATCCGGGACAGGCCTTTCATGGTGAAAGCCTACCCGAGGTGCGATAGATTTCAAACTCTTTGAAATCTATCGCACCATAGCTCCAATACCAGCAGCAGGAAGAGCCGGTCCCGGTGGTCCGCCGCGCCCGACTGGTGCTCCGACAGCAGCCGCCGCAGCTCCCCGGCCTCCACCAACCCCCGACGCGCCAAAGATGCCATCGCATCCTCCAGCATCGGCCGCAGCTCCCCCCGCAGCCACCCCGCCAGCGGCACCCCGAAGCCCATCTTCCGCCGCTCCAGGATCGACCGAGGCAGCAGCCCCCGGAACGCCCGCTTCAGCACCCGCTTCCCCATCCGCAGCCTCGACGGGATCCGTAGCGCCAGGTCCACCACCTCCCGGTCCAGGAACGGGCAGCGCACCTCGAGGCCGTTCGCCATCGACGCGATGTCCACCTTCGCCAAGATGTCGTTGGGCAGGTAACAGGCGAGGTCCGCAAACGACGCCGCCGTCACGGGATCGGCGCCGCCTCTCCCGAACGGCTC
>CAZSCC010000423.1:0-14515 GCA_964604905.1 uncultured Planctomycetales bacterium
CTCTGGGTCAAGCTGATCGAGGCGCTCGTCCAGCTCCGCCCCCGCGCGCTCTGGCGCACGTTCTTCCAGCGCGACCCGCGGCTCCGCCACGCGATGCGGTGGTACGCGGAGATGGGCCGCCGGGTCTGGTTCACCGAGCTCAAGAATTTCTTCCTGCGCGACCGGCGCACCCCGACCGGCCCCACGCTCCGGGACTTCTGGGGGCAGCCCCAGGACGCCGAGGAGCGCTCGATGGCGATCCGACCGGCTCCCGTCCGGGTCCCGAAGAAGGAACGGCCGGCCTTCGAGCACCCTGTCGAAGCGCTCGATGAGATCGTGAAGGTGCGATGATGATCCGCCTTCCGGGCCTGGCCGCGATACTTCTGCTTGGAATCGGGGCGGTCATCCTCGTGCCTCACAGGGTGAGGACGGCGCTGCACGGCCCGCCGTCTCGTGGCACGGCGCTCTCCTTCGCCCTGCTCCTGCTTTTCCTGACCGCGCTCTTCATCGTCATCATCAAGGTCGGGTGGACGCGCTTCCCCCTCCTCTGGGGGCCGGAGATCCAATGACCGCCCTCGTCCACGCCCTGCTCCTCCGGCGCGAGGAATCGTATCCCGCAGTCCGTCTCCTCGCCCTCTCGGCAGCCGCGAGCGCGTGCTTCGGCGCCGCGATCGGCGCGTACGTGGGCGGCCTGCAGATCCTCTACGGCGCCGTCAAGATGCCCCTCTTCTTCCTGGGCACGCTCGGGATCTCCTTCGCCGCGATGCACCTCTTCGCCGCCCGGGAGCTCCGCGCGGGCCGGACGTTCGCGACGGCGCTCGAGACGATCGCGACCACTGCCGTCGTGCTGGGCGCGCTCGCCCCGGTCGTCGCCCTGGTCAGCCTCACGGCCCCCAAGCCGTCGGGCTACCCGTCCCTCATCCTGCTCCTGACCGCCTCCGTGGCCGTGGGCGGCGTGACGGGGGTCGTCCGGCTCCACCGCCGGCTCGGCTCCTGGCGCCTCACCGCGACGTGGGTCGTCCTCTACCAGTTCACGGGCGCCCAGATGGCCTGGCTCCTCAAGCCCTGGGTGAGCCACACCCTCCGGGCCGACCGCTTCCTCCCCCTCCGCGAGAACCTGAACGGGAATTTCTACGAGTCGGTGTTCCGCACGGCGTGCGGGCTCTTTTCGTAAAGGGGAAGACCATGGCGGAAGTCGTCCACGTCAGCGCCCAGTCGAGGCTGTTCGACAAGTTCGAGCGCGATCAGTTCGATGCGTCGTCGCTCGCCCGGGGCCCCTTCGCGATCGTGGGGGCGATCCTCCGCGCGCAGGGCGCGATCCTCCGCGACCTCAAGGCCGAACGCCACCTGGGCCGCTACCTCGGCAGCCTCGCGCTCACCACGCTCCTCTTCAGCGCGGCCTACGGGGCGATCATGGGGCTCTTCCAGCCGGGGCTCCAGACGCTCTACTCGGCGGCGAAGCTCCCGATCGTCGTCCTGGGCACCGGGCTCCTCTGCACGCCCACCTTCTACGTCTTCAACGCGATCCTGGGCTCGCCCTTCACCTTCCGCCAGACGCTGGCCACCGTCTTCTTCCTGGTCTCCTCCACCGCGCTCGTCCTGGTCGCCTTCGCGCCGATCGCCTGGTTCTTCACGGTCTCGACGAACGGCCCGGGCTTCCTCGTCTTCTTCCACCTGCTCGTCTTCCTGATCGCGGCCGGCTACGGCATCCGGTCGCTCAACACCGCCCGCCGCTACCTGAACTACATCGACGCTTCCCACACCCCGATCAACGGCGGCTTCCTCCTGGTCTGGTTCGTGATCGTGATCTTCGTCGCGCTCCAGATGGCCTACACCTTCCGGCCGCTCTTCATCCCCGAGCCGGACGCGCCGATCCTCTTCCACTCCGGTCAGAGGGGTCTCTTTTTCGAGGCGATCGGCCGCTGGCGCGGGCTGTGAGGGTCACGATCGTCGGGGCGGGGTTCGCGGGCCTGGCCTGCGCGCGGGCCTGCGCGGCCCGGGGCCTCCGCACGGTCGTCCTCGAGCGGCGGCCCGCGGTCGGCGCGTCGCCCCACACGACCGGGATTCTCGTCAAGGAGGCGGCCGACGCGTGGGACGTGCCGCGCGCGATCACGCGGACGATCCGCGGCGTGCGGCTCTACGCGCCGTCGCTGGGCTCGATCGACCTCGAATCGCCGGGCTACTCGTTCCTCGCCACCGACACCCCCGCCCTCCTCCGCTGGTTCGCGCGCCAGGCGGAGGAGTCGGGCGCGGAGATCCAGACGGGAGTCGAGTGGGACGGGGCGCGCGACGGGGCGTTCCTCGTGGGGGCCGACGGGCCTCGCTCGCGGGTGGCCCGCGCGTCGGGCCTCGGGATCAACCGCGAGTTCCTGTCGGGCGTCGAGGCCGAGTTCGTGGGCGTCCGCGGCGTCGACGAGTCGGTCCTCCACTGCTTCCTCGACCCGGCGCTCGCGCCGGGCTACCTCGGCTGGGTCGTCCCCGGGGTCGGGATCACCCAGGTGGGGCTCGCCTGCCGCCGCCCGCGCCTCGAGCCCTTCCTCCGGAAGATCTCGCGCCTGTTCGACTTCGGCGGCGCGCGGGTCGTCCAGAGGCGGGCGGGACTCATCCCTGTCGGCGGGACGCTCCGCCCCTTCGCCGCCAACGGCGTGCTTCTCGTGGGCGACGCGGCGGGGCTCGTCTCGCCGCTCACGGGCGGGGGAATCCATACGGCGCTCCACCACGGGCGCCGCGCGGGCGTGGCGATCGCGGAGCACCTGCTCGACGGGACTCCCGAGGTGAGGGTGGAGTACCCGCGCTTCGCGTGGAAGCTCCTGCTGCGTCGGCTCTTCGACCTGCGGTGGCCGGCGCGACTGATGGACGGCGCACTCGCGAACCCGGTCTTCCGCGCCCTTGCACAGACCGTCTTCTTCCACCACCGCGGCCTCTTCTCGGCCGCCGCGTGGCGCGACTTCTATTTCTTCGCGCGGAGGGCGTCGATCCTCGCCCTGGCCTCGGTCGCCGCCGGGAGCGTGGGGAACTCCTTCAGCAGGTCCTGGTAGGCCTTGAGCGCGTCGGCCTTCTCGTCGATCGATTCCAGCACTTGCGCCTCGCCGAGGCGCTTCCACGCCATGTCGGCGATCCCCTTCATCTTCTCGCGCACGAGGGCGACGGTCTCGGCGGGCTCGCGGTCGAGCGCGACGTTCTCCAGGCGCTGGTAGGCCCGCCCCAGCTCGCCCCGGGCGAGGAGGTCGCCCGCGGCCTTCAACTCTTCTTTCCCGCTCTTCGCCGCCGCGCGTCCGGCCTTGGCCTTCGACGGCAGGAAGATCCCGTCCTTCTGCATCATGACGATGCAGGCGAAGACGGCGGTCGAGGCGACGTCATCCTCGCCGTCGAGCGGGACGATCCCCTCCGGCGTCTGAGTGGCGGTCAGCTTGTCCAGGTACTCGTCGCAGTACATCCGGTACCACTCCGGCCCCATGCGGTGCATCGCGGCGGCGACGCTGAACCAGTGGAGCGGCGCGAAGCCGTGGACGCCCTTCGGGACCGCCTTGTACCGCTGCTCGATCCCCTTGCTGAACTTGGCGGTCCAGGGGTCGGCGCTGCGGCCCGACGCCTGGAGGCCGAGGAGGACGTACGACGCGCGGGCCATCCCGGCGTCGCCGACCCTGTTGTCGGTGCCGTAGCGGATGCCCGCGCCGTCGTTGAGCGACTCCAGGTTCGCGCGGGCCTTCTCCATCATCGCGGGATTGATTTCGACGCCGAGCGCGCGGAACTCGAGGAAGGCGCCGTAGATCATGGTCGTGACCATGCCGAGATCCCGCCCGCCGCCCATCTTGTTGTAGCCCTTCTCCTGCCACATCTGGAGGTGGTGGCACCAGCCGCCGGTCGCCTCCTGCTGCTGGGCGGCCATCTTGAGCGCCTCGACGAGCGCCTTCTCGATCTCGGCGGTCATCCCGTAGCGCGTGGCGTACTCGGCGAGGAAGAACAGGCCCATCGACAGGTACCAGTTGCGGTTGAAGCCGGTGTCCTTGATCGCCTGGCAGAAATACTTGACGCAGTCCTCGAGCTCCTTCGGAGAGCCTCCCTCCATCATGAAGGCGAAGCCGCCCATCATGTACCCGCCCGCCATCGAGCCGATGACGCGCTTGGTCTGGGGGTTCTTGTAGTTGGCTTTCAGGTAGGAGAGCGCCTTCCCGAGGGCCGGCCCACACTTCTTGCACTTCCGGAAGTCGGGGTCGTGGGCCGCCTGCGCCTGTGGAAGCGGGGCCGCCCCGCCCGCCGACGCCATGAGCCCAAGCACCAAGATTGCCGCCATCCCGCTCCGTGCAACCATTACCAGCTCCTCCTTCGCAGGAATGGACACCGGTCGCGGGAGGATTCGTCGGCGGCTGGAGCGGAGGGAAACAGATCAGAGTACAATCGGTCCCAAGAGACGGAGACGCACGGGTCATGAGACGACGTTTGGCGATGGCGCTCTTGGCACTGGCCGGACTCTTCCCCTTCTTCCTCCTGATCGCGATCATCCTTCGCCCCGACCCGGTCACGCTTTGGTGGAATTTCAAGAAGGGCCAGGTCCTGCGAGTCAAGTTTACGGCGGCTGATAACCCCTCGATCTTCGGGGCCGGTGGTATCTCCGAGGACACCTACTCGTGGGCCGTCACCGACGTCGATCCGAGGGGCGTGGCGACCCTCGTCTGCACGCATGAATCGACTTCGATCCGTTCGGTCACCACCGATTATGATTCCAGGAGAGATTCCGATGTCCCCGCCGAACTCAAAGAGTACGTCCCTCTTATCGCACCTCCCTTCACCGTTTCGGTTTCGCCACAGGGCTATGTTCTGGCGTTCAAGGGAGAAAAGCCGTCGCCCGAAAAGTCGCGGCTTGTCTCCGACTGTCTGGACATGCACCTACCCCAGCACGGTCGTCTGGAGTCGGACGGCTCGATCCTCTGGCATGCGACCTTCCCTGAGAAGGGGGTCAGACCGGGTGACTCATGGTCGCTCCATTTTCTTGAGTTACCGTCGGTCCCGATCGAAACGAAGACCACCCAGACCTACACGCTGGAGAAGGTGGTCGACGGGAATGCTCACATCGTCCTTGTTCAGAAGCAGTACCACTTCACTTCCGCGAACGAGAAAGATCGGAAGTACATCGAGAGCACGCCGCAGCTGCCAAGGGAATGGAAGATCCGAACGGTGTTCTCGACCGCCCAGGGGCTCCTGGTCTCCCAGGAGTACGAGTACACCTTTCCAACCTGGAGAATCCGCCGTGAGTTCCGCCTGCTTGAGGTGAAGTCGGGTCCGTAAGAGCCCCGCACGCGTATAGTATCCTGATTCCAAGGGAGGCGACCCATGACGACCCGGCGTGAGATGCTTAAGGCGGCGGCGATCGGAGCGGCGGCGGCGTGGCTTCCGGCCTGGAAGCAAGCCGAGAAGATCAAGCTCGGAGTCGCCTCGTACTCGCTCCGGAAGTTCAGCCGGGCGAAGGCGATCGAGATCGTCAAGGCCTGCGGCACGACCTACGTCAACCTCAAGTCCATGCACCTCCCTTACGGACTCTCCGCCGAGGAGACCGCCGCGGCGCGCAAGGAGTTCGACGACGCGGGGCTCAAGGTGGTCGGGAGCGGCAACAACTCGCTCAAGAACGAGAAGGAGATCGCCGCCCTCTTCGACTACGCCAAGGCCGCGCGCTTCCCGCTCCTCGTCATCGCGCCCGACCCCGACCTCCTCCCCCGCATCGAGGAGGCGGTCAAGAAGAGCGGCATCGCGGTCGCCATCCACAACCACGGCCCCGAGGACAAGATGTTCCCCGCCCCGAGCGACGCGCTCAAGCGCATCAAGGACATGGACCCGCGCGTCGGAATCTGCGTCGACGTGGGCCACACCACCCGGACGGGCAAGGACGTCGTGCAGGAGATCGCCGACGCGGGCGCGCGCGTGCTCGATCTGCACATGAAGGACCTGAAGGACCTCATGAACGCCAAGTCCCAGGTCCCGGTGGGCGACGGCAAGATGCCCGTGGCCGAGATCTTCCGCCAGCTCGTGAAGATGAAGTTCGACGGCTACGTCAACCTCGAGTACGAGATCGACGAGAACGACCCGCTGCCGGGCATGAAGAAGTCGTTCGAGCACATGCGCAAGGTCGCGAAAGAGGTCGCGGGCGGTTAAGAAGGCCGCACGGGGACGCGGAGCAGACTTCCCCTTCGAAGAAGTCCGCCTCTGCGGCAATCTCAAAAGAGCTTCACGACCAGGCCGATCGCCGCCGAGCCCAGGACGACCGCCACCAGGTTCCATCGGAAGCGGACGATCCCGACGAAGCCCGCCGCCGCGATCGCTCCCGGTGACGGGTCCATGGGAATCGGAAAGATTGTACGGGCCCCCGGCCGTCGGCGGTAAGCGAATGAATCGGCCTGCCGTTCGAAATTAATTTGTAATTTATTAATCATAAGTTACAATAAAGAGGTAACCGGAGAGGAGAGGGAAATGAATCGTTCGACCCGTTGGATCGTGCTCGCCGCCGCGTTCGCCGCTTCGATGTCGGCCGGCTGCTCCCACAACCCGGCCCCGCAGTTCGACGCGGGAGCCGACCAGACGCTGGCGGTGCCCGAGGCGCTGGCCCAGCCCGGCTCGCAGATCAAGGTGCGCCTCAGCAGCCTGGAGGACCCGGTGCTCGTCTGGAGGACCGAGTTCGGCTTCGGGGCCTGCCAGTCCCGCTGCACCCACTGCCGGTCGGAGATCCTGTACCGGGCTGTGGAGGGGCGGCTCGACTGCCCCGGCCAGGGGTGCCGCTTCACCCTGGACGGCACCGTGATCAAGGGGCCTGCCAAGAAGTCGCTCCGCGCCTTCCTGGTGGATCTCCAGGGCGACCGCCTCAAGATCCTGGGATAGAGCGGGCCCTCGGAGGGGCTCCGCGAAGCTCAAGAGGGGATCGGTCCGTATCAGAGTCATGCGCCACGCCCTCGCCGTCCTTCTCCTCCTGGCGGGTTGCGCCCGCCCCCACGTCCGCTCCGTGCCGGAGCCCGTCCGCCAGGCGGGCTTCGAGGGACTGATCGGCGTGGCCCGGGCGGACATCACCCCGCCGGTGGGCATCTTCTCCCGGAGCTGGGGCGCGGCGAAGCACGACGTCGCGGTGGGCGTGCACCGGCCGTTCACGGCGACGGTCCTTTCGGTCCAGGCGCGCCCGGACGATCCGCCCTTCCTCCTGGCCGCCGTCGATCTCGGATGGTGGCGAACCCGGGAGGACGAGGAGTTCGTCCGCCTTCCGCTCGTCCGCGAGCTGGCGAAGGACGCCTCGCGCGTCATCGTCAACCTCTCGCACACCCACGCCGGCCCCTCGGTCTGCCGCGAGGACCGCGAGAAGCCGGGCGGCCACCTGATCGAGGGATACCTGACGAAGGTGCGGGACGAGCTGCTCGCGGCCGCGCGGAAGGCGGTGGCGGGGGCGGCGCCGGCGGTCCTCGAGTGGCGCTACGGCCGCTGCGACCTGGCGTCGAACCGCGACCTCCCCGACCCGCACCGCGAGCGCATCGTGACGGGGCTCAACCCGTCGGGCCCGGCGGACGACACGCTCCTCGTCGGCCGCGTGACCGACGCGAAGGGCGCGGTGGTGGCGACGATCGTGAACTACGCGTGCCATCCGACGACGGTCGCGTGGGAGAGCCGGGTGATGTCGCCCGATTTCGTGGGGGAACTGCGGGAGACGGTCGAAGAGAAGACCGGCCGGGTGCCCTGCCTCTTCCTGCAGGGGAACTCCGGCGAGCTCGCGCCCCGGGACAACTATGCGAACGACACGGCCGTGGCCGACCAGCAGGGGCGCGTCCTGGGCCACGCGGCGCTCTCGACGCTCGCCCACATGCAGCCGCCACGGACACGCCTGGAGTACGCGGGGGTGGTCGAATCGGGCGCCCCGCTCGCCACCTGGAAGCGGGCCCCGGACCCGCGGTCGACGCGCCTGGAGGCGCTCCAGGTCGAGGTCGAGTTCGCGCTCAAGCCCCTCCCCTCCTCCGCCGAGATCGAGCGGGAGATGAAGGTGACAGAAGACCGGGTGCTGCGGGAACGGCTCCTCCGCAAGCTGCGGGTCCGCCGCACGGTGGGCGAGGGGACGACGACGAAGGTCCCGCTCTGGGCGTGGAGGGTGGGCGACGCGCTCCTGGTCGGCCAGCCCAACGAGGCCTACTCGGATCTCCAGCAGGCGCTCCGATTCTTCCATGGGGAGCGGCCGGTGGTCTCCATGAACCTCTGCAACGGAAGCATCGGGTATCTCTGTCCCGAGGAGTTGCACGCCCGGGACATCTACCAGGTCTGGCAGAGCCCGTTCGAGAGGGGCAGCCTCGAGCGGCTGATCGGCGCGGCGGCCGAGGCCATGCGGCGCCTGGAGTAACAAGAAAGACCGTCTATTCTGTTACGGTGTCCTGCCCCCGGTCGAGCAAGTAAGGCCGGCGGGGCGTAACAAAAAAGACGGTCTTTTTTGTTACGCGGGCGCTACTTGGCGGGGGGAAGCGGGCCCAGATCGAGGCGGCGGAACTCCACCTCGGTGCCCTCGGCCTGCAGGGAGATGGCCCCCCGGTCGGCGCTGCAGTTGAAGCCCTCGTTGACGAAGTCGCCGTTCACCCAGACCTTGATCCCGCGGCCGCGCGCCTCGATGACCATCGTGTTCCACTCGCCGGGGGGCTTCTCGGAGTTGTCGGTCAGGTTCAGGATGCGCCGGGCGTCGGCCGGCCCGCCGCCGTACTTCTGCCCCTCCTTGCGGGGGCGCCGCTTCTCCATGTCGGGGACCTCGATGTTCTCCTGGATGCACCAGAAGTCCCCCGCATTGCCGGTGAACATCTGGACCTCGATCGACTGCGGGAACATGTTGGAGAGCGCGCGGGGAGTGGAGGAGTGGACGAGGACGCCGCAGTTCCCGGGCTTGCCGGTGAAGCGGTACTCGACTTCGAGGCGGTAGTCGCGGTAGACGGTCGTGGAGATCAGGTGTCCCCGCGGCTCGCCCATGCTGACCAGCAGGCCGTTCCGGGCGACGAAGCTGGGAGGGAGAGCCGGGTCGGTGTCCTTCTTGGGCACGTCGCTCTTCCAGCCCGTCAGGTCCTTTCCGTTGAAGAGGGACTGGACCTTGACGGGGACGACGGACCCGTCTCCCGGGGCGGCGACCGGGCCCTGGGGCGCCTGGGCGCAGGCGGCCAGGAGGAGCAGGGCAAGGGCGGGGCTCTTGGTCATCATGCCCTATGATACGGGGCTCCGGCCCGGCGGGTGCGGTCGGTCGTGATTCCGGAGCGGTCAAGGATGGACGACGAGGAGCCAGAGCCCGCCCACCTCGTCGAAGTGATTCTGGCGTATGCTGTCGCTGAAGAGCACGAGGTTGTCGAACGAGCGGCGGATCTCAACGTAGACCCGGGAGGCGCTTAAGTAGGTGCGGGTCCAGGTTTCCCCCGGATGGACGACGCCGAAGTCATCCCCTTCCTCCTCTTCCGAGCCGTACACCGACTGCTCGAAATGGACGGCGATCGTCGCCGGCGACGTCCCCTCGTTGCGGACCTGGACGATCAGATCATATTCGTCGTCCTCCTCGTCCTTGCACCCGGCCAAGGGGAGCCCCATCAGAGCCAGCGCCGTCCCCAGTCGCTTCAAGCGGTTCATGTCCTTCTCCTCCGTTGCCCTCAGTTCGGGAGAGCGGTCAGGTTGTTTGGCAGAATATTGCGGTATCCCCGGAATCATGCCCACCCCCTGGACCCTCTCCCTGGAAGCGCGATCTTGGAAACCAGAACCGGATTTATTCCAACTTTGTTGCCATTTCTTGGACCGATCCGTGTAGAGTTTAGTGGGGCGAGCCAAGAACCGACCCCCGCGGGTTCTTGGAGGCGGGATATGAATCGAAAGTCGATCGCTGCTGCCCTTCTCATTTCTTTCTGCCTGGGATCAGGCGCTCTTACTTCGCCCCAGCAAGCCGGCAACAAGAAGCCGAAGCCGGCGCTCGCCTCATCCATCGATTCCGCCGCCAGCAGCGTGTCCGGAGGCGGCAAGACCTCTCCGGTCTCGGAGGACGGCGAGTTCCTGCGGCGCGTGATGCTCGATCTCGTGGGCTATCCCCCCAACCTCGAGCAGGTCAAGGCGTTCATGGCGGACCCCAATGCGAACAAGCGGGCCGAGAAGATCGACCAGCTCCTCGACAGCGAGGAGTGGGCGGACCGGACGGCGCGGCTGTTCTGCGAAGGCTGGTTCGGCAACTATCACACGATCCCGATGATGCTCACGCCCGCCCTGGACAAGGGGGCCCAGGACCGCCTGATCCGCGACTTCCTGGTCTGGCTGAAGGGCAAGCTCCACAAGGATGCGCCCTACAACAAGGAGATCGTGGACGCGATCATCAAGGCCCGCGGGACGGGGACGGGCGACCCCAGCATGCTCTGGAAGCTCTCCTGCTTCGCCGGCGATGAGGCCGGAGCCGTCGAGTTCGCCAACCGCGTGTCGAAGCACTTCCTGGGCATCCGCCTCAAGTGCGCCCAGTGCCACGACCATCCCTTCGACCAGTGGGATCAGTCCCACTTCTACAAGCTGGCGGCCTTCTTCGGACGCACCAAGGTCTCCGGCGGAGCCGATGCGGAAATGCGCGAAGGCAGCGAAGGCGACGGGCTCAAGGCCTACGGAGGCTCGTATCAGCCCCAGTTCATCTACGGACAGAAGCCCGGCAAGAACGACCAGTGGATGGACGCCCTGGCGGTCTACATGACCCAGGGGGACACCACGCAGCTGGCCAGTGCCGCCGCGAACCGCGTCTGGTCCTGGCTCTTCGGGCGCGGGCTCGTCCATCCCGTCGACGACTTCAACCGGATGCAGCCGCCCCTCTCGGGCGGGCTCCTCAGCGCCATGGCCAAGGATTTGAAGACCAGCAAGTTCTCGATCAAGTCCCTCTACCGGGGCATCTGCAATTCCGACACCTACCAGAGGTCCAGCGCGAACGAGACCAAGATGGCCAAGCCCCACTTCGGCGTCGCGTGGATCAAGCATCTGGACGCCGAACAGCTCCTGAACTCCATCCAGGTCGCGACCACGGGACGCGCCGGGCGGAACGTCAACGAGGCGATCCGGATGGTGGACCCGCTCTTCCCCGCCGACATCGTGTGGTGCGAGGTGACTCCCCTGCCCGGGAACATGCGTCAGGCGCTCCTCCTCCGCAATAACAGCCAGATCCAGGGCTCGATCAGCGGCGGTGGGGTCCTCAGCGCCATCCGGAGCGGCACGACGCCGGAGAAGGTCAACGACATGTTCCTGGCCGCCCTCTCGCGCAAGCCGTCCGCGTCGGAGCTGGAGCGGTTCGTCAAGTACATCGATGGCCACGCGGGCCAGGGAGTGGAAGACTCGTACTGGACGCTCATGAACACGACCGAATTCTTGTCACGACATTAGGGAATCTTGGAGGGATCTATATGGCGTGCGAAAAGTGCATCGTTCCCGCGTACGGCCGGCGTGATTTCCTATCGTTCAGCATGAAGGGGCTGGCGGTAGCCGCCGCGGCCTCTCCGCTGTCGGCGATGGGCCAGCAGACCGTCACCGAACCCAAGGCGCCCGCGAAGGGCCCGAAGAAGTGCAACACGGTGATCCGGATTTGGCTCCCCGGGGCGCCCAGCCAGGTCGAGACCTTCGACCCGAAGCCCGGCCGTCCGAACGGCGGCAAGGCCAAGGCCATCGATACGGCGGTCAAGGGGATTGTCGTTTCGGAATACATGCCGCAGACGGCCAAGGCGATGAAGAACATCTGCCTGCTCCGGTCGATGAGCTTCATGGATCTCGCCCACGAACGCGCTGCCCTGGTGGCCCAGATCGGCATGTTCCAGAGCCCGTTCTCTGGCGTCGCGGACCTGGGAACGATCGTGGCCTATGAGCGCGGCCCCAAGGACCTGCAGCTTCCCTACTCGATCTCGATGGGCGCGCAGCTCCAGCCCGGGCAGAGCCTGCCGTTCGGCGGCGAATATGCCCCTTACCGGGTGATCGACCCCCGCAACCCCATTCCGGACGCGGTAAGCCCGGTCGGATCGGACAGGGACACCGAGAGGACGAAGCTCCTCGTGGCGCAGAACAAGGATTGGGCGACCACGCACCAGCAGGGGCCGATCGCCCAGATCGAGAAGGCGTACGTGAAGGCCCAGGACGTGATGACGACGCCCCAGGTCAAGGCCTTCAACATCAGCGAAGAGGATCCCAAGATCCGCGCGTTGTTCGGCAGCGACGGATTCTCGCAGAACTGCCTGGTCGCCTACCGGCTGGCCAAGACCGGCGTGCCCTTCGTCGCCCTCCAGACGGGCGGCTGGGATATGCACGATGCGTGCATCACGGGCATGGAGAAGGCGGTCCCGTCGGTCGACGCGGGCTTCGGCGGCCTGGTGGCCGCGCTCGCTGCGTCGGGCCTCCTCGATACGACCCTGGTCATGATCGGCGGAGAGTTCGGCCGCACCCCGGCCGTCAACGGCGGGCAGGGCCGCGACCATCACGGGTACGGTTCCTGGGCCATGGCGGGCGGAGGCATCCGCGGCGGCATCGCCTACGGTGACAGCGGCAAGGACGGGACGAGCAACAGCCAGAACGTCTCGGTCGGCGACGTGTGGCACACGATCTTCGCGCTCTGCGGTATCGATGCGAAGAAGAGCTACATGGTCGAGGGCCGCCGGATCCCGTACGCCTACAAGGACGTCAAGGGCGCGGCCGTCCGGGCGATCATGGCGTAGGGTTCACGCGCTTTCCAAAGGCCCCGGCCTTGCGGCCGGGGCCTTTTTTTTTGGAGCTGAGCGGGGCCGGCTTGGCTTATGATGCCCGGAGGACCAGGGAGGGCGTAAGGATGCAACTGACCCGCCGGGGAATGCTGGCCGGGGCCGCCGCGGGCGCGCTCGCCGGCCCGTCGTGGGCTTCGTCGCAGGAGGACGATCCCGCCTGGACGATCAAGAAGGGCCGCGTGAAGCAGTCGATCATGGGCTGGACGTTCAACCCGATGCCCACCGAGGAGCTCGCCCGCCACTGCAAGGCCCTCGGGATGCCCGCGATGGAGGGGGTGGACGCCAAGCACTACCCGTTCATCCGCGACCTGGGCCTCAAGATCGCGATCACGGGGAGCCACGGCTTCGCGAAGGGGCCCTGCGACCCCGAGCACCGCGCGATGTGCACGGCCAAGATCCGGGAAGGCATCGATCTTGCGGTGAAGTTCGGCGCTCCGAACGTCATCACGTTCACCGGCATGCGGGTGAAGGGCCTGAGCGACGAGCAGATGACGAAGAACTGCATCGACGTCTGGAAGGACTGCGCCCCGTACGCCGAGGAGAAGGGCGTCACGATGTGCCTCGAGCACCTGAATTCGCGGGACGCCTCGCACCCGATGAAGGGCCATCCCGGGTATTTCGGCGACGACGTGGACCGCTGCGTGGACATGATCAAGGCGGTCGGCTCGCCCAGGATGAAGCTGCTCTTCGACATCTACCACGTGCAGATCATGAACGGCGACGTGATCCGCCGCATCCGCCAGCACAAGGACGTGATCGCGCACTACCACACGGCGGGCGTCCCCGGCCGGGGCGAGCTGGACGAGACCCAGGAGCTGAACTACCCCGCGATCGTCCGGGCGATCGTGGAGACGGGCTTCCAGGGCTACCTGGCCCAGGAATTCATCCCGACGTGGCCCGACCGGGTGAAGGCGCTGCGCCACGCCGTCCGCATCTGCGACGTGTGATGAACGGCCTCTGGCTCCGGACCCCGCCCGGGAAGTGATCCGGCGTGCTTCCTCGACTCCGACCCTTCAGGGAGCCTCGCCGCCGACGTTGAAGTACTCCGCCTGCGAGTGGTGGAAGACCAGCGCCGAGACCGACGCCTCGGGGTCCATCATCTGGCCTTCCGTCAGGTGCACCCCGATCTCCTCGGGCTGGAGCAGGCGGAAGAGCTTCTCCTGGTCGGCCAGATTCGGGCACGCCGGGTAGCCGAAGCTGACCCGCACCCCCTGGTACTTCGCCTTGAAGCGGTCGTTCATCGAGAGCCCCGGCGCATCCGGGAACCCCCACGCCGTCCGCAGATCCCGGTGGAGCTTCTCCGCGAACGCCTCGGCCGTCTCGATCGCCACCGCCTGGAGCGTGTGGGAGAGGACGTACTCGCCGCTCTGCTTCAGCGCCTCGGCGCGGTCCCGGATCCCCTCGCCCGTCGTCACCACGAACAGGCAGACATAGTCGGGTTCGCCGCCCACGGGGCGCACGAAGTCCGAAAGGCAGAGGCCATCCGCCTTGCGCTCGCGCGGGAAGTCGAACCGCTCGATCTCCCGGCCCGCGGCATCGTAGAGGAAGAGCGAGTTCTCCCGACCCGCCGCCTTGAAGAACCGGGTGACGCCCCGCGCCTTCATCCAGCCTTCCTCGCAGCGCTTCTGGACCCCGTGCACCATCTCCTGGATCTCCAGGAACTTCGGGTCGCGCGACTCGATCAGCTTGTCGATCGCCCCCTTCACCCCGAGGTGCTTCCCGTAGAGCATGAACGGGCTCACGTACGGCCAGAGCGCCCGGAGATCGGGGACGCCCACGACACGGCGCTCGAGATC
>CAZSCC010000424.1:0-15098 GCA_964604905.1 uncultured Planctomycetales bacterium
ATCTGCGGCACCAGCGCGAGCGCCGCGCAGAGCGCCGTCATCAGGATCGGCGAGAGCCGCTCCTCCGCCCCCTGGAGGACGAGCGGCACGCCGAACGCCACCCCCTCCTTCTCCTCCAGATGCCGGTAGTGGCTGACCAGCATGATCCCGTTCCGCGCCGCGATCCCGAGCACCGTCACGAACCCGACCAGCGAGCCCAGCGAGAGCACCCCGCCCCCCAGCATCGCCCCCGCCACCCCGCCGATCCGCGCGAAGGGCAGCGGCAGAAAGACCAGCAGCGTCAGCCGCCACGACTGGAAGTCCACGTGCAGCAGGAGCAGGATCCCGAGCAGGGCGAAGCCCGCGAGCGACAGCAGCCGGTTCCTCGACTCCGACCGCGCCGCGTACTCGCCCAGCAGCTCCGCGTGATAGCCCCGCGCGAACGAGACTCCCTTCACCCTCTCCCCGATCTCCCGCGCCACCTCGCCGAGATCGCGGCCGCGGACGTTGCACGTCACGTCGATCTTCCGCGAGGCGCCCTCCCGCTTGATCTCGTTGGGCGCGGGGACGATCGCCACCTCCGCCACCTCGCCCAGCGGGATGCCTCCCTCGATCGGCAGCGCCCGCAAGGCCTCGAGGTCCCCCCGCACCCGCGGGACGCCCCAGACCGCGACCTCCACGATCCGCTGCCCCTCGTACACCTCTCCCACCTTCGTGCCTTTGACCAGCGTCGCCGCCGCCCGGCGCACCTGCCCGGGGGTGAGCCCGTATCGCTCCGCCGCCTCGGGCTTCAGGCGCACCTCGATCTGCGGCACCAGCGTCTGCGCCTCCGGCTTCGCGTCGACCACGCCGGGGATGTCCTTGATCGCCCCGTAGATCTCCTGCGCCTTCCCGCGCAATTCGGGCAGTTCCGGACCGAAGATGCGCACCACGATCGTCGCGCTCGCCCCCGTCAGCACTTCCTTGATGCGCTCCTTGAGATACGTCAGCAGGTCGCGTTGCAGGCCCGGGTAGCCGTCCACCGCCTCCTGCACCTTCGCGACCGTCGAGGCGTAATCCGCCTTCTCGTCGATCGAGATCCAAAGCTCCGTGAAGTTCGGACCGACCACCTCGTCGGCCACCTCGGCGCGGCCGATGTGAGAGCCGAAGTTCCGGACGCCGGGCACCGCGCGGAGCTCCACCGCCGCCCGCTCGGTGATCCGCGTGTTCGCCTCGATCGACGACCCCGGCTTCAGCACCCAGTGCATCAGGAAGTCCGTCTCCTGGAAGGAGGGCAGGAACTCCTCGCCCAGGCGCGTGACCCCGTAGCCGCTCACGCCGAGCGCGGCGACCAGGAACGCCACCACCGCCCGCGGCCGCGCGATCACGCCGGGCAGCACCGCGCGGTAGGCCTTCTTGAGCAGCGCCGCCAGCGGCGCGTCCCTCCGCTTCTCCTTCGCGCCCGGGAGCAGGAGGAGGCAGAGCGCCGGCGTCACCGTGAGTGCGACCAGCAGCGACGCCAGGATCGCCAGGATGTACGAGATCGCCAGCGGCCGGAAGAACGCTCCCGCCAGGCCCTCCAGGAAGAACACCGGGACGAAGACCAGCACCACGATCAGGCTCGCGAAGACGACCGCGCTCCGCACCTCGAGCGAGGCCTCGAGCACCACCTGGAAGGCCGGCTTCCCCGGATTCAGCCGCAGCCGACGCGCGATGTTCTCCACGTCGATGATCGCGTCGTCCACCACCTCGCCGGTGGCGATGACGAGGCCTGCCAGCACCATCGTGTTGACCGTCCCACCCAGGAAATGGAGCACGATCGCCGCCCCCACGATCGACAGCGGGATCGCCGTCATGCTGATCGCCGCCGTACGCCAGTCAAAGAGAAACGCGATGAGCACGAGCGCGACCAGCCCGCACCCGAGCAGCATCGCGTTCCCCAGGTTGTGCAGCGACCGTTCGATGAACGTCGCCGGCCGGAAGACCGTGGTGTCGAGCTCCACGTCCTTGAGCCCCGGCCGGAGCTGCTCGATCGCCGCCTCCACGCCGCGCGACACCTCGAGCGTGTTCCCCCACGGGTACTTCTCGACGATGAGGAGGAGGCCGGGGCCGATGTAGTCCTTCCCGCCCACGATCGCGTCCCCGATCGGCGCCGGGTTTCCCTCCGCGACATCGGCCACGTCGCCGAGCCGGAGCGCGGTTCCGGGGACCAGCGCGCGGCCCAGGTCCTCGGGCCCGCGGACCATCGGAAGGTGGCGCACCGCGAGGCGCTGGTTGGGCGTATCGACGAACCCGCCGCCTCCCATCTCCGCCGCGTCCTTCGCCGCGCGCGTGACGGCGTCAAGCGTCACGCCGTTGGCGCGAAGGCGGTCGGGGTCGACCAGCACCTGGAACTGCCGGTCCCTCTGTCCCCAGATGGCCACGTTCGCCACGCCCCGGATCGCCATCAGCCGCGGCCGGATCGTCCACTTCCCGAGCTCGCTCACCTCGGTCTGCGACAGCGTCTTCGACCAGACGGCGATCTTCATCGCCCGGCTGGTCGACGAGAGCGGCTGGAGGATCACGGGCGGGCTCGCGACCGCGGGGAGCTTCCCCGCCGCGCCGGCCACGCGCTCCTGCACGAGCTGCCGCGCGCGCTCGAGGGCCGTGCCGGGCTCGAAGTACATCTGAACCGACGAGAGCCCGAGCACGGATTTCGACCGGATCGTCTTGAGCCACGGCGTCCCGTTGAGCGCGTTCTCGAGGGGCATCGAGATCAGGCTCTCCACCTCCTCCGTGGAGAGCCCCGGCGCCTCGGTCTGGACCTCGACCAGCGGCAGCGCGAACTCGGGAAAGACGTCGTGCGGCGCGTCCTTCGCGAGGCGGATGCCCCAGACCATGAGAGCGACCGCGGACGCCAGCACGAGGACGCGGAGACGCAACGACGACCCGACGAGCCAGGTCAGCATGGGGAAACCAAATCCCAAAACCCAACTCCCAAATCCCAATGAAATCCAAAACTCCAAATCCCAACCCGGCGGGCGCCCGGAGGCACTGGGGTTGGCATGACCAAATCCAAACCCCGCGGGCGCCCTGGGGCATTGTGGCTGAAGGTTGGATTCCCGACCCGCCCTCCCCGCCTCAGCGACGTCGAGCGCCGCCGCTCCGAATCCCGGACCCGGGGCCGTGATGCAGCCTCGTCGTTGGAGGTTGGGACGCGTCGAGTCTCCAGGGTCGGTGCCCCCATGAACCAGCGCGAGCGCAGCCACAAGGTGGCCCGCTCGTTCCCCTCCAGCAGGGGAGCGCTCAAATCCCAACCCCGGAACCCTGATGCACCCGCCCCGTTGGAGGTTGGAGGTTGGGATTTCATTGGGATTTGGGGTTTTGGATTTTCATTTCGCGTGCCCGAACTCGGTCCCGTAGAGCTCGGCGACTCCCTGGGTCACCACCTTCGTCCCCACCTTCGGTCCGCTCGCGAGCGCGGCCGTGCCGCCACTCACATGGCGCAGCTGGACGCGGCGCCGGACGTACTTGTGCCCCTCCACGCTCTCGTACACCCATGTCCCGCCGTGCACGTCGTGGATCACGGCGGACCAGGGAATCACCAGCGATCCCTCCTCGCTCCGGAGCGGGACCGACACCGCGACCTTCTGCCCGGGCCGGAGCGCGCCCGCCTTGTTCTCGACCTCGTAGAAGAGATCGGCGGTCGCGGCGGCCGGGTCGGCAGAGGGCGGCGCCGCGACGGGCCTCGCCGCGAGCCCCTCGATCGCGGTCTCCTTCGCCCCGTCGATCGCGGCCAGATCGCCGACAAAGACCGGCACACGGACCCACAGGCGGTCGAGGTCCGCGACCTCGAAGAGCGGCGCCCCCGCCGTCACCGGCTGGCCCGGCGCGGCGTGCAGCTTCCGGAGGATCCCGCCGATCGGGGAGCTCACGTTCATCGTCCCGAGCGCCGCGCCCAGCGCGTCCCGGCGCGATTCGCCGGACTTGAACGCCGCCTGCGCCGACTCGCGCTGCGCCTTCGCCTCGTCGACGGCGCGCTGGCTCCCTGCCTTGTCGCGGAGCAACTGCTCGGCGCGGCCGAGCGCGACCTTGGCCGCGTCGAGCTGCACTTTCGCGACCTCCACCGCGCCCTCGGCGTCCGCCCGCGCCCCCGCGATCGAGGCGCGCGACTCGGCCGAGAGGAGGGGAACGAGCGTGAAGACCGTCTGCCCCGCCGCAAGCCGGGCGCCCGGCGATGGCGGCGTCCCTCCCAGAGTGCCGGCCAGGGGCACCGAGACGACGAGGTCGCGGCCCGGCGGGACGACCGTCTCGCCGCCCAGCGAGCGCGTGCGCGCGACCTTCCTCAGCTCCACGGCCGCCGTCTGGATCCCCAGCCGCGCCTCAGCCTCGGGCGTGAGCGTCACGGTGATGAGGTCGCCCTCCTTGGCCACCACCGAGGCCGGCTTCGCCGCCGCCGCCGGGGAGGCCTGCGGTTTGCAGGCGACCAGATTGGCCACGGAGGCACAGAGACACAGAGACGAAAAAAGATTCTTCCATCCGGACCGGAGCGTCCCGGAGAGAGATCCGCTCTGTGTCTCGGTGTCTCTGTGGCCCATCATTCGAGTCTCCGTCCCACCGCGCGCTCCAGCCCGGCCCGGCCGCGGCGGATGTCCGCCGCAGCCTCGGCCTCTCGCAGCCGGGCCTCGACCGCGCGGATCCGGGCCTCCCACACGCTCTTCATCGACGTCTCCCCCGCCTGCTCCGCCCGAACCGTCACGGCCAGCGCGGCCTCCGCCAGAGGAAGGGCCTCGGCCGTCTCGTGCCGCACCTCGAGCGCCCGGGCGTGGTGGGCCTCCGCCCCGTGCACCTCGAGCGCCACCCGGTCGCGCACCGCGACGTAGTGGCGCGCCGCGCGCTCCACCTCCGCCTCCGCGCGCGTCCGCGCCGCCTGCCCCTGGTTGAAGAGCGGGACCGGCAACTCGACCCCCGGCCCGGCCTCGAAGCCCTTCGTCCCCTTATTGTTCGCGTCGAGGATGCCGGAGATCGCGAGGAACTCCCAGCGGGCCAGGCCCGCCCGCTCCCCTGCCGCTTCGATCGCATACTCCGCCGCCCGCACGTCGGGCCGCGCCGCCAGCGCCTCCCTCAACCGGGCCTCGCGCGTCCCGCCGAGTTCCAGCCTCCCGCCCGCCTTGAACTCGAGGGGAGCGGCCTCCCGCGCAAACCCCAGGAGCGCGCGGAGGCGGTCACGGGCGAGATCGTCCGCCAGGAGGTCCTGGGCGGTTTGCACGCGGGCGCGGAAGGAGTCGGCGCGCGCGGCCGAAGCCTCGAGTTCGCTCGTGTCTCCCGCGCGGAGCCGCGCCTGGGCGATCTCGTCGAGCCGCTCGCGGGCCGAGACGATCTCCCGCGAGAGCTCGACGCGACGGGCGGCGAGGTCCCGATCGGCGAACGCCCGACGCACTTCGCGCACGAGGTCGATCCCGCCCTGCACGAGAAGTGCCGCCGCGCGCTCGGCGTCCGCCTCCGCGATCGCCATCCGGGAGGGCCGGAGCCAAAACGCCTCGAGCGGGAGCTTGGCCGTGAACTCCAGCTGTTTAGGCCCGATCGGGAAGAGCAGCGAAAGGACCGGATTGGGGAGCATGCCGGCCTGGACCAGGTCGGCGCGCCGGAAGCCGAGCTCGGCCAGCGCCTCCGCGAAGTCCGCGTTCCGCCAGAGGGCGATCGCGACCGCCTCATCTTCGGTCACCCCATCTTCGAGCGAGACGCCGGGGGGAAACGCTCCTTCCCCGAGCCCGTGGCCGGTGCGCTCCTTCAGGCGGTCGGAGACGTACGGGCGGTCGAACTCGTCCGTGCGCCCGGTGCAGGCGGCTAGAAACGAGACTCCCAGGACGACGGGCAGACGGAAACCCATAGGGGTGAATGTCCCAAGATTATATCGCTCCGGGGTACCTTCCGCTTCCTTAAGTACTGATGAAGGAGGGCCTTCGAATCTCACGCGGAAGCGGGGGGCGGGGGCGGCTCCATCGAGCCCAGAGAGAGGGGAGGCGGCGGCTTGGGCGCCGCGGCCGCCTTCGCGCGGGCGGCCTGGACCTGGTGGGCCTCGATCTTCTCCGCCAGTTCCTGGTAGACCCGACGGGCGCGGCCTTTGCGCCAGAAGAATTTGATCCTCGCCATCGTGCGGCGCCCGTAGACCGTGATCACATCCACGCCCATCGTGAGGCGCACGATGAAGATGAAAAAGAGGACGACGAACCAGAAGCCCGACCCGATCGCCGCCTCGGGGGTGCGGGACGATAACTCCGCCACCATGGAGAGCCCCAGCACAACCAGGATGATGCCCAGGATGATGAGAGCCGCCTTCCCTCTCTCCCGGTGGTAGGTCAACAGGAGGATGTCGTCGAAGTAGACCCGCCTCCTCTCGATCTCGTTGACGGAGGCCTCCTCGACCTCGATGGCGTCGCCCCGGAGGTAGACTCGGACGCGCATCCCGTATCCGACCTCGGCGCCCAGGTACTTCCTCGAAGAAGGCTTCATCGGAACGCTCCGAAGTAGGCCGCCGTGATGAAGCCGGTCGCGACGAAGAAGATCGCGTTGAAGACGATCGAGACGTAGAGGCCCGTGATCCCCTCGGTCTCCTGCATCTTCTTCTTCTGGCCCAAGCCCCGGACGGCGTACAGGATCCCGACCGGCGCCGTCACGAGCCCGATCACCAGCCAGCAGAGGAAGAGGTTGATGACGGCGAAGAAGGCCGCCATCCCCGAGTAGTTCTTGAGCTTGGTGGCCGTGCTCTGGAGCGCCCCCTCGCCGGAGAGGCGCTCGAAGCACGCCGGGCAGAAGGCCTTTCCGTCCGCGTCGATCTTGCAGAGGGCGCACATGAACTGGCCGCACCTCTGGCAGGCGGCCTCGGCCTTGTTGCGCGCGTGCTTCGCGCAAGGCGCCCCGGCCGACGGGTCGAGTCCCGCGATCTCGGCCACCGCCGCCAGGGCCTCGACGGGGAGGAAATGGACCGCCTCGAACTGCTTCCCGCACCGCGGGCACACCTGCGTCCCGGAGCTGAGCGTCTCATGCCGCAGAGGCACGCTGCAGCGGGGACACGCGGTCCCGGCGTAGAGGGAGTTCCTTCGGCGGGTGCGGAGGGCCATGCTCTCCCTAGGCCTGGAGCTTCACCACCCGGGTCTTCGCGGCCATGTCGTGGATGCAGGTCTTCTGCTTGCTGAAGAAGGCCGGGATGTAGTCGATGATGAGAGTAACCACCATCACGCTCCGGACCAGCGGCCGGATCCACGCCTGCGACCCGGCGATGTCGCCCCCCTCGGGGGTCACGACCTTGATCTTGAGCGCCATCTTCCCCAGCGTCTGCCCGCGCCACTGGAGCATCAGTCCTTCGTACAGGAACCAGAGGCCGATCTGGACGAGCATGATCATGACCATCGTGCCCATTACCTCGTCCGGAGAGCCGGGAGCCACCGCCCCCGAGGTGAAGATGAAATTGAGCGGGATGGTGACGACCCGCATGACGATCCCGTCGATGAACTGCGCGGCGAACCGGGCGCCGATCCCCGCCAGCGGAAGCTGGGTCGCGTCCACCCCCGACTGGATGTCCTTCACCTGCTCCGACTTGCAGACGGCGCAGAAGAAGCCGCCCTTCAGCTCGACCAGGCAGTCGCCGCAGAACGTCTTCCCGCAACGAGTGCACTTGTTGAGGCCTTCCATCACTTCGGCGTGGTTCATGCAGCTGGGCATCGCTCCTCCTCTTCTCTAGGGGTGCCGACGGTCAGGAAATATTAGCACGTAATTACCGTTCCGTGTAGAGAATGGACAACAACCCGCGGACGAGGTTCTCGCCGCTCAGGTGGGGGTCGTCCACCTCGAGCACCTTCCGGTAGTGGTTCCCCACCTCCTCCATGAGGTCGACCCGCGCCTTGGGGTCCATCCGATCCGCGCGCAGGCAGATCGACAGGATCAGCTCGCGCTCCTCCAGGCCGATCTGCCGGCGGATCCGGCGCAGCACCCGCGGCGTCTGAAGGCTGTTGAACCGGCGCGCCCCCTCGAGCGCCCGGCCGTGATCCTCCGCCTTGTGCTCCTGCACCACCAGCGTGTCGGCCGCGAGGTCCCCGAGGCGCCGGCCGTAGCGGTCGAAGAGGCACGCGAGCGCCCCGATCCCATAGAAGACGGGCGCGAAATCGAGCACCCGCACGATGTTCCGCACGAAGCTCTGCTGGAACGTGATCGGCAGCCCCCGCAGGTCCACCACCCGGAGGCCGCAGAGCTGCTTCCCCGGCGACTGGCCCTGCCGACGCGTCTCGAAGTAGAGGTGATAGCCCCACTGGATCACGAACGTCAAGGCGACCGTCACCCCGCCCCCCATCCCGAAGGGGAGGAGCCCCGCGACCAGCCGCCCGACGAACGCGGCGACCGAAAAGATGATCAGCCCGTCCACCAGGACGGCGATGAAGCGCGCGCCCAGGCCCGCCGGGAAGAGCCGGATCGGCACGAACTCGGGGGTCATGACGATCGGCGCGCGATCCTCCACGGCCTTCATGCGACCGCCCTCCCCCGACGGAACACGAAGAGGTAGGAGACCATGAGGAGGAAGAGCACGCCCGCGACCGAGATCTTGAGCGCGTAGGGGAACGTCTTCGAGGAGAACTGGGAGAAGGACCCCTCGACGAGGCCCGCCACGACGAGGAGCGCCGCCGTCCCGAGCATCATGCGCCGGATGTCGGGCATCGCGGCCCGGAGCGAGCTGGCCACCGAGAGGTCGCCCGGCAAGAGTAGCGCCCGCCCCATCCGAACCCCCGCGGCCCCTGCGAAGACGATCGACGGCAGCTCCAGCGACCCGTGCGGCCCCACCCAGGCGATGAAGAACGTCGCCACCTCGTCCATCCAGTATTGCGCGGCGACGGCCCCCAGGATGATCCCGTTGTAGAAGAGGATCCAGTAGCCGCCGATCAGGGTCAGCGCCCCCAGGCTGAACGCGAGGAACGAGACCTGGATGTTGTGGGTGAACAGCTGCGCGCTGAACTGCGACGCCGCCGCGGCGGAGTCGATCCGCTCCTTCCCCTGCTCGATCTTGAGCACGCGCTCCTTCGGGCTCTCCGTCTGGAACATCCCGGGCACCAGGTCGCGCGCGAGGTGCGGGTTGGAGACGACCGCCGCGAAGCCGAAGAGCCCTCCCAGCAGCATCGCGGCCGCCGCGAGCCCCACCGTCCCCGACTGCCTCCGGAAGGCCGCCGGCACCTCCTCGAGGAACAGCTTCACGATCTGCTCCCGGAGCGTCAGCCGCCGCGTGTCGCGGTAGACGTACCGGTAGCCCCGCCCCGTCAGCTGGTTGAGGCGGTCGAGGAGCATCGGGTCCGCCGTCAGCGACCGAGCGTGGTTGAGGTCCGAGCACGCCGTCCGGTAGAGCCGCACGAGCTCCTGGATGTCCTTGGGCTCGAACTCGCGCGCCGTCGCGCGATCGGCCCGCTCGAGGAGCGCCTCGAGGCGGTTCCAGCGGGGCCGGCGTTCCTTGATGAAGGAATCTAGATCCATGATCTAATCCCTGGAGTCAGAAATCGGAAGTTCGAAGTCCGAAGCGGCGCCGGGAGCTCCAGGCCCTTCAAGCTTCCGGCTTCGAGCTTCCAGCTTCCTCACAGCAGCTGCCTCCTCTTGATCTCGAGGTACGCGTTCACGCTCGCCACCCCCGCGTCCTCGGGCCCGACGTCGACCACCCACGCTCCCAGGCGCCGGAGGTCGTTCATCATCCGCTGCCGGTTCGTCCAGACATCCCGCGCGACCAGCGTGCGGCAGAGTTCGCCCTTGTCCGCCGGGAGCGACTCGGCCGTCGCCCGGAGCGCCGGATCGGACAGCACGATGCAGACCGGCAGGTGGGTCGGGAGGAGCATCCGCACCGCGCGGACCAGCGTTCCCTCCTCGCCGGTCTCGGGCAGCGTCGTCACGATCAGGACGAGCGAGCGACGCCGGAGCCGCCGGCGCACGTGCGCGCCGAGTGCCAGGTAGTCCGTGTGGATGTACTCCGCCTGCACGGCCGCCGAGAAGGCCGTGACCCTCGAAAGTTGCGCCGCCCCGCGCCCCTGCGGGATGCCGCTGTCCACGTGCGAGCCGAAGGAGAGCATCCCGACCCGGTCCTCCATCCGGTTGCAGATGTACGCCACGAGCACCGCGGCGTTCACCGCGTGGTCCACGCGGCGGATCCGCGTCGTCATCGCCGCCATCCGGTGGCCGCGGTCGACGCAGACCAGGACGTCCTGCGATCGGTCGAGCCGGTACTCCCGGACGATCAGCTTGCGGTGGCGCGCCGAGGCCTTCCAGGCGATGTCGCGGAAGTCGTCGTTGATGTTGTACTCGCGGAGGCGGTCGAACTCCCGGCCCTTGCCCAGGCGGGGCGCCGCGCGCTGGCCCAGGCCTCGCAGGATGAAGTCGTTCAGCTTCTGGTGGAGCCGCCTCACCGCCTTCAAGTTGGGGAGCACCGTCAGCTCGCCCTTCACCTCGACCGAGACGATCCGCTCCGCCCAACCGGAGAACGTGAGGGCCACGTGCGGGCCCTCGAGCTTCGCCCTCCCCCGCTGGACCCCGCGGACCGTGCAGGAGAGCGGCAACGTCTCGCCCGGACGGCAGATCCCGCGGACCGTCGTCGACGGCTGGGCCACGAGCCGGGGCCACGGGCGCCGCACCGTCAGCCGCACCGGCCGGGCCGCGTCCGTCGCGACGCGGAACGCGACCGTCTCCTCCTCGTCGAGCGACAGGACGAACGCCGGCGGCTCCTCGTGGGTCACCCGGACGCGTCCGAGCGCCCGTCGCTCGACGACGACCGCCCCCGCCAGCGCGACGATCCCCGCCACGAGCGCCCACTCGAGGTACGGGACGAGCGGGACGAGGATCGCGACCGCGCAGAGCGCCCCGAGGGCCTGGACGGCGCGAGGGCCGGGCCTCACGACGAAACTCCCAACTCCCAAACCCCAACACCCAATAAACTCCCAACCTCCAACTCCCAATCCGGAGGCCTCGATGCGCACTCTGGGTTGGGAGTTTGGAGTTGGGAGTTTATTGGGAGTTTGGAGTTGGGAGTTTTCACCTCGGCACTTCCACCTTCTCGAAGATCCGGCGCAAGATATCCTCGAGCGCCAGCCCCTCCATCTCGGCCTCGGGGGTCAGGGTGATGCGGTGGGCCATGACCGGGCCGACCAACTCCTTCACGTCGTCGGGCGTCACGAAGTCGCGGCCGCGGAGCGCGGCGAGCGCGCGGCCGCTCTCGAGGAGGGCGAGCGACGCGCGCGGGCCGGCGCCGTACTGGATGCTCTCGTTCCCCCGCGTCGCGCGCACGATGTCGAGGATGTACTTCAGGATCCCCTTCTCCGCGCGGACCATCTTGCCCAGCGTCTGGCGGGCCGCCACGAGTTCGTCCTTCGTCACCACGGGCTGGAGCGACTCGACGCCTTCGGCGTGCAGCCTCCGCCCCGACGCGTAGGCCTCCAGGATCCCCGCCTCCTCCTCCAGCTTCGGGTAGTCCACCTGGATCTTGAGCATGAAGCGATCGCGCTGGGCCTCCGGCAGCGGATAGGTCCCCTCGAACTCGATCGGGTTCTGCGTCGCAAGCACCAGGAAGACGTCGGAGATCGGGTGGCGCGTGCCGTCGATCGTCGCCGCCTTCTCCTGCATCGCCTCGAGGAGCGCCGACTGGGTCCGGGGCGGCGTGCGGTTCACCTCGTCGGCGAGCAGGATGTCGGTGAAGATCGGCCCGCCGTGGAACTCGAAGGCGTTGGACTGCGGGTTGAAGACGTTCGTGCCGAGCAGGTCGACCGGCATCAGATCGGGCGTGAACTGGATGCGGCGGAACCGGCAGCCCAGGAGCCGCGCGATCGCCAGGCCGAGCAGCGTCTTCCCGGTGCCGGGCACGCCCTCGAGCAGCGCGTGGCCGCCCGAGAGCAGGCAGACCATCACGGACTCCTTGACCTTCGCCTGGCCGATGATGACGCGGTCAAGCTGGGCGCCGAGCGCCTTCATCCGTTCGCCGATTTCCGGGACGCTTCGCATCGTCTAGCCTCCGAAATGCCTGGTTGATCTCGCCCAATCCCCTCTGAAACTCCAGGGCGCCGACGTCGCGCCCCCCTTCCCCCTTCAGGTCCGCCCGGATCTTCAGGAATTCGCCCACCTTGGCCTGGAGCGCCGGTCCCTTGAGCCCCGTCCGCACCGCCACCGCCTGCTCGAACGCCCGCACGTACAGGCCCAGCGCCTGCCGACGCATCAGCGCGCGGTCGTAGAGCATCGCGAGCGAGTCCACGAAGTCGACCGCCTCGACCCGCGTCTCGCGCGCGTCGTCCTCCTCCGGCCCCAGGCGCACGCGGCGGCGCCAGTATGCGAGCAGCGACGCCAGCGCCGCGACGACCAGCAGGGGTCCGAACCCCCACTGGCGCAGAATCTCAACCGCCCCCGCCTCCCCCGAGAGTCCGTGGACCGACTCGTCGAAGTACGCCTTCCGTCCCGCCGCCAGGGTCGCCAGCAGCGCCAGGTGGTCCGCCTTCCGGAGCTGCGCGTTCTGAAACACCTCGGGCACCGCGAGGAGGACGACCTCGCCCTTCCCCATCCATCCGCGCGCGGCGACCGGCCCCTTCTCCGTGGCGAGGACGGCGTGGACGTCGTCGAGCGGCGCCCCCGTCAGCACGCGCCGGTGGGGCGGATCGAGCTTCTCCACGCCGGGCCACGCCGGGAAGACCTTCCTCGAGTCCTCTTCCCCCTTCCAGTCGGTCCCGAGCGACGCGTAGGGGCCGTTGATCGCGATCACCATCCGGCCGCCGCCCCGGATCCACGCCCCCTCCTCGGGAGTGAAGAGGTGGATCGGGTGGGCCGTTTCGTCCCCGCCCGGGGACGGCTTCGCCTTCTTTCAGTCCTTGTCGTCCTTGCCCCCCTCCTGGGGGAACTCGGAGCCGCCTCAGCCGCCCTTCTTCGGCTTCCGGAGTCCCGGAGGGACCGCCGAGTCGGGGCCGATGCGGAAGAGCACGGCGTCCGATTCGAGGAACGAGCGCTCGACCGGCCGCGAGACGACGGCCGCGCTCCCGGTCTTCGACAGGTACGCGTAGGCAAGCGAGAGCCCGGTGTCCTGCTCGTTGAACGCCGAGAACGCCTGGAATGCCGAGCGCGCGATCCGCGGGTCCCGGCCGAGAGTGAAAAGCGCCAGCGCGAAGAACGCGATCGCGCCCCACCAGGGAAGCCGGTCGAGCCAGCGCCTCATCGCCCGCCCCCCCCGCGCACCGCGTGGAGTATCGACTGCGCCTGGCGCGCGAACTCCTGGGCCGTCTCGGCGCCCGTGTCGCGGCGGCCGTACCACTCGAACTCGAAGCGCCGCGTGACGTCCACGAACGCGGGCCGCCACGCCGTCGAGGGCGGAAGCGCGTAGGCGTACTCCCAGTTCGTCCGGTCCTTCCGGTAGTGGAGCGTGCCGGCGCGGAAGAGCGTCACGAGCACCGAGTGGTATCCCGCCCGGATCGCCTCGCGATACCGGCCCGCCCGGAGGAGTTCGGCGGCGAACCGCTCCCACTCGTTCGAGCTGCGGGAGAGCGGGTCCTCGTCGCTCTCGCTTAGGGCGGGCGCCGCGGAAAGCGCGACCGCTGGGGCCGGCACGGCAACCTTGCGGCGCCACGCGAGGAAGGCCACGACTCCCAGGCCCGCGGCGAGGGCGAAGATGACGAGCATCGTCAACCCCGACGCTCCCCCGCCCGCTCCCTTCTCCCGCTCGCCGAAGAAGAGCTTCCAGAGCCACGTCAGGAAATCCCGGATCTTCTCCCCCAGCCACTCGAAGAACCTGAGGATCCGCTGGACGACGCTCGGCGGGACCGGGAGTTTCGGATCATGGAGCCGCGGGCCGCCGACCTCGCCGCCCTTCCCGATCTCGTCCGACCCCTGCTCCCGCCGGAGCCGCTCGAGGAGCTCCCGGTCGGCCCTCGGAGAGGGCCCGCCCGGGGCCGCGGCCTGGAGGCCCTCGGCCAGGGCGCGGAGCCTGGGGACGAGCGCCCGGGCGGCGGCGAGGTCGGCCGCGCCGGCCACCGCGTTCAGGAGCGCCCCGTCGGCAACGAACACCCCGCCCTCGTAGGCGACGCCCTTCCCCGCGATCGCCTTCGCCTCCGCCTTCGCCTTTGCGAGATCCCCCGCCTTCAACGCATCGACGATCCCCACCACCCGGTCGCGATACTCGCGCAGCGGGAGCGAATCGAGACTCAGGACGATCAGGAGCACGATCATGGCGTCCGGGTCAGCTGCTTGAACCGAAGGCGGAGGTCCTCCCCGGTCTCGCGCAGCTTCGACCGGTGGACATAGACGGACAGCGCGGCCAGCCAGAACGGCTCCAGGATGAGGGTCGTCCCGGCCACGAGCACGAAGAAGGTCAGCGGTTCGGCGGGGAACGCGCCGAGGGGTCCGGGGCGAAGGATGTGGGTCCACCGCGCGAGGTCGTCTCCCAGGAGCGCCCCGGCCAGCCACAGCCCCCCGCGGAACGCGAAGTAGAGGTTGATCAGCGTGATGAGGAACGCGATCGAGAAGGTGAAGAGGAGCGAGAAGCCCACCTTGAGGTTCGCCAGGAACTGGACCATCTCGCGGAGCGGCCGGAAGAGACCGGGGCGCTCCGAACGGTGGGCCGTCGCGAAGGCGAGCCCCGAGAGGAGGAAGAAGATCGGGATCGGGACGAAGAGCCAGACGGTCAGGTAGAAGAGGACCTCGCAGAGAAGCGTCGTGTAGACGACGTTCGCGATCTCGTGAGGCGGCGTCTTCAGGGCCTCCTTCCCGACGCGGGCGCCGGACTGGAGGCCCAGGCGCACCGCGCGCACGAAGACCGCCCGGCCCCAGACCGAGACGAGGAGCGCGGCGAAGGAGCTCAGCGCGAGCCCGCCGAGGTACTCGCCGTAGTGCAGCGATTCCTTCCCCAGGCGGAAGAAGTCGCGCGCGAAGTGGACCTGGAGGAACCGGAGCGGCAGGAGCGCCGGCCAGACGATGCCGAGCCACGGCGAGGCCACGCGCACCACCGCGGAGGGGGTCTCGTCCAAGATCGCCAGGGGCGAGAGGATCTCCCTAGCCACACACCCTCGCCTTTCGGCTCCCCAGGCCTCGACGATTCGGGATCACTCCATCCCCTCCATCACGGGATCTCCTCCCATCTAATGGATCCCACGGAAGAGAAGGGTCACCCCCCA
>CAZSCC010000425.1:0-4500 GCA_964604905.1 uncultured Planctomycetales bacterium
GGCGGGGCTCACCGCAAGAATCCGCTGGAAGGACGCCTCCTCCAGCTACTTCTACTACGACGGCAACCTCCGCCGCTACGCGATGCTGGCCAACGGCACCCCGACCTACTTCCTCTGGGAGGGCCTGAACGTCCTGCAAGAGCGGAACGCCGATGGCAGCGTCAAGGAAGAGCACACCCACGCCATGACCCCGGTCGGCGGGATCGGGCAGCTGGTCGAGACCTACCGGCCGAGCGAAGGCGTCCAGAAGATCTACCCCATCATGGATTCGAGGGGGACGATCACGAAATACATCCAGTCCGACGGCACGACCGTCCTGGCTTCAAGAGAGTACAACGCCTTCGGAGGAATCATCCCCAGCAGCGCAACAGGCACGTGGCCTGGACGATTCGGCTACCAGGGTCAGGCCTGGATGGAGATCGCCTCCGCCGACGCGGCCCAGAGGCTCCTCATGAGCCCGACCCGGCTCTATGACCCCACCGATGGGAGGTTTATCAGCCGGGATGCCTTGCGCCTCTGGGACCCAACGGCCACCCCGGGCAGGATCCAGCCCTGGTACCTCTACGCCATGAACAATCCGGCCAGTCTGGTCGACGCCGATGGGCTGGCATTCACCGGAGCGGCCGGGGCCCTGGGTGGATGGCAGGCGCTTTCCAATCTGACTGGCTGGGGATACAGCTACGTAAATTACAGCACGCCATGGGGTCTGCCCAACGTCGTCAACGTCATCACTCGACAGGCGTCCAACATATTCACGTACACACCCTTCTCATTCCCATCGAGCGGTGGTGGCACCGGTATGTTCGGCGGGACCGGCATGTTCGGCGCGGGTGCCGCAGGCGCGGTGGGCGCGGCTTTCATACGAAGCGCAGGGTCCACTATTTTCACATTTCCTGGGGCTGGAGGCATCGGAGGAGGAACCTTTTCTTGGGCAATTGGGGGAGGAATGCCAGGGCTCATTGCGACGCCTGGCGCCTGTGGGAACTTTCAGGGTGGAGTGACCACATGCTTTATCCTTGGAGGCTGGGGTCCAGGGACCACGGGCTACCCCAATCTTGACGGCAGCGGGAACCCTACGGGGGGTGGACCAGGAAGGATACAAAACATAAGGCAGGAGTATGCCAACTCAGACTATCCTTCCTTCGTCGTGTATGCAGAGACGACGGTACCCTATGACGAAGTTACAGGCTTTGGAGATCCGGCCTTGAGCTACAAGCACACCGTACACGGAGGTGATGTTAGGAAAGATATTACACATGATACCGGGGTGTTGACTCATGGCAAGTCATGGATAGGTCCCAAAACAAGGGGTACGGTTTGGATTTATCAGGTTCTACGTTCTGACTTTGTCACTCGGCAAACCTGGCAACAACTATTGAATGACCTATCAGCCGGCGCTGGTACTTGGGACCTGACCCTTCAGGACTCATGTAATTACAAGATTAGTCCTTCGATTGCGACCTTACCGATCAGCTTCAGAGTTAGGACGACTTAAAGCACTCTTTATAAATCTGCGTGACTCATGTTTCTCGCACTACTCGAACTGACCCGGTTGCGTCCCTAAGGCGGAATGCAGGTGAAATTCTTTATGCAATATCACTCATTTACCCACCTCGATCACGATATCCTTTGGGGGAGCTTTGCCCGGGGGGTAACTCCCCCAGCCACCATCACCGCCGCTATCCACGCCGTCGGGGCCCACGCTCCATATCTTGAGCTTGTTCCCTGACTGCGAGTGTCGCAGCTTTGTGCCAAAGGGGTCATCGAGATCCAGCACTTCGCCAGTCGCCAAGTACCGAACCGCAACGCGCAGTAGGCGGAGGTGCGCGCGACACTCCCGAGGCGCGATGGATAGGTGATAACATCCCCCATCAACGGTTGTTTCTGTGAGAGGATTCGCCGAAGCTTTCAGGTCGTGGTTTATCTCCTCATAAACCCTCATTTCCTGGCTCCAAGATAGGTCCTCGCACATTGCGGCGCGTTCACACCAGCGAGACAACGACGCGAAATGGTCTACCACCATTAGCCTCGCCGAAAAACCGAAGCGCCAGCTATCCTTGAGTGATACGAGAATTGCAGACTTAGGGGGCCCCTCTTGGAGGAGCAGTGCACCTGCACGGATTCTTTCATTCATGAGCGTAAGCCCAGACCGGGGAAAAGACCGATCGAGAATTTCCAGCTCACGGCTGATTTCTAGATGGTCGTCCTTCGCGAGGATGCCCAGAATGATCAGGTGACGAAGATCGTTCAAGGCCAACTCGTATGCTACATGTCCGTCCTGGCTTGAGACGTATGTCCCATTGTGCCACACATCTCGTCCAAGCTGGCAGACGTCAAGGAGGAGTTCTGCTGCCTCACGGTGCCTACTCTCTTCGCAGAGCAACCGCGCCTTGCATCGCGCAAGATTACCTAGAACATACGCTCCCGAACCGGAGAACGGCGGAATCTGGGGGTACTCCCACCTATGCGGAAACTGGATTAGTTCTCGACGCACTCCGCTCTTCAGACGCTCAAGGGCCACGGCATGATCGGCTATAATCGCTTGCACGGCGGAACGATCGGCCTTGGCGTCACGCTCGAGAAACTCTAGGAGCTTGTATCGGTTGGATATCGCTTCCATTTCGGCGATGGCTTGCGCGTAATCGCCCCATGCGTCGCCCAGAAGTGCGTCGCCCCGGAGTGCTGAACGGTGCGTGTCACGGGACCTCGCCTCCGCAATGAGTCGCCGCACCTCTCTGTCCATCTCGGTCCAGCGACGGTCCGCAGTATAGCGAACCCATACCGCGAACATACCTGCGGTCACGAGCACGACGCCGAGCAGGATCACGACGACCTTCCAGTTCGAGACGCGTCTCGGGACTTTATCCATTTCCAATTGAATACTACCCCAAATGGGCCGTTTACGACACCTGCTCGAACACCACCGGGATCGTCTTTGTCAACGTCGGTGGTTGTTGCAAAACGGCCGGAGTGAGACACGCTGACGGAATAGTTTAGTAGACACTTTTGGACCTCCCTTAGCCTCGACCCTCTCACTAAGGTTCGCGTCGCAAGCTCGTCAAGGGTTGACTCTCAAGGGCACGAACGCCCGCTTCGCCACCCCCACCTACTACGGAGACCATCCCGGGAAGTGGAAGGAGGGGGCGGACTTCTACGACCACACGAAGGGCCTCAAATACCCGTGGTTCGATGGCTTCCTGAAGTCCGATCCGTGGATCCTGGACTACGACGCGGTCTGGCTGGCGGACGATGACCTGGAAGGCGGCACCGCGACCCTGGCCGACGCCTTTGACCTCTTTCATTCGACCGGCCTCTGGCTGGGCCAGCCCTCCTTGACCTACGGCAGCCTTGTCAGCCACGAGATGATGAAAAGGAAGCGGGGATTGCTTCTACGGTATGTCGGCTTCGTGGAGGAGCAGATGCCCATCTTCTCCAAGGATTGTCTCCGGAGGCTCAAGCACACGATGGGAGAGACGAAGAGCGGATGGGGCCTCGGGATCGCCTGGGCGCAGATTCTCGGCTATCCCAAGGACAAAATGGCCGTCATTGACGCCGCCCCGATGAAACACCTCCGGCCACTCAGTACCAGCGACATGTACACCAAAGTTCTTCCCGCCCTCGGAAAGGTTCCTATGACCGAACTGGACGAGATCCGCGAGAAGTATCGGGACGATATGCGGATTGAAGTGTTCCGAGAGGTTGCCCTCGATCCGGCGGACCCCCTCACTTCCGAGCGCCTGGAGAGGCAACGAGGGTGAGTTACGACTTCGTCGTCGTGGGCGCCGGGATGTTCGGCGCGGCCTTCGCCCGGTCGGCGGCCGACCGCGGGAAGAAGGTCCTCGTGGTCGAAAAGCGTCCCCATCTGGGAGGCATGTGCCACACGGAGATCCGGGAAGGGGTGATCTTCCACACCTACGGTCCCCACGTCTTCCACACCAACGACCCGGACATCTGGGGATTCGTCCGGCGCTTCGCCTCGCTCGACCCGTTCATGGTGAGGACCAAAGCCGTGGCCCTGGGGAGGATCTGGTCCTTCCCGGTGAACCTCATGACGCTCTACCAGCTTTGGGGAGTGAAGACCCCCGAGGAGGCCCGCCGGCGGCTCGAGGAGGAAAGGGTCCCGATCAAGGAGCCGGACAATCTCGAGGACTGGGTTCTCGGGACCTACGGCCGCCAGATCTACGAAACCTTCTTCCAGGGCTACACGAGAAAGCAGTGGGGCCGCGATCCCAGGGCCCTTCCCCCCTGCATCGCCCAAAGGTTGCCGCTCCGCCTCAGTTTCGACGACAACTACTTCACCGACCGGTTCCAGGGCGTCCCGGTGGGCGGATACACCCCTCTCTTTGAGCGGATGCTCCAAGTGTCATTAGCCGCCCTATAGTGCACCACGTGTAGCCGGGTTTACTGCACCACCCATGTGCGGGTTATAGTGCACCACTGATGTTCGGGTGAATGTGCACCACCCGTGTGCGGGTTAAAGTGCACCACTTCGGTCGATTC
>CAZSCC010000426.1:0-5375 GCA_964604905.1 uncultured Planctomycetales bacterium
CGATGTTGGGGTGGTCGAGCGTCGCGATCAGGATCGTCACCCCCTCCTCGTACCGGAGCGCCCCCATCGCCTCGAGCGTCGCGCGCATCACGATCCGGTCGTCCCCCTTCTTGAGGCGGGCGACGAGCGCCTTGCCCGCGATCGCCTTCGCGCCGGTCATCTTCCCCAAGGCCTCCGCGGCCGACGTCCGCACCGTCCAGTCGACGTCCTCCCCGATCATCCGGACCAGCGTCGGTGCCGAGGGGACGTGACGCGCCTCGCCGATCCCCCGCGCGCAGGCGCGGCGAACGTTCGGCTTGGGGGACTTCGCGAACTCCTCGACCCCGGGCAGGCCCTTCTCGCCGAACCAGATCATCGCCATCGCCGCCTGCGTCAGGTCGTCGATCCGGTAGACCGCCGTCTGTGCGGGGGTCGCGTCGGCCAGCGCCCGCGCCCACCCCAGGACCGTCTCGAGCGCCACGGGGCCCGTCTCGACGAGCGTGGAGCGCACGTGGTCCCACCGGTCGCGGAACTGGCCGTTCATGAGGATCTCGACCAGCGTGGTGCAGAGCAGAATCTGCCCGGGCTGGCCGGCCGCCATGAGCACCCTGTGGGCGTCGTCCCACTTCCTCTGGTCGTATCCCTTGGAGAAGGCCATGAGGGCGTCGAGGATCAGTCCTCGGGCGGCCAACTCGAGACGCGCCTGGTCGTCCCCCGCCCGGAACTTCCGGATCAGCTCGGGGTCCTCGTCGAAGACGCGGTAGGGCTGCAGGAGTTCCAGCCGGCGCCGGGCCTCCACCCAGTCGCTCGCGTTGGCGCCCCCGCAAAGGATGAGGGCGTCGACGTACTGCTGGTGCGACTTGCCCAGCTGCCGGACGAGTTCGAGGTCGATCGGCGGCGCCGACTTCCCGCCCCCGTCTCCGGCGCCCCCTCCGGCCGTCGCGGCGCACGCGCCTGCAGACGCGGCCAGCAGGATCGCCAGGAGTCGGGACGTCACGGCCATCGGCACTCCATCATGACGCGAGTCGGAGAGTGACTACTTCGCGGCATATTTCCGGGCGACGTCCTTCAGGATCCGCGCGCGGAGCGACTGACCCTCGCCCGTCAGGCGGGCGTGTTCCTTCTCGAGCGTCTCCCGGCGCACCTTGTCGTGGAGGGCCGCGGCGTTGATCTTCACGTTCTCCCCGCAGCCCGTCAGGGCCGCGTCGAGGAAGTAGACCGCCCCGGCCAGGTCGCTCACGAGGTGCTTGTTGCAGCGGTCGGCCAGCTCCGAGAGGACCTTCAGCCCGCGGGCCGCCAGAATCATCCCCTTGAGCGGCACCTCGGCCGCCTCCGTGAGCGCGTTCTGGACGGCACCCTTGCGCCGCGCCTTCTCCTCGTCGGTCGACTTCGGGAGGGACATCGCGGAATTGACCTGCCCGTACGCCTCGGCGTCGGCGTCGACCAGCTTGAGGAACTCGACCTTCACCGGCTCAAGCCCGGTCTCCACGTCCGGGGCCTCCGAGAACCGCGCCGTCATGATGCCCAGCGCCGCCCCCATCGCCCCGACCGCCGCCGAGACGCTCCCCCCGCCCGGCGTCGGCGTCTTGGCCGCCACCGCCTCGACCAGGTCCGAAAACCGCGTCTCCGCAAGCATGAGGGGCCCAAGTATAGTCTTCCCCCACCCCCCTTGCAAGCCGGGGTGTTCATCTGGGCATCGGGTGTCAAGATGAACACTTTAAGTGTTCATCTTGACACCCGATGCCCAGATCAACAGTTGGGGCCGTGGTGCGGGTGGCAGGCGCCCGTGCCCCCTTTGGGGTCCAGGGCGCCGCGGTCGAGCCAGGTGGGGTCGACCCCCGCCAGCGTGCCCATCGGGGGATACTGGAGGCCGCCCTCCGTCAGGATCGCGTGGACCAGGCGGGCCGGGACGCGCTCGAAGCCCCGCTCCAGCGGGACCTCCCCCTTCACCCGCTTGAGCTCGCTCGCCACCGCGAAGGCCCCCGCCCCCGCGCGCCGGACCCGGCGGAGGAACTCGGCCGTCCCTTTCGCGTTGACGAAGTCGCCGTCCGCATAGATCGCGTCCGCGCCGACCAGCCCCACGTCGGCCGGGAGGTCCCGGACGACCTTGGCCCGCGCCGCCCGCAGGACCGCTTCCACGGTGCCGCTCCCGCCGAACACGAGGTAACGCCCGCCGGGCGGCATCACGTCCCGCGAGGCGCGGACGATCCGCGCGACCGCCGACCGGAGCTCGCGCCGCGCGGTCGCCACGCCCCGCTTCCGCGCCAGGCGGACCGCCGCCGCGACGAGCGGCATCCCGGGCCGCACCGAAAGAAGCGCCCCCGCCGCCGCCCCGCGCGAGAGCGAGAACGCATCGAGCGCCCGCCCCGCCAGCGCCGTCGCGCCGCGCGTGCGGTCGCGCGCGATCTCCCGGACGATCTTCTCCACCTCGCTCATGGGCCCGAAACCCTATCACGGACGGCCCCCCTATGCAAGCCGCAAGGCGACCGATATGATGAAGCCATGGGCGTCGTCGAGGCACGCGAGCTGGGCAAGGATTACCCCCGCGTCCGCGCCCTCGACCAGCTGTCGGTCGACATCCCCGGCGGCGCGGTGGGCCTCCTCGGCCAGAACGGCGCGGGCAAGTCGACGCTCATCAAGATCCTCCTCGGCTTCGTCGCCCCCACCTCGGGCCAGGTGCGCGTGCTCGGCCTCGATCCCGCGACCGCCGCGCTCGAGATCCGGCAGAGGATCGGCTACATGCCCGAAGTCGAGAGCTTCATCCCCGGGATGAACGCCGTCGACTACGTCTACCTCGCCGCGCGCCTGACCGGCCTCCCTCATACCGACGCGATGCAGCGCACCCATTCGGTCCTCAACTACGTGGGCCTCCACGAGGAGCGCTACCGCCGCGTGGGAACCTACTCGACCGGCATGAAGCAGAAGGTGAAATTCGCGCAGGCGATCGTCCACCACCCGAAGCTCCTCCTCCTCGACGAGCCGACCACCGGCCTCGACCCGCGAGCGCGGGAGGAGATGCTCCGGCTCATCCACGACATCGCCCACGGCAAGGGGATCGACGTCCTGCTCTCGACCCACATCCTCCACGACGTCGAATCCGTATGCGACCACGTGGTCATCCTCCACCAGGGCCGCCTCGTCGCGCAGGACGACCTCGCAAAGCTGACCTCCGCGAAGGAGGCCGCCTACGACCTCCGCGTGAAGGGAGACCGCGCGCTCTTCCTCGCGGCCCTCCGCGAGGAGGGGATCGAGGGGAAGGCCTCCGGGGACGAGGAGGAGGTCCGGCTCCTCCACGGCGACGGGACGGAGGCGATCCTGCGCGCCGCGGTGAAGTCGGGCATCCAGATCCGCAGGCTGGCCCGCGCGCAGAACAGCCTCGAGGCCCTCTTCACCCGGCTGGTCGGGGGGGCCTAGCGGATGGCCATCTACGACCAGTCCTACCGGCCCTGGAACGGAAGCTACGGCTCGCGCGCCGGACGCATCTGGGCGATGGTCCGGCTCGAGATCGTCCAGCCCTTCAAGAACGTCTGGATCCTGATCGCGGTCCTGGCCACGTTTGCGCTCGTCATGGCGTGGCTGCTCCTCCTCTTCATGGTCTCCTCCAACCCCGCCGGCGCGGCCGCCACCCCCTTTCTCTCGGGCAACTGGCTCTACCGCGACGGCTTCTACAATTTCCCCGCCACGCTCTCCGGCGGCGGGAGCACCCTCTCCCTCTTCGCAATGATCCTCATGTTCCTCTCCGCGACGGTGGGCTCGTCGCTCATCGCCCGGGACCTGAAGTACAACGCCCTCCTCATGTACTTCTCGCGCTCCATCAGCCGGGCCGACTACCTGGCCGGAAAGTTCCTGACGCTCGCCCTCTTCCTCCTTTTCGTGACGCTCGTCCCGGGCCTCCTTCTCTTCGCCGGATCGTTCGGCATCCAGGGGGACAAGCTCACGGCCGGCCAGCGCCTGGCGGACCTGCTGGGGATCGTCCTCCACTCGCTCGTCCTGGTGATCCCCATGACCGCCGCCGTGCTCGCCTTCTCGTCGCTCACCAAGCGCCCCTACGTCGCGGCGATCCTCTGGGCGACCGTCTTCTTCTCGAGCTGGATCTTCAGCGGCGTCCTCTCCGCCCTCGTGCAGGCCGACTGGTGCCGGATGGTCTCGTGGACGAACCTCGTCGTCCACCTGGGGAACCAGTGCTACCCGCAGCGGGGGCCCTCCCCTGCGCCGCCCCTCCTGGCCTGCGGATGGGGCGCGCCGTTCGCCATCCTCCTCGGGATCACCCTCTTCTCCCTGTGGGTCGTCTGGCGGAGGATCCGCTCGGTGGAGGGAGGCGAATGATCCTCGAGACCGTCCGCCTCAACAAGTGGTACGGGCGCGTGATCGCGCTCAACGACGTCACGCTCTCCCTGGACCGGGGGATCACCGGCATCCTCGGCCCCAACGGCGCGGGGAAGACCAGCCTCATGCGGATCGCGATCGGCCTCATGCAGGAGTCGGGCGGGACGATCCGCGTCCTCGGCGAGCGGCCGTGGAACAACCCGCGCCTGGCGGTGCGGATCGGCTACTGCCCGGAGCACGACGGCTTCTACGAGTGGATGACCGGCCGGGCCTTCGTCGCCTCGCTCGCGCGGGTCCGCGGCGTCGCCCACGCCGACCGGGCCGCGGCCGACGCGCTGGAACGCGTCCGCCTCACGGACGTGGGCGGCCGCCGGATCGGGACCTACAGCCGCGGCATGCGCCAGCGGCTGAAGATCGCCCAGTCGATCGTGCACGCCCCCGAGCTCCTCGTCCTCGACGAGCCGCTGACGGGGTGCGACCCGCTCGTCCGGCAGGAGCTGATCGCACTCATCAAGTCGTTCGCGCAGGAGGGGAAAAGCGTCCTCGTCTCCAGCCACGTGCTCCACGAGATCGAGCAGCTCACCCGGAAGATCGTGCTCATCCATCGCGGACGCCTGGTCGCCGAGGGAGATGTCCGCCAGATCCGCGACTTGATCGACCGCCACCCGCATACCGTGGAGGTCAAGGCCGACCGGACGCGGGAGCTCGCGGCGGCGCTGGCGCGCGAGCCCGAAGTCGTGGAGATCCGCATCGGCGAAGGCGCCCTGTGGGTCAAGACGCCGAAGCCCGACGCGTTCTACGCGAAGCTGCCGCGGATCGCGCTCGAGGCCGGCGCCGAGTTGCGCGAGATCTCCTCCCCCGACGACAACCTGGAGGCGGTGTTCCGATACCTGACCGAGACATGATGCGCGCGTCGATGGGATTCGTGGGGCTCACGCTCCGCAGCCTCGTGGGGGGCAAGCGGATCTGGGCCGCGGCGTTCCTCGTGCTGGCGCCGCCCTTCTTCGCGGCCCTCGCGGCGGCGTTCGGGAAGCAGGTCGAGCCCCTCCCGCGCTTCCAGGGCTTCCTCT
>CAZSCC010000427.1:0-2272 GCA_964604905.1 uncultured Planctomycetales bacterium
CGCGACGAGGGCGAGGAGGATCGCCAGGAACAGTTTCCCGCCCAGCTTGTATTCGCTCCGGTAGCTCATGCCGTCATCCTACACCATTAGACGCATGGGTCAAGGCAGTTACTCCAGCCTTTGGGGATCCGCGACGCGGCGTGAACCTCCCGGGCGGACGGCGGTTTGAGGGAGCGGCGGGACATTTCCTCTTGACGGTCCCGGGACCCCGGCCTAGAATCGCGCGCGTCGAGGTGGGCGGGGCACTTCGGCAGGCCCGGCGCAAGCTGGCGTAGCTCAACAGTAGAGCACCTGTTTTGTAAACAGGCGGTTGTCGGTGCAAGTCCGACCGCCAGCTCCAACGGACGTCCGACTTCGGTTCGCGAGGGCGCGCTCCCTGCGCCCCCGCCATCCGAAATCCGAGATCCGAGAGTGAGTGGGGCAGGTACCCAAGCGGCCAAAGGGGGCAGACTGTAAATCTGTTGGCTCACGCCTTCGGGGGTTCGAATCCCTCCCTGCCCACCACCTGAGACTCTCGGGCGAACCCGGGACCATCCCCGGGCTCGCCCTTCGGCCATGCCACCTCGGGCGCGAGCGCGACGGGTTCTCCGAAGATCGCCACTTCGAGCTGACCCTCGCCCTTCTGCTCCTCGTGGAGGATCACGTAGTCCACGAAGCGCGGGATGATCGCCTTGATCCGGTCAAACTTGTCCTCGTTCGCCTTCACGATCTCGTTGAAGAGCGCGAGCGCCTTGATCTGATCGGCCGAGACGATCTCCTGGGTCTGTTCCGCGGCCAGTTCGCCCTTGAGCCGCGCCTCGGTCCCCTCGAGCTCCGAGCGTTCAACTTCGAGCGCCTGGAGCCGCTCGCGGACGGAGGCCATCGCGTCCCGGCCTCCGTCGGTCAGGATGTCGACCAGGCGCGCGAGCTTGGAGCGGACGCTTGCAAGCTGCGTCCGCACGCGCTCAAGATCGGCTCTCAGCTTCGAGAGGGTCTCGGACGTGGACTCGTTCGCCTTCGCGGAGGCGGCGCGGATGCGCTCGGGTTTCAGGTGGAGTTGCCTCAAGAATTCGAGCACCGTCCCGTCAAGCGCCTCGGCCGGCACGTACCGTTTGGGGCACGAGCCCCCCGCCGACTTCTCGGCCGCCACGCAGTGGTAGTAGTGGTAATACTCGCCGCTCCGGCCCTTCCCGGGCTTCGGGGACATCTTGTGGCCGCAGCGTCCGCAGCGGAGGAGTCCCTGGAGGAGATAGACGTAATCCCGGGGCTGGCGGTGGTCGCTGTGCTTTCGGCGGTCGTTCTTGTCCATCATCGCCTGGATCTTCTGGTGCGTCCCCCAGGTGCGGATCGGCTTCCACTGGGCATCGAAGATCTGGCCGTGGTGCTCCTGCTTGGCGGTGTAGACGAGGTTCCGGAGCATCCGGCAGAGGACGGGCTTCATGTAGAACTTGCCGGAGGGCGTCCGGTAGCCCCGCTCCCGGAACGCCCGGACGAGCTGGTCGACGCTCTGGAGTTCGAGGTAGAGCGCGTCGGCCGCCTTCGCGTGCGCCGTGTAGGGCTCGTTGGGCCCGAAGATCTTGCCGTCCATCTTGAAGCCGATGGGCGGGGGACCGAGGGGAAGCCCCTTTTCGACCCGCCAGAGCACTTTGTCCTTCACTCGCGAGGACGTAAGCTCGCGCTCGTATTGTGCGAGCGCGATGAGGATGTACGTTTGCAGCCGTCCTGCGGGCGACGTGAGGTCGATCTGTTCTTTCAGGGAGACGAGTCTCACGCCACAGCGCTCCAACTCCTCGACGAGCCGCACGAAGTCGGCCAGGCTGCGCGAGATGCGGTCGAGTTTCGTGACCATGACGATGTCGATCAGGCTTGCCCGCGCCAGTTCGAGAAGCTTCTGGTAGGCGGGGCGCTTCGTGTTCTTGGCGCTCTTCCCGTGGCGCTTGCCGTCCTTCTCGCCCTCGACCAGCTTCTCCGAGAGGACCCAGTTGTCGCCCTGCTTCTGCCTGTATTCGAGGGCTCCCGCCAAGCGGTCGAGCTGCGTGTCGAGCGATCCATCCTCCTTCTCGGCCTGCTTGTCGTCCGAGACGCGGACGTAGAAGGCCACATGGAGCGGACCCTGCTTGGGATTCTCCGAGAAGTTCTTCAGCATGCCGTTCCTCCCTTTCTAAGCCGCCGCGCGAAGGGGGCGGCCAGTCTGCTCTTTCCGTTCGCGGCACGTCCGCGCCAAATCTGAACCGCTCCGTCAGTTCCCGCCCGAAGGACAAGTTCATCGCGCGCATCAAGGGGATCAGCAAGT
>CAZSCC010000428.1:0-18023 GCA_964604905.1 uncultured Planctomycetales bacterium
TCCTCTGGGCTCTTTAGGATGAGCGGGACCTTCTGGTGCAGGTCGGTCGGCGCCAGCTCCAGGATCCGCTGCTTCCCGGTGGTCGCGCGCCCGCCCGCCTGCTCGGCCACCATCGCGAGCGGCGAGGCCTCGTAGAGGAGCCGCAGCTTCGGCTTGGGCGACGCGGGGTACATGAAGATCCCCCCGTTGATCAGCGTCCGGTGGAAGTCGGCGACCAGCGTGCCCACGTAGCGCATCGAGTAGGGGCGGTTCGTCGCCGCGTCCTTCTCCTTGCACCACGCCACGTACCGCGCCGTGCCCGCGTCCCACGACGCCGCGTTCCCCTCGTTGATCGAGTACGTCTTCCCGCGCGCGGGCATGCGGAGGTCGGGGTGGGAGAGGAGGAACTCGCCCACCGACGGATCGAGCGTGAAGCCGTGGACCCCCTTGCCGGTCGTGTAGACCAGCATGACGCTCGAGCCGTAGAGGACGTACCCCGCCGCGATCTGCTGCGTGCCGGGCTGGAGGCAATCCTCGAGCCGCCCCTCGTCCCCCGGCGTGATCCGGCGGTGGATCGAGAAGATCGTCCCGATCGAGATGTTGACGTCGATGTTCGACGAGCCGTCGAGCGGGTCGAAGAGGAAGACGTACTTGCCGCGCGGGTGCTCGCGCGGGATCGGGATCAGCTCGGTCCGCTCCTCGCTCGCCATGCAGCAGAGGAGGCCGGTCCGCGCCATCCCGATCTCGAGGCGGTCCTGCGCGTAGGCGTCCAGCTTCTGCACCTTCTCGCCGTGGACGTTCTCGTGTCCCGCGGCGCCCAGGATGTCGATGAGGCCGGCGCGGCGCACCTCGCGGGCGATCATCTTCACCGCCAGCACGAACTCCCAGAGCAACGACGAGAACTGCCCCGACGCGGCGGGGTGGAGCTTCTGCTGCTCCGTCAGGTGCCGTTGCAGCGTGACCGGGATCGACATGGCTCAGAGTCCCTCGACGAGCGTCTTCGTGCCCCGGATCCCCAGCCGCTCCATCGTGGCGGCGTACTTCTCCTCCAGCGTCGCCATGATGGGGTCGACCGTCTCCCCGGAGAGCGCGTCGAAGTCCTTCCTGAGCGCCCCCCAGGTCCGCTTGACCGCCTTCTCGAAGTTCTGCGCCGGCGTGGCCTCCGCCTTCCACTCGGGCGGATGCTGCTCCTCGATCCACCGCGCCTGCTTCTCGCGGAGCTCCTTCGGGAAGCGGGGATGATTGAAAATCGCCTGCTGGAACCCGGTGGCCAGGTGGATCTCGACGCAGTCGTTCCTCGGAAACTCGCCGAACATCGCGTCGGGGAGCGTCGAGGCGCCGTGCTGGACGGTCCCCGCGAGGCCGCGCCTCCGGCACGCGGCGCTGAGGGTCCGCAGCACTCCGAAGTCGAGCGCCACCGCGGCGCGCGACCCGTCGGGATTGACGACTCCGCCGTGCGCGGTCCCGGTCTGGACGCTCATCTTGGAGACCGGCTTTCCGGTCCAGCACTCGCGGTAGCCCTCGAAGAACGCCTCGAACTCCTCGACGGTCGAGTTCTCCTTGCCGACTTCGCCGATCTCGCCGCCCACCGAGACCTCCGGCCGGAGCGAGCGGATGTACTCCGTCAGCTCGGCCGTGCGCTCGAAGTTGTCCCGTTGCTGCTCCGTCACGGTCGGACGGTCGAGCGTGACCAGCGTCGACGCGTCGATGTCGATGTTGAGGAAGCCCGCGTCGATCGCCTCCTTCGTGAGCGCCTTGATCCGGGCGGTCTCGGCGGCCGGGTCGGTCGCGTACTCTCTCGGGTCGAACTGGAAGTGGTCGCCCTGGAGGAAGACGGGGCCCGGCCAACCCTCGTGCTCCGCGGCCGCACGCACGGCCGCGGCGAAGCCGGCCGGCCGGATCGCCGTGTAGGACATCTCGCCTCTGGAGATCTCGAGGACGAAAGCGCCCGCGTCGAGGCGTTTCGCCGCGCGGAAGATCGCCCGGGCGGTGTCGCGGACGAGGCCGCGCAGGTTGAACGCGGGGACGGTGAACCCGCGCACTTGGCTCGAGGCGATGCGGTCGTAGAGCTTCTGGATCGACGCCGCCCGCATCAGTCGTTCTCTTCGGAACCGGCCGTCTTCCTTTTCGGGCGGGGCTTTTTCTCGTCGGGGTCGTTCTTGACGAACCGCGGCTCGAGGCGCTCCAGGAGCGGCGGGAAGGCCGTGTTGACCATCTGGTCGTGCGGGACGCGGTGGGGCTCGAACGGCCCGTGGCGGCGGAGGTAGTCGACGATCTCCATGGCCTTCCGCCGAGCGGGCTCGAACGCGGGGTCGTCGAACAGGTCGACGGGTCCCACGAGCTTTCCCTCGTTGATCTGGAACCCGGCGGCCACGACGCGTGGCGGGCCGTCGAAGCGCATGGCGCGGGCGTCTTTGAACGCGACCGGCATGAGCGGGCCCTGGTGGGTGTTGCGGAGCCAGCCGCTCACGAGGTGGGGGAACGCGAACGCCTCGGTCGCCTCCCCTACCGACGGAAGGCCGTTGTGGCAGCGGACGATGAGCGCGGGGTCGTCCGTCCCCGCGGAAGTGCCGAGGCCCACGGGCCGCGGCGCGGTGGCGGTGGCGCAGACCAGGCCGTCCACGCGCCGGATCACCTTGTTGACGACGAAGCGGCCGCGCGAGCCCAGGAACATGATCAGGTCGTAGATGTCGCCGGGGCACTGGAGCGTGATCGTCTTGTTCTCGACGACGTCCAGGATTTCGTATCCGAAGCCCTCGTGCATGGACGGGTCGATGATCAGCCCGGCGGTGTTGAACGGGTCGGCGAACATCTTGTAGAGCGGCAGGTTCCATGCGCCCAGATCGCATTTGTCGGCCAGGAAGACGATGATGGGCTCGCTCGGGCGCTCGCGGAAGGTGATCTCCGCGACGCCGGGGCCCGCGCCGCGCAGGTTGCCCGTGAAGCCCGAGGCCATCAGGTCCTGCCCCGGATTGTGGAGCTTCAGGTGCCGGGCCACCTCGGTGCAAAGGGCGAACGTGTCCCACCCGAGCTTGTGGATGTCCTTCGAATCCGCGCCGTGGTCGTGGGTCAGGACGAGGCCGAGGTCGTCCCCGGCGTGGCCGACCCAGTGGTCGATCACGGTCCGCTTGGAGCGGGCCTTATCGAGGAACTCGCGGGCGCGCTTGAGGACGTCCCTGTGCATCCCCGTGTGGCCCACGAAGCCGCCCACGTCCGCCTTGAGGACCGACAGCGTGAATCGTTCCATGGCTGGATTATGGCACCGGCGCCGCGGTTCGGCAAGGTGGCGAAACGGGAGGCGGCGCGGTAGGATATCGCCCCCGATGGACTACGATCTCCTGGTCTTCGACCTGGACGGAACGCTGGTCGACAGCGCGCCCGACATCTCCGCGTCGCTCCGCCGGGTCCTCGTCCGCATGGGCCGCGAGCCGATCCCGCACGAGCGGGTGGTGGCCGCGATCGGGAGCGGCGTGCGCAAGCTGATCGAGCGCACGACGACGCCCCCCATCGAGCCGGTGATGGAGGCGTTCATGGCCGAGTACGCCGCCCACCTGCTGGACGAAACACGGCTCTTTCCGGGGGTGGCCGACACCTTGGACCAGCTCCCGGGCCGGAAGATCGTGCTCTCGAACAAGCCGGAGAAGATGTCGCGCCACGTGATCGAAGGTCTCGGGATCGCGCGCCACTTCGAGGCGGTCTTCGGCGGGGACTCGTTCCCCGCCCGGAAGCCCGACGCGGAGTGCTTCCGTGCCGCGGTGGGGGAGGCGAAGCGCGCGGTCATGATCGGCGACAGCGGCGTCGACATGCAGACCGCGCGGAACGCGGGGGTGCGCTCGGTGGCGGTGACGTACGGCTACTTCAAGCCGGGCGAGCTCGACGGCGCGGACTTCCGCATCGAGCGCTTCGATCAGCTGCTCGACCTCTTCCGGTAGACGCGCTCCTGGATCCCGACCGCCGCCAGGGTCGCGGCCGCGGCCAGCCAATAGGGCATCCGGAGGTCGCGCGTCGCATCGGCCAGCGCCCCACCCGCGAGGGGGACGAGGACCGTCCCCGCGCCGAGCACCGCCTCGTGGAGGCCCGCGTACTTCCCGTGGTCCGTCGGGCCGTGCAGGCTGTAATAGATGCTCGAAGCATAGGCGAACCCGAGCCCGATCCCGACCAGCGGCGCGAGGAAGAGCATGACCGCGTCGCTGCGGGTGAAGGTGAGCGCCACGGTGGCGGCGGCGATCAGCCCCTGGGCCACGTAGAGGAGGGATCTCCGGTAGGTCCAACCCCGGCCCCTTTGAAGGACCAGGAAGACCGCCGTCTGGGCCGCAAACATGACTCCAAGGAAGAGGCCGAAGTAGGTCTTCCGTCCCCCGAGGTTGCCCAGCCCGGCGTCGTCCAGGTACTTGTAGAACTGGTTCTGGAATGCCGCGCCCACGCCGAAGGCGATGAAGTTCGCCACGTACCCCATCGTCCGGTAGGCCGCCCGGTCGGGATGGCCCGCTTCATGGAGCTCTCCGGACCGGCGGGCGACGTCGCGGGGGTAGAAGAGGACGATCGGAACCGCCACCGCGGCCGCGATCCAGAGCGTCGCCGTGTGGCCGCGGGTCGCGTCGAGCCAGCCGGCCATAGCGAAGCCGGCGGCCTTCCCGATGGACCAGGTCACGTTGAAGAGCCCCAGCGCGCGCTCCATGCGGGCCGGATCGGCCTCGGCGCCCAGCGCGCCCTGCATGCTGGGCCAGTAGAAGCTCGCCGCGAGCCCCATGACCGGGGCGATGAGGAAGAGCCCTGCGAGCGACCCCGCCTGCGCGGTGAGGAGGCAGGCGGCGATCGCCCCCACGCAGCCGGCGCGCGCGAGCCTCGAGCGCGAGGCGCGGTCGGAGAGCCGCCCCATGAAGAGGCTGTTCAGGACGTAGAAGGCGGTCGATGCGGTCTGGAGGAGCGCGAGCTGGGTGGCCGTGGCGCCGAACTCCTCCGCGCGGATGGGCACGACGGTCCAGTAGACGAAGGCCAGCCAGTCGTAGAGGAGGCCGGCGATGCAGTACCGCCAGAGGCGCATGGGGCGTGGAGTGCAGGTCCGGAAACGACAAGGGGCAAGGCACCTGCCTTGCCCCCCGCGCGGCACCCGCGAAGCAGGGCCATGCTACCCGTGACGTGGCCGGAAGACAAGAGGCGGCCCCGTCCGCGAGCCGGGGCCGCCCCTGTCGAAGAGTGGAGGCGGTGGGGATCGAACCCACGTCTGGCACTTCGCGGGCGCCCGTGCTGACCGGCTGCACCACGCCCCCACCTGGATCGTTCACAGCTGCGCGGCCGGGCGCGCGGCGACGTCGAAGATGTAGTCGAAGATCGTGTGGAGCCGCGACAGGATCTCGGCGTCCTCGATGTAGAGGCCGAGCTCGAAGTTGTAGTGGAGGCTCGTGTCGGTGAAGTTGGCGCTGCCGACGTAGGCCGAGGTCGAGTCGACCAGGATCATCTTCGCGTGGAGCTGGAACATCTGGGAGCGGGCGTGCTTCTCGTGGAGGTAGCGGACCGAGAGGGGGTGGGTCGTGGCGAAGCGCTCGAGGACCGGGCTCGACCGCATCCGCGACTCGCGGAGCGTGGTGACGACCTGGATGGGCGCCTGGGCCGCCTCGGCCAGGCCCGTGAAGGTCGGGTCCACGTAGGGGGAGAAGATCTTGATCGACTTCCGAGCCGCCGCCAGCATCTGACGGAAGACGTCGGCGGTCGAGAGGAGGCCCGGGGCGCGGGAGGCGATCGGGAGGCGGAGAGGAGCGGGGAGCGAGAGGACCAGCTCGGCGAGCCGCCGCTCGCCGGGCGCCTCCGTGAGGGGGGTGCCGGGACCGCTCCGGACCATCGATTCGAAGATTCGCTCGAACATGGGGCCTCCTTTCGGGACAGGGGATCTCCGGGAAGGGAAATGGGATTTAAATCGGAACGGGCCGCTCCGACGAGCGGGCCGGCGCGGCAGCTCAACACCGCCTCACGAACACCTTGAGTGTAGCGACCGTCCGTCGGGGGATCAAATCAGGAAACCCCGGGCGGGGCTCGGACCCGCATCCTCCCGTTCGTGAGGCGGGGGCTCAATCCGTTTGAGCTGCCGGGGCGCCTGACATGTATTTTCAAAGAGCCGGAGATCGAGGCGCAAGCGGCGTGCCACTCGCGGACGCGACTTGCGCGCCGGAAATCGAGGCTGGAAATCGGCCGTGTTACGATTCGTAACATGGGGTAACACGGGGCCCGCAAAACCCTCGCAATCGGTCGCGGTGGCCGATAGAATCCGAATTCACTTTCCATGATCCGATGATCCCATGATCAAGACCTTCGTTCCCTTGTTCCTGATCGCGGTCCTCGCGCAGGACGATCCCGTTTCCGCGGCGGCGCTCAAGGGGTACCGGCATCCGTGGGCGGACTTCGGCGAAGGCTGCAGCGTCACCTACCGGGAGACGATCAAGCGGCCGGAGATCGACGACGGAGGGAACCTCGTGCTGAAGGACGTGATCTCCCAGATGGTCTGGACGGTGGAGAGCACGGACGGGACGAAGGCGGTGCTCAAGATCGCGAGCGAGGGGCGCGAGGCGGAGGTGCCGCACCATTTCGCGCTTCCGAACTGGGCGAAGGGGAAGGGGGAACGCAAGGCGGACGAGGAGGTCGTCGTGGGGGGCGCAAAGGTCTCCTGTCGCGTGACGACGATCTCGGTGGACGCGGACAAGGACGCCTCCCAGGTGACGACGATCTGGCAGAACCCCGAGATGCCCGGGTGGGCGGTGAGGTTCCTGAACGAGACGTTCGTGCGGGGGAAGCGGAACACGTCAGAGGAGGAGGTCCTGCTGTCGACGCGGGAGAAGCTGAAGGTCGGGGAGCAGGAGTTGGTCTGCTATGGGGTGCAGGCCACGACGGAGGTGGAGGGGGGCGCGCGGGTGGTCCGGAAGGAGTGGCGGTCCGGGGAGGTGCCGGGCCTGCTCGTGCGTCAGGAGATGCGCCACTACCGGGCAGGTCGCGAGATCGAGGCGGCGCAATCGAAAAAGGAAGTTGTCAGTTTCAGGTCCAGGAAGTAGACTCTCCGTTCATCGGGCCGTAGCGCAGTCTGGTTTAGCGCGCTTGCTTGGGGTGCAAGAGGTCGCGAGTTCAAATCTCGCCGGCCCGACCAACTCAACCCCCGACCGCTTCTCGCCTGGTCCTGTCGGCCGCTAATCTTCGATCCAGTGCTGCTGCCGACGGATCTGGGTTTCGGTGTATCCCAATTTCAGCATGGCCGCGCGGGCGCGAAGACTGCCGCCGCAGCGCCAGAATTCCGAGGCGTGCCAGCGGCGATCCTTGGGCACGGCGTCGGCGCGTCCCAGTTCCACCAGGGCGATGACCGCCCGGCCGCTGACGGTGATCTCCGGATCGTCGAGCAGGGGAAGCAGCGCGTCGGCGAACTCCTTCGCCTGGAGATCCGCCAGCGCGTCGACCGCGCCCGCCCGCACGGAAAAGTCCGGGTCCTTCAGGAACTTCACCACGCGGGGAGCGAGGTCCTTTGCCTGAAGCGCTCCCAGCGTCCGGAGGGCCTGCGCGCGCACGCCGGGGTCCGGGTCCTCGAGAGAGTCCGCCACGCGGGGGATGAGCTCTTTCGCCCGCAGTTCCTTCAACCCGTAGAGCGCCAGGTCGCGAGCGCTAGCGTCCGGATCCTTCAGCTGATCGAGAAGCCGGGGGACCATGTCCCTCGCCTGCATCAGACCCAGGGCGTGGGCCGCCGTGTATCGGATGCCCGCCTCGGGATCCTTGAGCAGATCGCCGATGCGGGGAACGAACTCCTTCGCTTGAAGTTTCCCCAAGGCCTCGATTGCAGCCCGGCGCACGTCCATGCTCGGGTCCTTCAGCAGCTCCGCCACATGAGGGGCGAATTCCCTGGCCTCGAGCACTCCGAGCAGCCCGGTCGCCCGCGCGCGCAGCTCTTCGCCCGGGGCTTTGAGCAATTCCGCCACGCCAGGGGCCAATTCCTTGGCCTTGAGATCTCCCAGCGCCCCGGTCGTCAACCAGCGCGTGACCAGGTCCTGGCTCCCCATCAGCAGGTCGTCCACCGTCGGGGCGAACTCTTTCGCCCGGAGCTTTCCCAGCGCTCGGACGGCCGCCCAGCGGGCGCTGTCGTCCCGATCCCGGAGCAGGTCGGCCAGTCGGGGGCTGAATTCCTTCGCCTCAAGTGTGCCCAGCGCGTTGGCGGCCGCCGCGCGAACCGCTGGATCCGCATCCTTGAGCAGGCCCGCGACGCGAGGGGCAAACTCCTTCGCCTGAAAGCTTCCCAACACGTGGGCTGCGGACTTCCGCAGCTCAGGATCCGCGTCCTCGATCAGGCGCGCGACGGCGGAGGCGGATTCCCTGGCGTCAAACCATTCCAGCCAATCGGTCGCGAGCTTGCGCCTTTCCGGATCCGGGTGCGACAGCAGCTCCGCCACCCGGGGGGCCAGCTCCCTCGCCTCAAAGTGCGCCAGCAGTTCCACCGCCGTGGAGCACACCTCGAAGCTCGGATCGCGGAGCAGGGTCGCCACGGCGGGAGCAAACGGCTTCGCCTGCGTCTCCATCAGAATGCCGGGCAGATTCCGGTTCTCGCCGCCTTTGAGCAGGTCCGCCACCTGGGGAGCGAACTCCACGGCTCCGAGGGCGATCAGCGCCTTGGCCGCCCCCTGACGGACGAAGGTATCCTTGTCCTTCAAGAGCGCTGCAATGCGGGCGGCGAACTCTGACGCCTGAAGGTCCCCCAGCGCCTCGGCGGCCTTCTGCCGCACGAAGTAGTCCGGGTCCTTGAGAAGTTCCGCCACGGGAGAGGCGAGTTCCCTGGCCTGGAGCTTGCCCAGCGCCTCGACGGCCGCCGCGCGCAATCCCTCGGAGGGGTCCTTCAGGAACTCGGCCAGGCGGGGGGCGAGCTCCTTGGCCCCAAGACGGCCCAGCGCCTTGATCGCGTCCGCCCGGACCCATTCCTCCGAAGCCTTCAACAGCGGCGCAAGGCTGCGCGTCGCCTCTTCGATCAGGAACTTCCAGTCCTCCGCCCCGAGCGCCTCCTTCTGGAGCTGCGCCTGCTTCCAGGCTTCAAAGGGCCCGCCGGAGAACAGCAGGTCCGCGAGCCACTTTGTGGCGCGCACCCGCTCGGGCATCCGGTCCAGGATCCCGAGCCGCCTGAGAAGCTCCACCGCCTCCGACCGGCGCTCGCCCTCACCCTCGCTTGCGGCCTTCTCGAGTTCCTTCCGCACCGCTTCCTTTGCGGGAGCCTGCCTTCCCAGCTCGAGGAGCTCCTGGAACGCTTCTTCCCGGAACCGAAGCTCCTGCGCTCCCAGCTTCTCGAGCCCCCGCGCAATCCGCTCGGCGAGCGGGGGCTCCTGCTGGGGGAGCAGCGCTCCTGAGCATCGAAGCAGAAGGATCACTCCCAGAAGATGCATGCGCTTCAACTCCGACCGCTCGAGGGTTCCAATCTTGGATTGTTTTGAGTCTAACGCGCATTGAACGGGGACGCAACCCAACGTCGCGAAGGGGTCGACCCTGACGCTCAACCTCGGGATCTTGGAAGGAGCCCGCCAAGGACCCCGGCCCGCGCCCGTTCAAGTAGTCATGAGATCGATCGCGGCGCTCTGCATTCTGGCGGGGGCGTGCGGGCCGCTGGGCGGGGGCCGGGCGGAGGAGACGCGCGTCCCGCCGCTGCTCAGACAGGGCGTCACCCACGCGGCGCAGGCGGTGAGCGCGATCGACGTGACGGCCGACGGCAAGCGGATCGCCGTCGCGACGCTGGCGTACCGGCACGAACGCAACTTCTGGCTGCTGGGGGAGGACGGGACGCCGGAGTGGGGACGCAACGTCCTGCCGTGGGCGCCGTTCCAGGCCGCCGTGCTCGAGGGAGCGAAGGCGTTCGGCGCCGGGATGGCCTATTCGAGGGTCACGAGCCCGCATCCGACGATCTCGCTCTTCCGGGATGCGGGAGGCGCCGAGACGGTCCTCGAGGACAGCGCGGCCGAGGTCGGATGGCTGCGCTACGGGGAAGGGGACTGGAAGACGGGCTGGATGGCCAGCCTCATCGGCGACCTCCTCCTCAAGTCCGGAGGCTCCCTCTTCACGGTCAGCGGCCACAACGGGCCGGTCGAGCTGGACGGGGACGGGCAGGTGAAGAAGGCGTCGCTTCCGCATCCGCGGCCCTTCCGGATGGCCGCGGGCGGCGGACGGCAGGCGCTGGGCTACGTGGCGGGGGATCCGGCGTCCGCCCGGGTCTCCCGGGCCGTCCTCGTCGTGCGCGATGCGAAGGGTTCGTGGAGCGCCGAGCCGCTCAAGGACCTGCCCGCGCCGCCGCCCCTTCCGGAGCCCGCGCGCGATTTCCCGGAGTTCTCCGAGAGCTTCAACCTCAAGCCCGACGCGATCGCGCCGTTCCGCGTCGCCGCGTCCGTCGCGATCAGCGCCGACGGTTCGCGCACGGCGATCACCGAGTACGGCGGCTGGCTCTGGATCCGGAAGCGGCCCGCGATCGGCCGCTGGGACCCGCCGTTCCACGTCATCCCCTTCGTCCCGAGGCAGAAAGGCTGGCTGCGCGTCTTCGACGCCACGGGACGCGAGCTCGCGAAGGCCGAGCTGCCCAAGGCGGGGCTCTTCGAAGTCCGTACGGATGGAAAGGGCGTCTGGTGCTCCCCGATGTCGTGGTTCGCCCGCGGGATGGCCGGCGTCGCGTGGCGGCCGGCGGATGAAGTCGCGGACACGGTCTTTCCGTTCGACCCGACGAGCGGCTGGGGCGAGCCGAGGCGCTTCCCCGATGCCGTCGCCGACCTGGCGGTCCAGCCGACCGACGGCATGCTCCTCGTCTCCTGCTGGGACGGGAAGCTCTATCTGGGCGGAACGAGCGTTGCCGTGGGAGGCCCCGCGAGGGTCTGCTGGAGCGCCGACGGGCGGACGGCCGTCGCGGGGACGGAGGCCGGCGAGGTCTTCAAGCTCGACGCGGCGGGAGCCCTCGTGTGGCGCCGGAAGCTGCCGGTGCTGGAGCCGCCGCCGCTCGCGGAGCCGCTCAAGCCGGTGTTCGAAGGCATCCCGATCTACCGGGTCGGGCGCGTGGGGCCGGAGCACGCGTACGTGGGCGACCTCTGGCTCATCAAGACCGAACGGGGCGGCGTCCTCGTCGATGCGGGAGGGACGTCGAGCGTCTCGCTGACCCTCCAGAAGATCCGCGCCGCGGGCGTGGACCCGCAGGGGATCACGCACGTCCTGCAGACGCACAGCCACGGCGACCACGCGGGAGGCGCGTACCTGTGGCGGACGAGGGGCGCGCGGATCGTCGCTCCGGAGACCGCTGCGTTCGCGATGACCTGGGTCATGCCGATGCTGAGCGACTACGGCATCTGGGTGCCGCGGCCGGTCGACGTCCCGCTTCCGCTCAAGCGACCTGGAGACGAGGCGACGTTCGAGGCCGGCGGCGTGCGCATCCGCGCGATCTTCGTCCCCGGCCACAGCTTCGATTCCGTCGTTTACGCGATGGAGCTCGGCGGGAAGCGCGTCGCGTTCACGGGCGACATGGGCTTCCTCAAGGAATCGCACATCCTCCACCGCTGCTGGGGCGACGCCGAGCGCGCCAAGGTCGTGGTGCGGGTCGTGCGCGAGAAGCTGCTGCCTTTCAAGCCCGACGTCCTCCTCACGGGCCACGACACGCACCCGGACGGCGCGGCGTTCCTGGAGGACCTGGTCCGCCGGACCGAAGCGGCGATGGAGAAGTAGCCCTACTTCGTGATCGGCTGCGTGATCCGCAGGTAGGCGAAGAAGTCGCGGAGTTGGACGTCACTCAGGCCGTCGAGCAGGCCGGCCGGCATCAGGCTCTGGCCCGTCGGCTTGATCGCCCGGATGTCCGCGGCCCGCAGCGTGATGTTCTCGCCGTCCAGGCCGCGCAGCACTGTGACCTGGTTGTCCCGGTCCACGAAGAAGCCGCTCAGGATGCGGTCGTCGTTCGTCGCCACCAGGTAGTACTGGAAGCCCTCGCGGATCTCGGCGCTCGGGTTCACGATGCTCAGCAGCATCGTGCCCAGATTGTCCCGCTGGTACTGCGTGAGGTCGGGGCCGACGTTGCCGCCCTTGAAGAACAGCTTGTGGCAGCTCGCGCAGCGGGCCGTGAAGGTCGCCTCGCCCGCGTAAGGGTTGCCGGCGCCGCCCTTGAGGACGGCGCCGACCTCATCGATGCGCTTCTGGAATTCGGCGGCGACGGGGACGCTCACGGGCAGCACCCGCGCGGCGAGATCGGCCAGCGGCTTGTCCTCGCTCCCGCGCAGGCGGGTCGCGACGTCGTCGGGCACGTCCTTGACCTTCACGCGCCCGGCCTGTACCGCGTCGAGCAGGCGCGCGCTCCACTTCGCGCGGCTGGCCAGCAGCGCGAACGCCGCGGTCCGGACGTCCCCGGCGAGCTTGGGCAGCAACGCCGCGACCTGCGCCCCGATCGCCTCGTCGTCGTAGGAGGAGAGCGACGACAGCGACGCCTTCCGGAGTTCGTCGGGGACGGGGCCTGAGGCCGCGGCCAGGAGCGCCGCCACCGCGGAAGGTTCGCGCAGTTCGCCGAACGCGCGCGCGAAGAGGATCCGCTCGTCGGGCTTGCCCTCCTGGAGGCGGCGGACCGCCTCGGCCACCGCGTCCCGCTCGCCCAGCCGTACCCGGAAGATCAGCGGCAACGGGCCCGCCTTCTTGAGGCCCGCGAGCAGCTCGTCGGGCAGGCCCGTCATCGGACGTCCGCGGAAGGCCTCCTCGAGCCCTTTCAGGAGCTGACCGGCATGGCGCGGCGACGGCGCGGCGTGGAAGAGCTGCGCGCAGAGGAGCAGGTCCTGACGCTTGCCTTCGACGGCGTAGCGCCGCGCAAGCCGGGAGAGGAGGTGGTCGAAGACCATCGGCTTGTCCCACAAAGCCGGCGATTTCATCAGGGCGGCGATCTCGGCGTTCGCGGCGGGGATGTGGGCCTCGAAGACCCACCAGCAGAGCATCGGGATGTACGGGTCCTGGACCGCCTCGTCGTGGCCGAGCACCGCCGCTACGAGCGCGAGCGCCTGGGGCGCGTCCAGGCGGCGGGCGGTGGCGGCGAGCTGCGAGAGCACCTCGGCGTCCGTCTCGACCCCCGCGCGGGCGAGGAGGGCCTCGAACAAGCGCGGGGACAGCGTCCCCGCGGCGTGGCGGCCCGCGCCGAGGTTCCGGTTCAGGCCGTGCTCGTCGCCCGACAGCCGTGCGGCCCAGAGGCGCACAGGGGCGGAGGGGTGCGAGAGGGCGACCTGCGCCGTCGCCTCGTCGAGCCCGGCCGATTGGTGGAGCGCCCAGAGCGCGCCGAGGCCGGCGTCGCCCGCGACCGCCTTTCGCAGCGGCTCCGCGGCGGCCGGGTCCTTGCGCTCGCCGAGCAGGCGCACGGCGGTGTGACGGTGCCACTTGTTGGGGTGTGAGAGGAGGCCGACGAGCTGCGCCGTCGTCTTCGCGGCGAGGTTGACGTCGGTCTCCAGCGTCGCATCCTTCCCGCGCAGCCGGTAGATCCGGCCGCTCGTGGGGTCGATCTGGTTCTGATAGTGCTGCCCGTGCGCGATATAGAACTCGTACATGTCGGAGACGAAGAGCGACCCGTCGGGGGCGTTGGCGATGTAGACGGGACGGAACGCGGTGTCGCTGCTGCGGAGCGCGGGCTCCTGGTCCGTCGTCGAGAACGTCGATCCGCGCGGCGTGCGGACGCTGGTGGTGACCAGGTTGTGCAGCGGGTCGAGACCGAAGAGCATTCCGGAGACCTTCGACGGCATCGCCGTGCCCTCGGCGAACGCGCCGAAGTGGGTGAAGCGCACGACCTTGTCCGCCGTCTTCAGGTTAGGCAGCTCGCCGAAGGCGTAGGGATTGCGGGGCGGGCCGAACTTGCCGGGATCGACGCCCTGCATCTGGTAGAAGCCGCCCTGGACGTAGTGCCAGCCGCGCGTGCCGCCGCCGTTGTGGCCCGAGTGGAGGCGGCCCTGCGCGTCGACCTCAAGGCCGAAGGTGTTGCCGCTCCCCTCGGCGAAGATCTCGAAGGCCTTCGACCTCGGATGGTAGCGCCACACCATGCAGCCCTCGAAGGCGACCCCGGGCGCGTTGGGCGCGTCGACGCCGGGCCGCGTCACGCGGCAGGAGGTGGTGCTGCCCTGGCCGCCGTAGAGCCATCCGTCGGGTCCCCATACGAGACCGTTGGCCGTCGAGTGGGTGTCCTCGAGGCCGAAGCCCGCGAGCCGCACCTCGGGCGGGCCGTCGGGGACGTCGTCGCCGTCCGCATCAGGGTAGAAGAGCAGGTACGGCGAGTGCATGATCCAGACCCCGCCGTGGCCGCGCACGACGGCGTTGGCCATGTTGAGGCCGTCGAGGAAGACCTTGTGGCGATCGTAGACGCCGTCGCCTTTCGTGGACTCGTGGATCGAGATGATGTCCATGCCGCGGTCGTGGTTCGGCGGCGCGGGCGGGACCTTGTCGTAGTGGGCTCTGTAGTACTTGTCGCGGCTGATCATCGTCAGCCCCGCGGGGTAGGGGTACTGGCGGGACTGCGCGACCCAGAGCCGGCCGCGCTCGTCGAAGCTGAAGTGGAAGGGCTGGGCGATCAGCGGTTCGTGGAGGAGGAGGTCGACCGCGAACTCCCGGCCGGGCTCCAGCTTTGCCGCCGACTCCAGGGGCGGGAGCTTCGCGCCGTGGACCTGCTCGGCCCGGCCGAGCACGCGATTGGATTCGCGGAAGGCGTCGAACGTCGCCGCGGCCGGCTTCTTCGCCACGGCGCCGCCGGGGCTGTACTCGCCGCCGGGCCGGTACTCCCAGGCGCCCTCGAAGACGCACTCCACGAAATAGTTCATGATGAAGGGCGCGTCGCCCAGGAAGCCGCCGGGGGCGGCGTCGGCGGGGGTCTGGACGCGGAGGGCGATCTCGTTCCACTCGCCCTTGCGCAGGGTGCCGACGGGGACCTTGTGGCGGTGGAGCCCCCGGCCGCCGCTGCCCAGCTTCTTGCCGTTGACCCACACCTCGTGGGCGCCCGCGAGGTCGCGGATGTTGATCCCCACCGACTCTTCGAAAAGGTTGCGCTCGTGCTTGGAGAAGAAGCCGTCGTCCACCTTGACCCAGGCGCGGTACCACGCGAGGCCGTCGGCACCCGGAGCCTCGGCGGCCTTGCGCGGGCCGGGGACCTGGACCGGCCTCCACTCGGCGGCCTGCATCGCCGGGCGTGGGGCGGTCAGCAACGCGGCCGTGGCGAGCAGCAGGAGGGATCGGGGAAGGGGAGCGGCCATCAGCAGTCCTCCGATTCAGTCAGGCCGGCGCGGCCTTGTCTAGTGTACGCCACGATTCCTCAGAGGGGGCCGGCCTGCTGGACGGTCAGCCCGCCGTCGATCACGAGGATCTCCCCGGTGAGATAGGACGCCGCGTCGGAGCAGAGGAAGACGGCCGCCGACGCGCAATCCTCGGGCGTCCCGAGACGCTTGAGCGGGATGCGTTCCTCGTAGCGCTCCCGGACGCCGTGGCGACCCTGAAGCCACGCGCTCGAGAGGGGCGTGTCGATCAGGCCGGGGGCGATGGCGTTCACCCGGATCCCGTGCGGCGCGAGCGACAGGGCCAGCGTCCGCGTCAGCATCACGAGGGCGCCTTTCGAGATGTCGTAGGCGGACGAATCGGGTTCGGCCAGGAACCCGTTGGTCGACGACGTCACGAGGACCGCGCCCTTCCGGCGCTCGTGAACCAGGCGGCGTGCGAAGGCCTGGATCGCGAAGTAGCCGGAGCGGAGGTTGAGCGCGATCGTCTGCTCCCAGCGCTCCGGCGTCATCTCGAGGAAGGGGAGGTCGAAGAAGCTGCCGGCGTTGCTGACCAGCAGGTCGAGACCCGGAGCGCGGGCGAAGGCGGCCTCGATCAACGCCGCGGGGGCCTCCGGCGCCGTGAGATCGGCGACGAGGCAGTCTTCAAGAGGCGACGGCTGATGGGAGTGGAAGAGGACGCGGGCCCCGGCGCCCTGAAAGGCGCGGGCGATCCCGAGTCCGATCCCGCTCGACGAGCCGGTGACCAGCGCCGTGCGGCCGGACAGAGAGAGGGTCGTCATGGGCTGAGAGGCTGTTGCAAGGCCTTGATGGGCCACGGAGGCACGGAGACACGGAGCAGACGTTTCATCCAAAGACCTCCTCCACTTCGCCTTCGAATCTGAAACTCAAGAAAGCGTTCTTCTTCGTGGCTCTGTGACCGATCCTGTCGGGTCGGACATCGATTCCTCAGCTCAATTCCGAAAGCTTCACCGAGCGTCCTGCTGCCGCGGAGAGGTCCGCGGCGAAGGCGACCCGGTGACTCTCGAGCGCCGTTTCGAAATCGGTCCGCGGCATCGTCTCGTTCTTCTGCAGGCTGTCGACGAAGGCCTGGAACTGGGCCAGGTACGGATGGTCGTGGACGTCGCCGGAGTCGACCAGGGCCGTTCCCAGCGTGCTCCACTTCTTCTTGTCGAGGCCGGGGAACTGCGAGGTGTAGAAGCGGTCGTCCTCCAGGCTGCCCTTGCTCCCGGCCAGGTAGACGCGGAGGTGGTAGGGTTGGACGCAGTCGATGACCGATCCGACCTTTCCAACCTTGCCGCTCTTGAAGCGGAGGAGCGTGGCGCTGGTCGTGGGATACTCGTACGGCGCGAAGTCGGGGTTCGTGGAGCGCGTCGCGTAGCTGGTCACCTCGACGACCTCGTCGTTCATGAAGTAGAGCAGGCCGTCGAGCGCGTGGCAACCGGCCGTCAGCAGGCTGCTCCCGCCGAAGTCCTTCTTGACGTTCCACGGGAACTGGCCGTACCAGGGGCCGATCCCGTGCTGGTAGTCCGCCTCGCCGTAGTGGAGGTCGCCGAAGATCCCCTGCTCGACCATCGAGCGTACCAGGCTGAAGTGAGCGCTGAAGCGGCACTCGAAGCAGACGCAGACTTTGACGCCGGCCTTCCGGATCGCCTGCCGCATCGCGCGGGCGTCCTCCCAGGTGAGGCAGATCGGCTTCTCGATGACGAGGTGCTTGCCCGCCTGGGCGGCGGCGATTGCCTGGGCGGCATGGAGGGGATGCGGAGTGCAGATGTCGATGATGTCGATCTCCGGGTCGGCCAGCAGGGCGTCGTAGTCCGTGTAGGCCTTGAGGGGCACGCCGTACTGTTTCTCCAGCGCGGCCGGATCGAGCTTCCGGCGCGAACAGACGGCCGTCACCTTCGCGCCCTTCACGGATTTGAACGTCTCGAGGTGCGCCCCCGCCACCCAGCCCAGCCCGACGATGCCCACGCGATAGTCCCGCATGACCCCTCCTATTCAAAAGGCGTTTTCTAACCCAATATACACAGAAAGGTGAGACATATGATGGTAATATAATGAAAATTAGTGGGACATTGCCCGGTATATCGGCTATATATACGTCATATGATGCAAATAGGGACGGGCCCGCGGGCGCGTGTCCTCTCCGAGCTGCCGCCCGGCGCGGCGCGGTCCCGTAAGGAGCTGGGCGCGCGGACGGGGTTGAGCGGGGCGACCGTGCTCCGGATCACGCGGCAGCTGCTCAAGGCCCGGGTCCTGCGGGAGGCGGAGCCGCGGCCGCGGGAGGGGGCGGGGAGGCCCTCGCCGGCGCTCGAGATCAACGGGGCCGCGGGCTCGGTCCTGGGGGTCAGCCTGCTGGCGCCCGCGGCGCGCGTCCTCCTTCTCAGCCTCAAGGGCGAGGTCCTCCGCGAAGTCCGGTCTCCCCTGGACCTGCGGCGCGGAGCGGACGGGGTCCTCTCCCTCCTCAAGGGGCTCGTTCAGAAGGCAGTGCGTCGGCGCCCGGCGGACAGCGGCCCCCTCCTGGGCGTGGGGGTGGCGGTGCCGGGGCAATGGAACAAGGAAAGCGGCATTTCCCTGACCTATCCGCGCCTGGCGGACTGGAGCGACGTCCCGCTCCGGAAACTGTTCGAGGATTGGACCCGGCTTCCGACGCACCTCATCGGCTACACGCCGGCGATGGCTGTCGCGGAGCAGGCGGCGCGGGCGCAGGTCGCGTTCCAGGACCTCGTCTGCATCTATGTCGACGACCATGTGGGTCTGGGGGCCATCGCCAACGGGGGGGTCCTGGAGGGGGTA
>CAZSCC010000429.1:0-12010 GCA_964604905.1 uncultured Planctomycetales bacterium
GATGGGCAAGACGAGCTTCGCGCTCAACATCCTGGAGAACATCGCCCTTCGCGAGGGGAAGCCGGTCCTCCTCTTCTCGCTCGAGATGGCCGCCTCCCAGATCGCCCAGTCGATGCTCTGCTCCCATGCGCGGGTCGACTCGAACCTCCTCCGCTCCGGCCGCGTGTCGGAGGAGGAGTTCCAGAAGCTCGTCCTCGCCGCCGGCGCGTTCCACGAGGCGCGCATCCTGATCGACGACTCGGCCGACCTCTCGGCGCTCGAGGTGCGGACGCGCGCGCGCCGCATGAAGGCGAAGGAGGGGATCCAGCTCGTCGTCGTGGACTATCTCCAGAAGATGAGCGCGCGGCAGGGCTCGAGGGCCCCCGAGTCGCGCCAGCTCGAGATCTCGATGATCTCGTCCAACCTCAAGGCGCTGGCCAAGGAGATCAACGTCCCGGTGATCGCGCTCGCGCAGCTCAACCGGCAGGCGGAGGGGCGCGAGGACCGGAAGCCCCTGCTCAGCGACCTGCGCGAGTCCGGGTCGATCGAGCAGGACGCCGACGTGGTCATGCTGCTCTACCGCGACGAGTACTACAACCCGAACACCGAGAAGAAGGGAGTGGCCGAGGTCATCCTCGCCAAGAACCGCACGGGCCCGGTGGGGAACGTGGAGCTCGCGTTCCTCAAGCACTTCACGCGGTTCGAGAACCTCGCCGCGCGGCCGCACCAGGGATAGCCCGCCCCATTCATGCTCTCTGAAGAAGCCTTGCGGACTGTCTCAGGGGCGGGAACTCCCAACACCCGACCTCCAACTCCCAACGGGGTCGCCTCGTCGCGTTCCCCCGGGGGGGCGGTGAATGGGGAGTTGATATTTGGCGCTCGGGAGTTCCGCCCCGCCGTGGGCGAAAGCCGCTCTCCCTACGGGTGCGTGAATAGGGGCGGAGTGCGGGGACGTAGAGTACCTCGGAGGGCCTTCCCGATGATCCGATTCCTTCCCCTCGCGCTCCTGGCGGGCTGCGCCGCCGGCGGTGAACGCTGGCCCGGGCCCAGCCGCCCGTACCAGGGCGTCGTCCGCTCCATCCCCGGCACGATCGAGTGCGAGGACTTCGACGAGGGGGGTGAGGGGGTCGCCTACCACGACGCGGAGGCGAAGAACCAGGAGACCAAGCCGCCCTATCGCGACTCGGGGGTCGACCTCGAATGGCGCGAGGCGGCGGGCCAGAAGTACAACCTCGGCTGGACCCGCCCGGGCGAGTGGCTCATCTACACCGTCGACGTGAAGGAGCCGGGCGCCTACACGATCGAGATGATGGTCGCCTGCGCCAAGAAGGGCGGTGTGTTCCACCTCGAGTTCAACGGGGTCGACAAGACCGGCCCCGTCGAGGTCCCCGACACGGGCGGCTGGCAGAACCTGAAGCCGTTCGCCAAGGAGGGGGTCAAGCTCGAGGTGGGGCGGTTCGCGATGAAACTGGTGATGGACTCCGGCGGGGTTTCGGGCAGCATCGGCGACATCGACTTCTTCCGGTTCGTCAAGCGGTGAAGAAGGCGCTTTTCGTCCTCTCGATCGCGACCACGCTCGGCGCGTGGCTGGCCGACCAGTTCCTCCAGTGGATCCCCGCCTTCCGGAACGGGGGGTGGTCGGTCTGCTTCTTCCTCGTCCCGCTCGCCGCGCTCGTCCTCGCGTGGGGTCCCGAGAAGGGGAAGCTCGGCTGGGGGGCGGCGGCGGTCTTCGCTCTCGGCCTCGTCGGCTACGTCGGCTACCGCGCGTTCTACGGCAACCTCTCCGGGACGCCCTCCGTGGCGGTGGGGGAGAAGGCGCCGGACTTCGCGCTCAAGGACGCCGACGGCAAGGAAGTCGAGCTCTCCGACTTCACGAAGGGGGGGCGCCGGGTCCTCCTCGTCTTTTTCCGCGGAAAGAACTGACCCACCTGCCGCGGCCAGCTCGGCGAGCTGGCGGACAACTTCAAGGATCTCAACGATTCGCGGGTCACCGTCGTCGCGGTGGGGAAAGTGACTCCCGAGCAGGCGAAGTCGATGGCCCTGCCCTTCCCGGTGCTCTCGGATCTCGAGCTCACGGCGGCGAAGAAGTACGGACTGATCCATGAGAAAGGCTACATGCTCCAGGACGTCTCGCGGCCCGCGACGTTCCTCCTCGGCCCCGACCGGGTGATCAAATGGATGCGCGCCGCGGACAACATCCGCCCGCGGCCGACGTTCGGGGAGATCTTTGGGGAGATGAGGAAGTAGGGGATCGGGTGGAAATCCTGGACGCCCTCATCGTACCGGCCATCGTCGGCTCCATCATCCTTGGCCTCCTCTCCCGTACTCGGACCTGGGCCGTCGTCGTCCAAGCCGTCCTTGCGGTCGCTCTGATCCTCCTTGGCGTCAGCTTATGTTCGGAGCCCCTTCGGTGGATCAAGAATCCGCCCGACAATACTCCGGGAGGACTCCCGCCCTACATGCAGTCATTCGGGACGCAGGTCGGCGGAGTGCTCCTGATCCTGTGGGCCGGGGCGTGGCTCTTCGTGTCGCTGGTCCGTCGGGCCATCGGACCGAAAGGTCCGCAAGCCCCTGCCCCTCCTCAGGACTGACGATCACTCAATGTATTGAGCTTCGCCGCGGTCTCGGCTAACCTCACTTCCCATGCCCCGCTCCTTCGTCTCCCAGAAGGCCGCGCAGTTCACCGAGAGCGTCATCCGCGAGATGACCCGCCTGGCCCTGAAGCACGGGGCGATCAACCTCTCGCAGGGATTCCCCGACTTCGCCGCGAGCGATGCCCTCAAGGAGGCGGCGGTCCGCGCCATCCGCGCCGACATCAATCAGTACGCGGTCACGTGGGGCGCGCCGGAGCTGCGCGAGGCCCTCTCCCGGAAGTACGCGAAGTACAACGGGATCCAGGCCGACCCGGTGAAGAACATCACCGTCACCTGCGGCGCCACGGAGGCGATGATCAGCGCCCTCTCCGCCGTCATCGACCCCGGCGACGAGGTCGTCATCTTCGAGCCGTTTTACGAGAACTACGGGCCCGACGTCATCCTCTCGGGCGCGACGCCCCGGTTCGTGCGGCTCCACGAGCCCGACTGGCGCTTCGACGAGAAGGAGGTCGCGAAGGCGTTCAACAAACGGACAAAGGCCATCGTCATCAACACGCCGAACAACCCGACCGGGAAGGTCTTCACCCGCGAGGAGCTTTCGTTCCTGGCGAAGCTCTGCCGGAAGTGGGACGCGCTGGCGATCACCGACGAGGTGTACGAGCACATCCTCTACGAGGGGGAGCACGTCTCGATGGCGACCCTTCCGGGGATGGCCGAGCGGACGATCACGACCTCGTCGCTCTCCAAGACCTTCTGCATCACGGGCTGGCGGCTGGGGAGTTGCATCTCGCCCGAGAAGCTCTCCGGGGCGATCCGGAAGGTCCACGACTTCCTGACGGTGGGCGCGCCCCACCCTCTGCAGGTCGCGGCCGCGTACCTCATGGACCATCCGGACGGGCTCTTCGAGAATCTCGCGAAGGAGTACCTCGAGCGGCGAGAACTCTTCTATCCGGTGCTCGAGGAGACGGGCTTCAAGCCGCTCCGGAAGCCGGCCGGGGCCTACTACGTCATGTGCGACATCTCGCGATTCGGATTCAAGACCGACACGGACTTCGCGCGGTGGCTGATCGAGAAGGGCGGGGTCGCGACCGTCCCCGGCAGCTCGTTCTACCGCGACCCTCGCGAGGGATTCAACAAGGTGCGGTTCGCCTTCTGCAAGAAGCTCGACACCCTGCGCGCCGCCGCGGAGAAGCTGCGCCGCCTTCCGGAGCCGCCCGCGGGGAAGCGCCGATGAAGCGCGATTTCTCCCGGCTCCTGACCGAGCAGCGGAATCCGCGGAGCTCCCGGATCGACAGCCTCTCCGTCTCCGGGATCGTCGACCTCATCAATCGCGAGGACGCCACCGTGGCCGCCGCGGTGCGCGCCGAGCGCGCGACGATCGTGCGCGCGGTGAACCTGCTGGTCGCGCGCCTCAAGCGCGGAGGACGGATGTTCTTCGTGGGCGCCGGGACGAGCGGGCGGCTCGGGGTCCTCGAGGCCGCGGAGCTGCCGCCGACCTTCGACACGCCCCGCGAACTCGCGCGGGCGATCATGGCGGGCGGGCCCGAGTGCGTCTGGGCGAGCAAGGAGGGGGCGGAGGACGACGCGAAGGACGGCGCCCGGCAGATCCAGGCCCGCGCGGCGGACGTGGTGATCGGGATCGCGGCGAGCGGCGTCACGCCCTTCGTCCACGGCGCACTCGCCGAGGCGAAGCGGCGGGGCGCGGGGCGCATCCTGGTCACGTGCAACCGCCGCGGCGTCCCGAAGGGCGCGGCCGACGTCGTCATCGCCGCGGAGGTCGGCCCCGAAGTCATCACGGGCTCGACGCGCCTCCGCGCGGGGACGGCGACCAAGATGATCCTCAACACCCTAACGGTCACGACCATGATCCGGATGGGCAAGGTCTACGAGAACCTCATGGTGGACCTCCAGACGCGCTCGGACAAGCTGGTGGCGCGGGCGAAGCGGATCGTGGGGATCCTGGCCGGGGTCTCCGAGGCCGAGGCGGCGGAGGCGATCGCGGCCGCGGGGAACCGGGCGAAGGTCGCGATCGTGATGCTCCGGAAGAAGCTCGCGCGTGCGCCGGCCGAGCGGCTCCTCGCGAAGCACGGCGGGATGCTCCGGGGCGCCCTCGAGTCATGATCGCGCTGGGGCTGATGGCGGGCACGTCGGCGGACGGCGTCTCCGTCGCGGCCGTCCGGGTGGGCGACCGGCGCGTCGAGCCGCTCGCTTTCCGCACGTTCCCGTATCCGCGGGCGCTCCGCGAGCGGGTGCTGGCGGCGCGCGACGCGAAGGCGCCGGAGCTCTCGGAGCTCCATGCCGACCTCGGCCGCTTCTTCGCGAAGGCGGCCCGGACGGTAATCGGGAAGGGGAGAGTCGACGTGATCGGCTCGCACGGGCAGACCGTGTGGCACGAGCCCGCCCGTCACACGCTCCAGCTGGGCGAAGCGTCGACGATCGCAGAGGTGACGGGTGTGACCACCGTCTGCGACTTCCGTTCCGCCGACATCGCCGCGGGCGGGCAGGGCGCGCCGCTGGTTCCGTACTTCGACTGGTTCCTCTGGGGCGGGAAACCCGTCGTGCTCCTCAACATCGGAGGAATCGCGAACGTCACCGCGCCCGGTCGCAGCCTCCGGGACACCCTGGGGTTCGACACGGGCCCCGGGAACTGCCTGATCGACGAGGCGATGCGGATCGCGTTCGGGCGCGAGTACGATGCGGGGGGCAGGGTCGCCGCCCGGGGAAAGATCGACCCGGGCCTTCTCAGGCGATTCGAGCATCCCTACTTCGCGAAGCGGCCGCCCAAATCGACCGGGCGGGAGCTCTTCGGCCGGGAATTCCTTCTGGAGCGGGCCGGGAAGGAGCTGAAGAAGCGTCCCGCCGATGTCGTGTCGACCCTGACGTTTCTCACCGCGCGGACGATCGGAGATGCGATCCGCCGGTTCGTGAAGCGGCCGCCCCAGGAGGTGATCGTCTCTGGGGGCGGCGCGCTGAACATGACGCTGGTGGGTCAGCTGGACTGGCGAGTCTGGCCCGCGGCGCTGCGTCCGATCGACGTCTACGGCTTTCCGCCTCTCGCGAAAGAGCCAGCGGCCTTCGCCCTGCTCGCGGCCCGGACCGTGCGGGGCGCCCCTTCGAACGTCCCCTCGGCGACGGGCGCCCGCCGCGCCGTCGTTCTGGGTAAGATAGTTCCGGGCGTCCGGTTCAGGGGGCTCAAGTGACTTCGGTCGGTTCTTCATCTCCTGATCTCCGCGGGCCTGATGGGTTCGGGGCTCGTCGTGGATTTCGGGTCCAGGGTGTCGTGACTCGCCTATCTCCATCGTGATCATGCAGAAGCACCTCACCCGGATGACTCTGCGCGAGAAGGTCGCGCAGATGGTCTTCATCGACTTCCGGTTCGACGGGGCGGACTACGAGCGGACGATCCGCCTCGTGAAGAAGGAGGGGGTGGGAGGGATCTGCCTCTTCGGCGGGTCGGTCTTCGACGTGCCGGGGCTGGTCAACTCGCTCCAGCGGGTGGCGAAGTTCCCCCTCCTGGTCGCCGCTGACTACGAGAACGGCGCGGGCCACCACGTCGCGGGAGCGACGGTCTTCCCGACCAACATGGCGGTCGGGGCGACGGGCTCGGAGGAGCTGGCGCAGCTCAAGGGGCGCCACACGGGCCTCGAGGCGCGCGCGCTCGGCGTCCGCTGGGTCCTGGCGCCGGTGGTCGACGTGAACACCAATCCGCTCAACCCGGTGATCAACACGCGGTCGTTCGGCGACGACCCCGCGATCGTGGCGCGCCTTTCCCGCGCGTTCCTGAAGGGCCTCCACTCGGTGGGAACGATCGGCTGCGCGAAGCACTTCCCGGGCCACGGCGGGGTCGCGGTCGATTCCCACCTGGAGCTCCCCGAGGTCGAGGGGACGCCGGACCTGCGGCCCTTCGCCGAGCTGGCCGGGGAGGCGGACGCGGTCATGACGGCGCACCTCCGGGTGAAGAGCGTCGATGCGGAGTCTCCCGCGTCGCTCTCCCGCGCCGTGACGGGCGGCCTCCTCCGGGGCGAGCTCAAGTTCGACGGCCTGGTCACGACCGACGCGCTCATGATGGGAGGAGTGACGAAGTTCTGCGCCGAGGGAGACGCGGTCCGGAAGGCCGCGCAGGCCGGAGCGGACGTCCTGCTCTATCCGGGCGACCCCGACCTCGCGATCCGCGCGCTCGAGGAGGAGGTGAAGGGCGGACAGCTCGCGGAGGCGTCGGTCGACCGCGCGGTGGAGCGGATCCTCGCGGCGAAGGACCGGCTGGGACTCTTCGCCGAGCGCCTCACCGACGTCGCGAGCGTGGAGCTCACGGTGGGCGGGATGGCGCCTCGGGCGGCCGCGCAGAGGATCGCGGAGGCGGCGCTGACGCTCGTCCGCGGAAGCGGGAGGATCGGGGAAAGGACGGCCTTCTTCAAGCTCGAGGACGAGGGCGCCGGGGGCGACCTGACGGTGTTCGAGACGGAGCTCGCGAAGCGGGCGACGCTCTCGGACGACGCCGAGACCTGCGTGATCGCGGTCACCTTCCGTCCGCGCGCCTACACGGGGAAGACGGGGCTCGAAGAGGCCCAGGTCGAGCGCATTCGGGAGGCTCAGAAGCGTTATAAGGACGTGGTCGTCGTCTCGTTCGGCTCCCCCTATGTGCTGCGCCAGTTCCCCGACGTCGGGGGCTTCGTATGCGCCTACGGGGAGGATCTGTTCTCGCAGCGGGCCGCGGCCAAGGCGCTGACGGGCTCGATCGAGTACAAGGGGCGGCTGCCCGTTCAGCTGGGAGCGTGACCATGAAGTTCGCCGTCCTCCTCCTCCTCTGCGCGGTCCCGCGCGAGACCGTCTTCCGCGTCTCCTGGGCGCCGCCGGCGCAGCTCGACCCGCAGCGGGCGACGTCGATCGCCGAGTCGCGCTATCTAGGGGCGATGTTCGAGGGGCTGACGACCCCCGGGCCCGACGGGCTGACGCCCGCGCCCGGGATGGCGGAGCGGTGGGAGACCTCGGCGGACGGCCTCGCGTGGACCTTCACGCTGCGCGACGCGGCGTGGTCGAATGGCGACCCGGTCCGGGCGGGCGACTTCGTCTTCGCCTGGCGGCGCGCGCTCCGGCCGGAGACGGGGTGCGAGTTCGTGTCGCTCTTCCGGGCCTTCCGGAACGTGGGCGCCTGGCTGGAGGCGCTCGAGGCCGACGCGATCCTCGCGGGGTACGACGACCTGTCGAAGGGCGCGCAGGCGGAGGCGCAGGGAACGTTTGCCCGGATCGCCCGGAAGCGCCACGCGGAGGCGCTCCGCCGGCGCGGGGCGCTTGACGCGGCGAGGGCGGCGGAACTGCGGCCGGAGATCGCGGAGGCCGATCTGGGATTCGCCGCGATGGACGCGAAGACGCTGCGGGTGACGCTCGAGAAGCGGGCCCCCTGGCTACCGGACCTGCTGACTTTCATGAGCTTCGCTCCCGTCCCGGCGCGCGCGATCGGGGCCCACGGCGACGGGTGGGTCACGCCCGGGAAGGTCGTGACGAACGGCCCCTACCGGTTCGAATCGGCCACGGGCGTCTCGCTCACCTTCCGGAAGAGCGCCGGGTACTGGGACAAGGCCCTGGCCGACGCTCCCGACGCGGTGGTGGTGGAGCTGTCGTCGGAGGAGGTGGCGCTCGAGAAGTTCCGCGCGGGGAAGCTCGACTGGCTGCCGCGCGAGCAGATCCCGGCCGCGAAGCTCGCGGAGCAGAAGGATGCGGTCGCCGTCGACGTGTGGGGGACGCACTTCCTCCGGTTCAACGTCGCCCGGCCGCCGTTCGACCGGCGCGAGGCGCGGGTCGCGGTCGCGCGGGCGATCGACCGCCGGGAGGTGGCGAAGGTCGCGGGGGGGAAGGGGACGGAGCGCCTGGTGCCGGCGGGGTTCCCCGGGTATCCGGAGTCCGCGGGGCTGGGCTTCGACCGGGCGGCGGCGATGGAGGCGCTTCTAAAGGCGTCCGACTTCGACGTCTCGAAGTTCCCGCGGGTCGAGCTCCTGACGGGCGAATCGCCGAAGGCGGCGGCGGCGGGGACGGCGATCGCCGAGCTCCTCGAGAAGACGCTGGCGGTGACCGTGCGGGTCCGGTCGATGAAGTGGCCCGCCTATTTCAGGGCGGTGGCGGGGGGCGAATTCCAGATGTCGCTCGGGGGCTGGACGGGGGATTACTTCGATCCGGCGGCGTTCCTGGAGGGGTGGACGAAGGAGGGGGGCAGGGGATCGACGGGCTGGTCGGACGAGGGCTTCGACGTGCTGATGCGGGAGGCGTCCGGCACCGCGGACGCGAAGGATCGTCTCGGGCTCCTCGCGAAGGCGGAGGCGCTCCTTCTGGCGGCGGCGCCGGTCGTGCCGCTCCACACCGCGACGGACGTCCATCTCTTCCGCGAAGGGGTGGGGGGCCTGCGGCCGAACCTCCTGAGCCGTTTCCCGCTGAAGCACGTCCGGCTGAAGTGACCTACTTCTGGAGCGAGGTCGGCGGGACGAGGCGGATCGCCGCCGTCTCCCCGCCGCGGAGGATGTACTTCACGATCTGCTCGCGGTCGACGGCCATCGAGAGCGCCCGGCGTACGCGCACGTCGTCGAGGGGCTTCTTCCTCGTGTTGAAGGCGTAGAAGTAGACCGAGTTGGCCGGACCGGAGACGTAGTCGGGGCGCTTGCGGAGCCCCTCCATCCGGTCCGTCGGCGCCTGGAAGAGCCAGTGGACCTGGCCGGCATCGTAGGACCGCAGCGCGGTGCCCGGGTCGGGGATCGAGACGAAGACGAACTTCTCAAGCCGCACGTCCCTCGCCGCGCGGTAGAGCGGGTTCTTCTCGAAGACCTTCCGGTCTCCGATCTTCCAGGAGGTCATCCGGAACGGGCCGTTGCCCACGAGGTGCTGCGGCTTCGTCCATTCCTTGCCGAACTTCTCGACCGTCGGGCGATGGACCGGGAAGAAGAGGTTGAGGCAGAGGAGTTGAGCGAAGTAGGGCGCGGCATGGGTGAGCTCGACCACGAGGGTCCGGTCTCCTTCCGCGCGCACGCCCAGGGTCTCCGGCGGGGCCTTGCCCGAGGCGATCTCCCGGGCCCCACGGATCACGGAAAGCCGGTGGGCGTAGGTCGAGGCGGTCCTGGGATCGACCACGCGCCGCCAGGCGTAGACGAAATCCTGCGCGACGAGCGGGTCGCCGTTCGACCATACGGCGGGGCGGAGAGGGAAGGTCCAGGTCTTCCCGTTTGGAGAGACCTCCCACCGCTCGGCCGCGGCGGGGACGGGAGAGGCGTCGCGAGGGTCGTATCCGGCCAGCCCTTCGAAGACGTGCATGAGGACCTTGAGCCCCGCGATGTCGTGTGAGAGGGCCGGATCGATCGCGTTGGGCTCCTCGCCCGCGTTGAACACGACGACTCCGTCGGCGGGAGCGCCTTCCCCTTCCAGCCAGACGTGCTGCATCGGGTGCATGTCGCGCGAGTTCGGGTGCACGCCCTTCACGAACGGCTTCAGCCAGTTGTGCGCGACGTAGTGGTAGATCGGGAAGACCGGAGCTTCCCCCAGGAGGAGGTCTTCAGCCGCCTCCAGTAGCTTTCTTCGCTTCGCGGGGTCCTTCTCGCCGTTCGACTCCGCGATCCACCGTTCGTACTCCTCGGAGCTCCATCCGCCGGGATTCTGCCCGCTCTCCTTCGTGAACAGGTCCAGGAACGCGTGGGGATCGAGATACTCCCCGATCCAGGCCCGGCGGGCGATCTCGAAATCCCCGCGGTCGACGCGGTCGAGGAAGACCTTCCATTCCGAGTTGGCGAGTTCGACCTCCACCCCCAGCTTTTTCCGCCAGGACTCCTGGATCGCCGCGGCGATCTTCCTGTGGGACTCCGAGGTGTTGTAGATCACCGTGAGTTTGGGGAAGCCCTTTCCTCCGGGGAAGCCGGCCTCGGCCAGGAGCTTCTGGGCTTCGGAGAGCGGGACCGCGAGCGGAGGGGGCTCGGGTTTCCCGCATCCGAGCGCGAGAAGGAGGGCCCAGGCGGAGCGCCTCACGCGCCCTGCCTCTGCTGGACGTCGAAGGCGTCGCGGAGGCCGTCGCCGATCGAGTTCAGGCAGTAGAGGGTGATCGCGAGGGCGAAGCCGGGGAAGGCGACCAGCCACCAGTAGTTCTTCTCGGTGCCGAGCGCGTTGGCGCCCTCGCTGATCAGGACGCCCCACGAGGTCTCCGGCTCGGAGACGCCCAGCCCCAGGAACGAGAGGAAGGACTCGGTGAGCATGGCGGCCGGGACGGAGAGCGTGGCATAGACGATCACGGGGCCCAGGATGTTCGGGATCATGTGGCGCCAGATGATGGGACCCGGGGTGGCGCCGAGGGCGCGCGCCGCTTCGACGAACGCCAGCTCCTTCACGGAGAGGACCTGCCCTCGGACGATCCGGGCGAGCGTGAGCCAGCCGAAGAGTCCGATGACTCCGAACACGGTCACGATGCTCCTCGAGCGGAGGAAGGCCATGACGATGATGATGATGAGCATCGTGGGGAGCCCGTAGAGCACGTCGACGAAGCGCATCATGAGATGGTCGGTCCTTCCGCCAGCGCTGGCGGAGATGGAGCCGTACGCCAGGCCGATGGCGAGGCTCACCGTGGTGGCCAGGAGCCCGACGGCGAAGGAGATCCGGCCTCCCAGGAAGAGCCGGACGAAGAGATCTCGGCCCAGGGAGTCGGTCCCCATCCAGTACTTCCCGCTGGGTTTTCCGAGGGTGTAGTCGAAGTCCTGGTCTCGGTAATCGAGCGGGGAGACCCAGGGAATCACCAGCGTGGCGAGCCCGACGAGCGCCAGGAGGATCAGGGAGACGACCGCGCGGCGGTTGCGGAGGAAGCGGCGCATCGCCATGCGGACGGGGGAGCGGCTCGGAAGATCGGCGACGACGGCGGCGGCGGCGGTCGGGTCCATCAGCTGACCCTCACGCGGGGGTCCAGGAGTCCGTACGCCAGGTCCACCAGGAAGTTCATGAAGATGACCAGCGAGGTGTAGACGAGGACGCACGCCATGATGAGGTTCATGTCCCGATTCTGGGCGGACTTGACGAAGTGCTGGCCGAGCCCCGGGAGGGCGAAGATGAGCTCGACGACGAGGGAGCCGGAGACGATGACGGCGATCATGGGTCCGACGTAGGAGACGACGGGGGTGATCCCGTTCTTGAGCCCGTGCTTGAGGAAGACGGACCACTCGGAGAGCCCCTTGGCCCGGGCCGTGCGGATGTAGTCCTTGTGCATCACCTCGAGCATCCCCGCGCGGGCGAGGCGGGAGATGTAGGCCAGATGGACCATGGCGAGGGTGAAGGCGGGCATCACGAGCTTGCGCAACTCCAGGAGCGAGCCGTCCTCCGGCCAGCGGGCCGGCGGGAGCCAGCCCAGCCCGAACGTGAAGATCATCACCAGGAGCGGGCCCAGCAGGAAATTGGGCACGCAGATGCCGGCGATCGAGACGCTC
>CAZSCC010000430.1:0-5996 GCA_964604905.1 uncultured Planctomycetales bacterium
ACGCGCGGGACGGTCTATGAGCACTGCGCGCGGGCCATCGAGCGCACGCTCTCGTACGGGGCGCACGGGCTGCCCCTGATCGGCTCGGGCGACTGGAACGACGGGCTGAATCGCGTTGGGGCCGGAGGGAAGGGGGAGAGCACCTGGCTGGGCTGGTTCCTCCACGGGGTGCTGACCCGCTTCGGCGCCCTGGCGGAACGGAGGGGCGACGCGGCGCGCGCGTCTCGCTACCGCGGCGAGGCCGGCCGGCTCGCCGAGAAACTGGAGATGGCGTGGGACGGCGAGTGGTACCGGCGGGGCTATTTCGACGACGGGACGCCCCTCGGCTCCCTGCACAGCGAGGAGTGCAAGATCGACTCGATCGCCCAGTCGTGGGCCGTCCTGTCGGGCGCCGCGCCGCTGCAGCGGGCGGAACGGGCGATGGACGCGGTGCGGACGCACCTGATCCGTCGGGGATCCCGCCTGGTCCTGCTCCTGACCCCGCCCTTCGACCGGTCCGCCGCCGATCCGGGCTACATCAAAGGTTACGTTCCCGGGATCCGGGAGAACGGGGGCCAGTACACCCAGGCGGCGGTCTGGACGGCGATCGCGCTCGCGAAGCTCGGGCACGGCGACGAGGCCATGGAGCTCTTCCACATGTTCAACCCCGTCAACCGGACCCGCACGCCGGGCGACCGGGAGATCTACAAGGCCGAACCGTTCGCGATCGCCGGCGACGTGTACGCGCACCCGCAGCACCTGGGTCGCGGCGGGTGGGCGTGGTACACGGGCTCGGCGGGGTGGGCCTACCGCCTGGGGTCGGAGAGTCTGCTGGGACTCACGCGGCGTGGAGGGGCGTTCTCGCTGGACCCCTGCATCCCGACGGCGTGGAAAGGGTACTCGATGGCGTGGCGCTTCGGAACCGCCCGCTACGAGATCGACGTCGAGAATCCGGAGGCGTGCTGCCGCGGGGTCTCCGAGGCCTGGCTGGACGGCCAACCCGTCGACCCGGCGGCCATCCCTCTCGTCGACGACGGCCGGACCCACCGGGTGCGCGCGGTCCTGGGCAAGGGCGTCGGCGGTCGGGCGCCGGACGCCTCCTCGACCGGGCGGTCGCGGGGCGAGTAGGAGTTCTCGCGCGATCCGGCTCGTGGGGTCGCGCCGCGGTCCGCTCCGGCCCCGGGGAGAGCCCTCGCTTTCGTCATGGAGGACTCGGGATCCTACCTACGATCCCCCGCAGAGAGCCCCCAGGGGGACGGCGAGGATCCGATCGGAAAGTCTGAAGACATCGGTACCTCCGTACACGACCATTCCCCAGGATGCGAGCCTCGGGTATTCCTGCAGGAACTCCTGAAGGGACCGGGCATCCGAAGAAGTCACCCGGGAGGCGAGCTTCATCTCGATGGGGAGGAGGGATCTTCCCTTCTCAAGGACGAAGTCCACCTCATGACCCGTGTGGGTCCGCCAGTAGCAGATCTCGACCCGCGGGACCGCCGTTTCCCTCCAGGCCACGAGTTCTGCCAGGAGGAGATTCTCAAAGAAGGCGCCCGCAGCGGAACTCGTGGCGACTTCCTCCGGCGTCCCCAGGCCCGCGAGGTGCGCGCCAAGCCCGAGGTCGCCCCAGTAGAGTTTTGGCGTCTTGATCAGTCTCTTGGTCCGATTCACGGCGTAGGCCGGGATCCGGAGGATCTGGAACGACGTTTCAAGGAGATTGAGCCATCGGTGTGCCGTGGGTTGGGGGATTCCGGCGTCTCGGGCGATTTCGGTCTGGTTGAGCATCTGCCCGATCCGATGGGCCGCGACCTTCATCAGTCTCTGGAAGTCGACGAGCGAAGAGATCGCCGCGATTTCCTGGATATCCCTTTCGAGGTAGGTACGGATGTACCCGTCAAACCAGGCTGCACGGTCCCGGGGATCCCGAGCGAGCGCCGCCACGGGGTAGCCCCCCTCCGTGACGTGCCTGGCCCATTCCTTGAAGTTCGCCGCGCGAGGAATCAGCTTTTCGGCATCCTCGATCCTGGCCTCCACGATCCTATCCCAGATCCCGGCTTCGGGCCGGCCCCGCTTTTCCGCCCAGGTGAGCGGGCCGAGCCGGAGGTAGACCGCCCGCCCCGCCAGGCTTTCGGAAATGCGGCGCATCATGAGGAGATTCGCCGAACCGGTCAGGAGAAACCGGCCCGCCCGACGGTCCCGATCCACGGCCCGCTTGATGGCCAGGAGCAGGTCCGGGGCTCTCTGGACCTCGTCGATCGTGAGCCGCTCGCCTTCCTCGACCAGAAGGTGAGGAGACGTCTGCGCGCGCTCCAAGACGTCGAAGTCGTCTAGGGATCGAAAGGTGCGACTCCGGGACAAGGGTTCCCGGGTGACCAGCGTGGTCTTTCCGGTCTGGCGAGCGCCGGTGAGGACGACGACCGGGAATTGGGAGAGGGTTCTTTGGAGCAAAGGAACCATGTGGCGTTTGAGGAGGGAGTGTATTCCATTCATTGTATGAATGGTAATCACTCTCGTCGTGAATATCAAGAGGCTTCTGACGTTGATGGCCCAGCGGCGATCCCCCGTGGCGGCGTCCACCGCGTGGACCCTCTTGCCCGCGTCCGCCGCGAGCACCGTCCCCGATCTCGCCGTCGCGGCCTCGAGGATCGGCATCCCGGCCTCGGTGCTCCAGGCCGTGCGGCCGCTCTCAAGGTCGATCGCGCAGGGGGGTCCGCCCGGGCGCCCCGGCCTGGAGCGCGAGAAGGAGCTCGGCCGCGGTCACTTCTTCCCGCGGGCGTCGAGGACGCGCGCCTTCACCTCGGCGATCTTGCGCACCGAGAGCCAGCCGCGGAGCAGGTAGCCGGAATTCCTCAGGTTCTCCTCGGTGGGCTCGCTCGCGGGGGTCGCGGGCCCCTGGCTCGCGGTCGGATGGACGTCGTCCTTCCCGAGGAGCGTCCCGTTCCAGTCCGTGGGCCGGCGCTTCAGGATCTCGCCCCCGTAGTCGATCGTCGGGATCTTCCTCGTCCGCGCGATCTCCTTCAGCGCCGCGTTGTAGCTCTTCGCCAGCTCCTCGCGCTGGGGGTGGGGCGGGATCGTGGAGAGGATCGGGATCGTGCCGTGGGCGAGCAGGGCGTCGACGATCTTCGCCATGTCCGCCTTGTACTCCGCCACCGGGCGGCCGCCCGTGGCGTCGTTCGTGCCGAGCATGACGACGGCCATCCGGGGGTTGTACTTCTTCAGGAGCTCCGCCAGCGCCGGGAGCCCCGCCTTCCCGCCGGCCAGGTACTCGCCGCTCCGCACGCCGATCGCGGCCGTCTCGGACCGGCCGCCGGGGAGGTCGACCGAGCTCAGATGCCATCCGTCGCTGTCGTCTCGCTTGCCCGCGTGCATCCACGCGAGGATCGCCTCGTCCTGCGGCGTCCTCCCCTTCCCGTACTTCGCCCACGCCGAGTAGGGATTGGCGTAGGTGATCGAATCGCCCAGGTGGAGCACCACGCCCTCTCGGCCGCTGAACCTCGCCGCGACCTTCTTCATCGCATCGGCGTAGTCCACGGCGTCGCCGGCTTGGCCGAGAGCGCCGCAGAGGAGGAGAGTGACGGTCGTGAGGTCCATGGCGATCCTCCTTAGGGAGTAGGGGGCCGGCGGTTCTGGACCCGGACGACCTCGGCCGGGTCGAGGGCGCCGGAGCCGTCGAAGGGGCTGCCGAAGATCCGGATCTCGTCGATGAGCCCGCGGAAGTTCCGGTCGGGCGCCGCCCCGCGGAGGGAGGGAGGCAGGTGGCCCACCGTGAGGCCGGGCGCGGCGCGCAGCCCCGCGAGCCCTCGGGGGCAGTCCCCTGCGGACTCGAGCCGGGCATCCCCGGAGGAGGTCCCGAAATAGAACTTCACGTGGCCGGAGGCGATCGTCGAGTCATAGGTCACGGCGAAGAAGCGCCAGTTGCCCTCGAACCCGGCGGGGGTGGCGTCCTTGAGCTCGGGCACCTGTCCGGCTCCGCTCCGCGCGGCCGAGGATCCTGCGGGCTGGTTCACTCCGAGCTGAAGGCTCCCGTCGCTCCGGAAGGCGAGCTCCACCCCGTCGCGCGCGGACTGGAGCCAGGTCAGGATCCGGTTGCCGCCCGCCCCCTCGGTGGCACTCCGGCAGTTCAGCCAGCCCGCGAGGGTGAACGACTTGAGGTTCCTGAGGTGCTCGATCGGTCCGGGGAGATCCACCGCGTAAGACCCGGGCCCGGAGCTCCAATCGAGAGCGGGCCAGCCGTTGGGAGGCCCGCTGGAGATCCAGGCCGGCATCGAGCCCGTAACGGCGGCAAAGGGATGGACGATCGATGAAGATCCGCCGTTCGCCGTGGTCGGGCCCGCGTTCTCGCGGAACGGCAATTCGACGATGAGGATCGGAGGGAGCCCGGGTCGGGACGCGGGCTTCACGACGGCCGCTTCCCTTGCCGCCGCGCGCTCCTTGAAAGCCGCTCCGCGCTTTCGCCACCAGATCTGGAACTCGGCCAGGCTCAGGTAGCCTTCGCCGCTGATCTCGCGGAGGACCTTCGGGATCTCGGGGGCCAGGCGGTCCAGGACGGCCTTCTGGGTGTCGCTCGCCTTGGCCTTCCTCTGCTCGATCCTCTCCCCTTCGCGCAGGAGGGCCTCGACCGCGGTGGCCGGCATCATCTGGGCGATGGCGGCCAGCGTGAGGAGCGCGAGGTCGGCGTCGCTGCCCTTCAGGTGCTCCTCCAGCGCGGGGAGGGCGGACTCATGGCCGACCCTTCCGATCGCGGCGAGGATCCTCCGATGGAGGTACGGGACCTTCCGGTAGAGGCCCAGCGCCTGGGCGAGCGCGTGCGCCGCCGCGCGGTCGTTGCGGAACCGGGAGAGCTCCTCGACGGCGAGGACGGGGAGGAGGACGTGCACGTCGGACGCCGTGGGGGTCAGGAGCCGGGCGAGGGGTGGCACCAGATCCGGGTCCCGGGCCTCGGCGGCGGAGAGGGCCCGGATCGCGAGGGCCTTCTCCTGGACGGTCTTCGCGTCGCGGAGGGCCTGCTTGAAGGCGTCCGCGGCCTTCCGGGGAGCCGGTTCATCCGCGCCTGCGGAGGAGGCGAGTGTCAGGCCCAGGAGCGCGAGCACGAATCCGCAACGCATCTCGATCAGCGGCGCGCGACCTTGACCCGGAGGAGGCCGGTGCCTAGGGTCCCCTGCGCGGGAGGGGCCGAAAGGGGCGAGCCTGCCTTGAACTCGTCGGCGCCGATGTCCCAGCGGGCCGTGCGCCGGCCCCCGTCGTAGTCGTCGGCGAAGGTCTGGATCGACTGCGCCTTGTCGATGCAGGGGCTGCCTTCCAGGAGGTGGTGGTCCTTGTCGAGCTTGGGATCGGCGAAGAGGCTGGTCTTGTCGGTCCCGAAGGCGGACTGCCACTGGGCGAAGTCGACGGGCCCCGCCCCCGCCGCCTGGTTCCAGAACTTCCCGTTCCCGCCGAACCAGCAGTTGTTCTCGAAGACGATCCGGCCGTCGGCCCCCTGCGCGTAGATCCACACGAGCGGGCGGTTCCCCTGCTTCGAGCCCACCACCACGTTGTTGACGAACTCGAGGTCGGTGGAGGGAAGGTTGTGGTTCTGGAGGACGATGATCGCCGCGCGGTCGCGGGTGGCGACGTTGACGGCGGTGTTGTTCTGGAAGCGGGCCCCCTTGGCGCACCAGGCCGCCATGGCGGCGCTGTCGATGTCGATGAAGACGTTGTTCCTCACCACGCAATCCACGCTTTCCCAGGCCTTGCCGTGCTTGTTCGTCATGACCTCGTCGGGCCCGGTGTGCTCGCCCAGGCAGACCCCTCCGGCGGGGTTGGACGGCATCGTGCCGCAGCGGACGAAGAGGCAGTTCTCGATCACGCCCCGCGCCGCGCCGCCCTTCAGGTAGATCCCCCAGCCCGGCGTGTCGTGGAAGTACGAGTCGACGATCCGCACGTCGTCCTGGCCCACGCAGTCGATGCCCTCGAACGCCTTGTTCTGCCCGATCTCGCAACGCACGATCCGCGTGCCGCGGTTGTACTTCTTCTGCTGCCAGTTC
>CAZSCC010000431.1:0-21803 GCA_964604905.1 uncultured Planctomycetales bacterium
CCGGGGAGTTGGGGCACATGACGGTCCAGCCGGAGGGGCCGCTCTGCTACTGCGGCAACACGGGCTGCCTGGAGATGCTGGCGTCCTGCGCGGCGGTGGTGGAGCTGATGAGGGAGAGCGAAGCGGCGCCCTTGCGCGGCGCAGCGGCCCCGCAGTCCTTTGAGGAGGTCGCCGCGATGGCGCGCGGGGGCCACCCCTTCGCCTCCCGCCTGCTCGGCCGGGCGGCGACGCTCCTGGGGATCGGCGTCGGCTCGGCGCTCAACCTCTTGAACCCGCAGATCGTCGTCCTGAACGGTCGGTTCTTTGACGCGGGGGATCTCGTTCTCGCTCCGCTGAGCCAGTCCCTCCAGAACCGCGCGCTCCCCAACACGCTCAAGCCGGTGACGATCGAGCGCTCGACGTTGGGCCCCAGGGCCGGCGCGCTCGGCGCCGGCGTCGTGGCGATCCGCCACGCCTTGCGCGCCCTTTGACTCTCCGGAGCGATCAGGCGGGCCAGCCGAACGTGGCGGGGGTGACGTTCGCGACGACCTTGCAGTCGCAGGCGCCGCCCAAGGACTTCAGGGCCTCGACGAGCGCCTCCATATCGATCCCCATCCGCCCGGCCCACTCCTCGGTCCGCCCGTGGGTGTGGTCGCAGACCGGCGTGATCTTGAAGGCGCTCCCGTCGAGGAAGGCGCGCAGCGATTTGAACTGCTCCGCATCCAGCCCGAGCTTTGCGCGCGCCTCCGCCTGCTTCGGGTCGCTCATGATCGGGGTCCTTTCGTGGAGGTCGGTCTCCAGGGGAATGATACGCCCGATCGGGCCCGGAGGGCGAGAGAAGTGTGCGGTCGGCTACCCTCCGCCCCTCCCGATCCGGCGGGACATCTCCTGATAGAGCGGCGGGAGCTCCGGGCGCAGCGCGGAGGCCGACTCGAACGCCCGCCGCGCCCGCCCGAGATCGCCCGACGCCAGCGCCATCATCGCCAGCTTCAGGTGCGCGTCCGCCGAGCGCGGGGACTTCGCGACCGCCTTCTCGAGTTCCGCGATCGCCTCGTCCAGCCGGCCCCGCGAGGCCAGCGCCTCCGCCAGGCTCTGATGCGCCGTCCCGTAGAGCGGATGGGCCGACGCGCGGCGCAGGCTGGCCAGGAGGCCCGCGGAGTCCCTCAGCGCGGAGGCCGACTCGGCCGACTCGAGGTCCCGCTCGTAGGCGAGGTTCTTGAGGAAGAACTCGGCGTCGGTCCTCCCCGGTGCCGCGGCGCCGGCCTCGCGGTACAGTCCCACCGCGCGATCGCGAAGGTACCGCTTGCCGAGGGACCCGCGCGGCTCCAGGTCGGCCTGCAGCTCGGCGAGGCCCGCCTCGGCGAAGAGGAGCCAGGCGGGCTCCCGGAGCTGCGCCATCACGCGCCGAAGGTTCGTCTCCCCGTAGGAGACGTCGCTCCGCGGCCGGCTCCGGTATTCGAGACGCGGGTCCGCGTCGCGGATCGGGGAGGCGCCCGCCGCGAGCTCCCGAAGCTCGGCCGGCCCCAGCGCCCGGCGGGCCGCGACCTCCTCCCGCTCGGCCCCCCGCGTGGCTCCGCCGGCCAACCCGAGGATCAGCCGCCGCGGGCCCAGGAAGCCGATCCACGCCGAGCCTTCGGGGAACGCCTCCAGGAACCCCGCGCACACCGAGGAGAGATCCTCGGGCGACAGCTGGAAGCAGGGGAGCCAGTGGACGAAGAGGCCGTCGGGCGTGAGGCGCCGCCGGGCGAGCGCGTAGAACTCGCGGCTGAAGAGGTCCGCCGCGCCCGCCGCGGTGGGGAAGACCATGTCGGTGACGATCAGGTCGTATGGCTCCGGAGCGTCGGCGAGCATCGGCCGACCGTCGCCGTGGCGGACGCGCACCGCGGAGCGCTCCAGCACGCGATCGTTCGCGTCGCGGAGCACCGTGCGGTTGGCCTCGATCACTCCCCGGCTCAGTTCGACCGCGTCCACGGAGCGGGCCCCGCCTTCGACGAGGCCGGAGAGCGTCAGCCCCGTGCCGAGGCCGATCGCCATCGCCCGTCGCGGCGCGCGGCCCAGAAGTTCGCAGGGGAAGCGGCCCAGGAGGAGCGGGATCCGTCGCCCGAGCGGCGAGGTATCCCCCTGGTAGCTGCGGTCGATCCAGAGGACCTCGACCCCGCTGCGCGTGTCCCGGCTGACGGCGACGGTCGAGTCGAGCGTGGCCCGGACGAAGGGGAAGACGGTCGCGTCGAAGTCCGCCACGGCGGAGGGCTCGACGAACGGGCGATAGTCCTCCGCCGACGGTCCCGCGGGGGCGAGCCCCCAGGCGCCCAGGCCGAGCGTTCCCGCCAGGAGGAGGGCCGTCCCCTTCCGGGGCGAGACGGCGGCGATCAGCGCCGCCGCGCCGCCCGCGACGAACATCAACATTTGTGGAGGCCACGCGACCCAGGGGGAGGCGCCCCAGAGGAGGAGCGGGCCGGCCGCCGCTCCCACGCTGTTCGCTCCTGAGAGCCACCCGAGCGAGCGGACGGAGACCCGGTCCATCAGGAGCGCGAACGTGGCGCCGAAGAACGCCGAGGGGAGGCCGATCAGCGCGAGCGCCGTCGCGATCCGCTCGCCTGAGGTGGTGGCTTGGGCCGCGAGCGGGGAGGCCGCGGCCGACGCCGCCAGGGCCAGCGCCGAGAGGCCGAGCGCGACGGCGATCCGCCGGGGAGCGATCCGGCTGCCGAGGAGCGATCCCAGGGAAATCCCTCCCACGGTGGCCGCCGTCACCAGCGCGAACGTGAAGGTGCCCGCTTCCCAGTAGAAGCCCAGGACCCGAAGCCAGAGGGACTCGGTCGCCAGGCCGAGAAGTCCGAGGACGAAGGCGACGGCGAGAGGGGCGCGACCCGCGCGCTCCCGGGGCGGGGCGGTGGGCCGGGCGTTCGTGCAGGGGACGCGGAGCAGGGCGCCGGAGAGGAGGGTGACGGCGGCGAGGAGGAGTCCGATCCGGTCGAGCGCCAGGTGCGCCGCAAGGTAACCGCCCGTCAAGGCCGCCCCCGCGGCCGCGCCGAGCGCGCCCAGGGCGTAGGTCTCCGCGGCGGGCGCGCGCCGCCAGGCGACCACGCAGGGGAGGATCGCGCCGAAGGGGAGGTGCGCCAGGGCCAGGAGGGCCGCCGCCAGCAGGCGTCGAAGGGCGAGGGACCCTTCCACGTGGCCGATCTGGAGGATCAGCCACGGCATGGCGGCGAGGGCGGCGCTGCAGGCCAGGATCATCGCGCCCAGGAGCTTCCGGCCGCCCCAGCGGCCGGCCACGAACGCCCCGGCCGCGAGCCCGGCCATGGCCGCCGAGAGGGTGATCGCGGCGGAGGCGGAGGTCCCGCCCACGACGGCGGAGGCGATCCGCGCCCAGCAGACCTGTCCCGCCAGCGACGCGGCTCCGAGGATCAGGACCAGGATCCGGCTCGTCATCTCCCCTGGAATGCCGCGTCGGGAGGCAAAGCGGGCAGGAAACCGTCAGAGCGTTTCGAAGGAGATCTCCTGCGCCCCTTCCCACAGGACGCGGCGGCCCATGTCGGCGAGTTGATCGCGGCCGTCGACGATCGTCAGGAAATGGCTCCCGGTCAGCGGGCCCGACTGGGCGGCGAACCGCGTGGTGCCGTAGGGGAAGAGGATCTCGGTCTCGCTTTGATCGGCGGGGTGGAACAGGAGGTCGCCGGGGGAGGGGAGGCCGCTGGGGTTCTCGATGCTCCCCGCGCCGAGTTGGAAATCGCCGAGGGGGATCCAGCAGGCCTCGCCGCTCCAGCGGGCGTGGAGGAGCGTGTTCCGGAAGGGCAGGAGGGCCCGGAAGGCGGCGCAGGTCCGCGGAGCGGCTTCCTCCTCCAGGCGGGCGGTGAAGCGGTGGGGCCCGACCGTGATCCGGAGCAGCGTCATGGGATCCCTCGCGGAAACGAAAAACGGGCGCCGGGGAGATGGGACTCCCCGGCGCCCGTGCCGTCAGCGATTGAAGACCTACTTGCCCATCTCCTTGAGGATCTTCTTGAAGTTGTCGAGGGAGATCTTCGTCCCCTCCACCGAGCTCTTGCCGTCGTATTCCTCCTGCTCGATCGTGAACCACTCGGTGCCGCCCACCTCGTAGCAGGCGGTGATGTAGCCCTTCCAGTCGAAGAAGTCCTCCCCGACGAACGGCTTCTTGCCCTGGCTGCCCTTGGGGGGGCGGCACTTGACGTGGGTCGTCTTGATCCGGCCGGGGGCCTTGCGGACGACGGCGATGGGGTCGGCGCCGGCGTACATCGTATGGCCCATGTCCTGCTGCAGGATCACGTCCTTGGTGGTCCGCTCGGCGAAGAGGTCCCAGTAGTGCTTGTCGCCATCCTTCTTGAGGAACTCCTGGTCGTGGTTGTGGTAGCCGGTGAAGAGCCCCTCCGGCTTGAGCGCCTCGGCGGTCTTGTTCATGAACTCGGCGAACTCCTTGCTCTTCTCCGGGTTGGTGAAGCGGCCGTCGCCGGGGACGATCAGGAAGGTGCATCCGATGGTCTTGTGGAAGTCGACCGTCTTCTTGAGGGCGTCGCCGACGAAGGATCCGGCGCCGATGTGGGTGCCGGCGGCCTTGAGCTTGAGCTCGTCGAGCCTCTTCCGGAGGCCTGCCGCGTCGTCCTTGTACTTACCGTACCCGGCGAACTCGACCCCCTCGAAGCCCAGGTCCGCCGCGTTCTTGAGGACGACGTCGATGTCCTTGATGTCGCGGAGGGAATAGAGCTGGAGGCCGATGGGGATGCGCTTGCTGGCCTGCGCATGGGTGCGGGCCGGGAGGGGGAGGGCCGCCGCCAGGGCGCCCGCCGCCGTCCACCTAAGGATGTCCCGCCGGGTCATCTCGTGGTTCATGGTCTTTTCCTCCTTCATAGGTCCGCCCAGTCTAGTACGCCGCCGTAACAAAACAAACGGTTTGTTTTGTTACGAAACCCAACGAAACAGACGGTCCGTTTCGTTGCCCTGCAACAAAACAGACGGTGCGTTTCGTTGCTAGGGCTTCAGCGCTAGATCGGGGTCGGGGTCGCGGCCGATCGAGGTCAGGATGTTGACCAGCAGGTTCTCGGGATTGAGGTCGGGAGGGGCCCGGCGGGTGCACTGGTCGTAGTAGGCGTCCGGATAGCAGCCCTTCGACGGGCCCTCCGTGTATTGCTGCTGCACCCCCGCCGCCGTGATCCCCTCCGCCACCCGCAGCCAGTCGAACGAGCGGTCCAGCGGCGCCAGCTTCCGCAGATAGTAGGCGTACACCAGCCCGTTCCACTGCACCGGCACCCCGAACCAGGGGTGCGTGAAGTGCGTCGTGCCGAAGACCGGGATCGAGCCGTACCGCATCCCGGACCGCCCTGGCAGGCTCCATAGGTAGAGAAACGGCAGCCCCGCCTTCGCCCAGCGGACCGCCTCGGCCAGATACATCCGCTCCTTCGTCAGTTTGTACGCCTCGACATATCCGCCGACCGCATACGCCGCCGCCAGAAGGTCGGGCTCCTGGAGCGGGCACTCCCACGCCTGGGCGCCCCGCGGCACCCGGTACCGGCGGAGACGACCCAGCGTCTCCAGCGCGATCGACTTCAACTCCTCATTCCCCGTCATCCGCGCCGCCTTCGCGAAGGACAGGGCGTTGTAGGCGCTGGTCCCCAGCACCTTCTCCCCCTCCCGGCCGAGCGTTTTCTGCTTCTCGTCCATCGGATGGAACCCCCATTCGCCGTCCGTCCGCCATCCCAGGACGTTCAGGAGTCGCGGGATCACCTTTTCCACGGCCCGGGGCTGGTCGGCGTAGAACGGGGCCTCCCATTTCAGGATGTGACAGTTCGCCGTGTCGAGCAGGTCCGGGTAGTCGAGATCCCAGTCGATCTTCTCCCCCAGCATCTGGAGCAGGACCGCGAACCCCGGCGTGGGAGCGGCCGGCCAGTCCAGGCCCGCGCCGTGCCGGTGCTTGCCCCCCTTCGCGGCGACCGACTGGAACCCGGCCTTGCAGAGCACGAGCTCCTCCTCGAGCGTCCGCGGCCACTTCTCCGGCTCCGGAAGGCCGAACGTCTGCGTCCACCGGGGGACCGCCTCGTAGATCGTCGCCCCCGCCTCGACGAGCAGCACGCACGGGCCCCTCACTCCCATCCGGTTCCGCTCGCGCGCCTCGAAGAACGGCCTCCCGTCCCCCTTCCACATCAACGAGACGAGCACCCCGTCGACCTCATATGCCATGAGCGGGACCGTCACCTTCCACGCCTCGGGACGGCGGCGGGCGGCGAGCGGGCCGCGCGCTTCCCGATCGCTGGATGAAAACTCATCGCCTTCCAGAAACTCGAGGCCGGGGAAGAGCGCCATCGACCGCTTCCCGAGGACCTCGATCTGCACGTCGCCGTCGAGGTCGATGCGGGAGCCGGCGATGCGCATCGACGTGGCCCCGGTGATCCGCGCGATCTCCCGGCCGTCCGCCCCGAGGACCGTGCCGTAGGCGACGCGCAAGCCGGGCGCCGAGCAGCCGAGCGCGAGGATCAGCGCGATCGCTTGAGCCGCTCGTCGCGCCACCAGAGGAGCGCCATCACCGTCCCGAGCGCCGCCGACCCGTACTGGTAGGCGGTGAGCCCCAGCGCCCCCTTCGGCTCGTGCCGGAGGAATTCCGTCGCGAAGCGGAACACCGAGTAGGCGATCAGGTAGAGCTTGAGCAGCTGCCAGCGGAAGCGTTCGACCGTCTGCAGACGCCATAGGAGGGCGGCCATCATAGCATGGAAGCCGCTCTCGGGGATCTGCATCGGCGCGCAGCAGCCGTTGAACCAGCAGCCCCAGCGGCCCACCGCGACCGCCGCCGCGAGCGGCATCGCGAACGAATCGCCGGTCTTCTCTCCGACGCGGGCCAGCCACTTCGCGGCCTCGACGCCGAGGTAGCCGCCTGCGAGGCCCGAGAGGATCGTCTTCCCCTCCATGAAGAGCCCGCCGCCGGCCAGGACGAAGGGGAGCTTCGAGCCCACGCCCGCGCCGAAGAGCGCCCCCGCCAGGATCGCCGCCTGCTGCTTCCACGGGAGGGGCGACCGCTTGCGGAGGAGGAGCGCCGTCAGGAGCGCGAGGCCCTGGAAGACCGCATAGAGCTGCGGCCCCGTCATGTCGTGGGCTTGAGTGGCGGGAGCGGCACCGTGCCGTCGCGATAGAGCGTGTTGTAGGCGCAGAAGGGGACCGTGTGGCCGCTCGGCAGCAGGAACCCGACGCAGCACTTCATGACGCGGCGCACGTCGAAGATGTGCTTGTCGAGGAACGCCGTCAGCGTGATCCGGAAGACCTCGGCCCCCGTCAGCTTCTCCGCGAGCGCGGCCTCGACGAACTTCGCGCCGGCCGGATCGCAGCAGCCCTCCTGCCGCTTCAGGAACGCGGCGACGATCGCCTTCGCCTTCGCCGGCGTGTAGACGAGCGTGTTGGCGATCAGGTCGGCGTTCTTCCGGAGGTCGAGGAAGCGCGAGACCGGCACCGGCTTGCCCTCTCCGCGATAGACGTACGTCATCATGTGACAGTTCGGGTGGGCGCAGGGGACGGGGAGGAAGTCCTCCTCGACGAAGATCCCGCCCGTCTGCGCGACGATCGCCTTCACCACGTCGGGGATCGTCGCGCGGTTCTCGAGGTCCTTCGGGTTCGTGTGGCGGCCGACGTAGGTGGCCGGCTGGAAGCTGGCGCCACGCACCCACGGGCGCTCGAGGCCGAACTTCACGATCGCGCCCAGCTCGTCGACGTTGACGCCGTGCTGCACGGTGCAGACGAGCGTCGATCGGATCCCGTGCTCGGCCAGGTTGTCGAGCGCGCGGAGTTTGATCGCCATCAGCGATTCTCCGCGCAGCTCCTGGTGGGTCCTCTCGCTGAATCCGTCGAACTGGAGGTAGATCTCGAGGCGGTCGCGCATCGGGGCGAGGGCTTTCACGAGCTCGCGATCGTTGGCCAGCCGGATGCCGTTCGTGTTGATCATGAGGACCTGGACCGGCTGCTCGTAGGCGTAGCGGGCGAAGCGGACGATCTCGGGATGGATCGTCGGCTCGCCGCCGGAGAGCTGGAGGACGTCGACCTCGTGCTCCTGGCGGACGAAATTGTCGACGACGCGGGTGAACTCTTCGTAGGTCCAGTGCTTGCCGCCCGGGCCGCTCTCGGCGAAGCACATGGGGCACTTGAGGTTGCAGGCGGAGGTGATCTCGGCGAGCCCGACGCAGGTGTGCTGCTCGTGCTCGGGGCAGAGCCCGCAGTCGTAGGGGCAGCCTTTGGAGACCTCGGTCGCGTGGAGGCGCACCTGCTTGGCGGGTTCGTCGAGTTCGTGGCGGTCGTAATAGCGGACGTCGGAGCAGACGAAGTCCTCGATCGTGCCGTGCTCGGGGCACTGCTTGCGGAAGTAGACCCGGCGGTCGCGGACGACGATCTTGGCCGGCACGAGCCGGCGGCAGCGGGGGCAGAGGCTCTGCGTGGTGCCCAGGAAGGTGTAGTCGCGGAGTTCAGCCGGCAATGCGCATCCCTCCGCCGGTGCAGGCGATGAAGAGGAGGATGAGAAGCCCGATCGCGACTGCGCCCAGGATGAGTATGACGACGCCGATCCCGGAGAGGGCGTAGAGGAGCGCCTGTCCCGCGGCGCGGGGTCCGAGGAGAAGGCCCGCGATCACGGCGACGATCAGGAATCCCAGAGGGATGAGGAGTCCCAGGCCGCCGCGCAGGTTGAGGAAGAAGGACAGGCCGCCCATCGCTCCCACGACGGCGAAGATGACCCGTGAGGCGGAGAGGTCGCGGATCGATTCGCGTCCGCTGCCGTGATCCACCGAGGGGCGGTGGACCGCGTCGGCGGGCAGGGACGCCCCGCACGCGAAGCAGCGGGGGTCCGCTCCCGCGTCGCAGAGGGTCCGGCATTTCGGGCAGCGGAGGAAGGTCGCCATCAGGCGCGTGACATGGGTCCGGTGCACGCGAGCCCGACGAGGAGGACGGCGCCGATGAACGAGGCGGCGACCGCGATCAGCCCCAGGAGAACTTGAAGGGCGAAGGGGAGTCCCGTCCTCCGGATCCAGCGGCCGCTGAGATGGATGAAGAGGCCGATAAGCAGGAGCACGGCCAGGAAAGCGGTGATGATGGCCCCTCCTGCCGGTAGCAGGAAGGTTGCCAGGAGCAGGGTGCCGGCGAGCGCCCATAGGATCCAGTGGGCCGATCTTGAGTCCCGTTCCCTCTGTCGGGCGACCGGGGACGACGAGAGAGGCGAGGCCGGGGGGAGCCCGGTCAGGTCGCCCTGGCAGCCGTCGCACTGGGCGTAGCGGTCCACGTCGTTGAGGGTCCGGCACTTGGGGCAGCGGACCCACGTCATGCCGGCGGCTCCGGCTTCATGCGGTCGGCGTAGTCGCGGGCGAAGCGGCGAGCCTGGCGGACCGCCTGGCCGGCGAGGAGGCCGGCGGAGACGAGGCCGATCACGACGATCACCTGCTGCTGGCGGGGGGCGCGCTGCCGGTCGGGGAGCTTGCGGACCCAGCGGTCGTGGCCGCAGGCGAACCCGTAGGCGAGGATGGCCAGGACCGTCGCCGTCCAGACGAGGCGGAGGTCGATGCGGAGGCAGGCGGTGGCGATCAGGAGGAAGAGGAGGAGGAAGAAGGGACCGCGGGGGCCGTCGGAGATCGCCAGGAGGGCGGCGATCATCAGGGCGTCGAACGCCACGGCCCCGTAGCGCAGGACGGGCGGGTTCCAGCGGCGGGAGAGGCCGGAGTGGAGCGCGAGGGCGCCGAGCGTCCAGGCGACGGCCAGGCTGGTGACGGCCGCGTGGTAGTGCGCGGGGAACTCGACTTTGAGGACGTAGCGGTTGAGGAGGTGATGGGCGTAGAAGGCGGCGATGGCGACGAGGCGGATGAGGTTGACGCGCACCTCGCCGGCCCAGGCCTCGACGCGTTGCGCGGCGCCCCAGGCGGCCTCTTCGCTGAACTCCCCTCCCATGCCCCCAGTATACGCCTCGTAACAAAACAAACCGTTTGTTTTGTTACGGACCGGGGAGGCGGAAGAGGGAGAGGTCGTCGGTGCGGAATCTTCCGGTGGCCGGGGAGGGGTCGCGCGGGCGGGTGCAGACGATGCGAAGCTCGCGGGCGCCCTCGGGCGGCAGGAAGTCGACCGTGAATTTCTGCCAGCGGGAGGTGCCGGCGAACCGCGCGGTGGAGGCGATCGCCTTCCCGCCCTCCTGGACCTCGAGCGCGATCCCGGAGCCGGGGCCGACGGCCAGGTTTTCGAATTCCACGTAGCCGGAGAAGCGGTGGGGCGCGCCGGGGGTGACGGGGAAGGGCTCGCTCGCGGGGCTCCGGTGATCGTACTCGCGGACGGCATTGAACTCGATGAGGGCGGCCTGGCGGCCCGAGTGGCTCCGCTTGTCGAGCCGGACCTTCGTTTCGGGATAGGACTCCGCCTGCCAGTGGGCAAAGCCGTCCTCGAACCCGCCGTTCGGGAGCAGGCTGGCGTGGTCGAGCGCCTCCCGGGCCCAGGCGGCCACGGGCTCGGTCTGGATCCGCATGGGCTCGCCGCGGGGGCCGGTCGCGAGGATGTCGAAGTGGTCGTAGCGGGCGAGCTCGATCTTGTAGGCGGGGCCGACCACCGTGGCCGTCCCGTGGGTGACGGTGATGCGGGTGGCTTCTCCATCGACCCGGACGTTCAGCCCCGCGTCGGAGGTGGTGAGCGTGCAATGGGGGGTGGTCACGTGGAGCGGATGGGTGCGGTCGGGAGAGTCGACGAAGGCCTCGCCCTCGTCGATCCGGAGGGTCACCTCGTCGCCGGAACGGGTGCAGGAGAAGCGGGTCGCCCCGCGGAGGACGAGGTCGGTGCCGTCGCGGAGGGCGAGTACGGAAAGTTCGAGGGCCCGGCCGGCGTCGGCCTTCCCGCTGATGCGGAGGAGTTCGACAGGCACGGGCGGCGGGGGGGGCGGGGGAGCTGGGGGCGGGGCGGCGGCGGGTCGGCGGCCGAAGATCGCCAGGAGGGCGGCCGCCCCGAAGAGGACGGCGGCGGCTAGCCATCGGTTCCGGGGCGACCGTCGCATCCCCTGAGTCTACCGCGAGGGAGGGCGGGGGGAAACGATCCTTGACAGGGGCGAGAAAATCGCTGGAATGGGCAAGTGGCTGCGATCGATCAGAAAGTCATCGAGGAATTGCGCGCGCTCCAGACGGGCGGCTCGCCGACCTTCCTGGCGGAGCTGATCGACATCTTCCTGAAGGAGCAGGTCCAGCATCTGGAGCGGCTTCGGAAGGCCTACGAGGACCGTGATGTCGCGAGGGTCGAGCGGGTGGCCCACACCATGAAGGGGAGCTGCGGGAACCTGGGGGCGAAGGAGTTGTCCCGAGTCTGCGCCGAACTCCAGGACGTGGCTTCGGAGGGGGACTGGGCGCGGATGGCCGAGTTCGTGGCGCGTATCGAACGGGACGCCGCCGCGGTGGAATCCGAGCTTCAAGCCGAGAAGGCCCGCCGCCCCTGAACGAATCCAACAAAACAGACGGTGCGTTTCGTTGCGCCCGCAACGAAACGCACCGTCTGTTTTGTTGAGTGGATACAGCGCTACGTGATGAAACGGACGGTCTGTTTTGTGATTTAGAGGGGGGAGTGGCACGTTGGGAGAGCTGGCGGCGGATGGCGCGGACCAGGTCGCCGGGGGTGAAGGGCTTGGAGAGGAACTCGGCCGCGCCGCAGTCGGCCATCCTCTCCCGCAGCGCCTCAGCAGGGAGCGCCGAGACCAGGATCACGGGCATGTCCCGGAATTCGGGGTCGTCGCGGAGGAGGGCCATCGCCGTCGCGCCGTCCATGTCGGGGAGTCCCACGTCCGCCAGGATCAGGTCGGGCCGCTCCTTCCAGGCCATGCCGACCGCCTGCACGGCGTAGCTCGCTTGACGGGTGCGGAATCCGGACAGCTGGAGCGTCTTCACCGTCAGCTCCATCGCCGAGGGCGAGTCCTCGATCACCAGGATCAGCGGGGCATTCTCTTCCTTTTCCCTATCCATCAGCAACCACCCTCTCGTTTCGGGAGGATTCAAGCAGATACCCTGCCATGCGACACCGGCCCATTCCAGGCCCTTCCCGAGGGGAGGGCTTCCAAATCCGTTGGAAAGGTCACAAGAATGAAAGCTGAAGATCCCGACTCCGGAGATATAATCAGCGGGCCCGATGAAACCGTCCCATGACCCAGGATTCACCCTGGTCGAGCTGATGGTCGTCGTCGCCGTCCTCGCCACGCTCGGCGCGATCGCCATTCCCTTGATGGACTCCGCCACCCGCGCGGCCCACGAGCGGGGCGCCGCGGCGACTCTGAAGACCCTCGCCGGCGCAGAGATCGACTTCAAGTCGAACGACCGGGACGGAACCCGGGTGAAGGACTACTGGACCGGGGATGTGGCGGGTCTCCACACTCTGGCCTTGACCGGCAGCTCCGGAGCCCGGCCCCCCCTCAAGCTGATCGACCCCACGATTGCGGCGGCCGACACGGCTCCGCTCGCGGCCGGCGCGGCGGGAGGGCGCGCCCAGCCGATCACCCTGTTTCGCAAACAGGGCCCGAAAGCCGGGTACTGGTTCTACGCCATGGTCAACGACTCGTCCGTGATCCCGAACGCGGTCTACCGCCAGAACACCGGCGGCACGCCCTCGATGGGGGCGGTGCATAACCTCGACCGCTTCGCCTTCCTGGCCTATCCCGACCGCTACCCCACGGAGGGCCGGAACGCCTTCGTGATCAACGAAGCCGGCGTGGCGTGGAAGCGCGACCCGAACGCCTCGATCCGGAGCACGAGCGGCATCCCTCCGACCGCCCCCGCGTCGGACTGGCGGAACTGGCCCACGGAGGAGACGCTTCGGACGAGCTGGGGAAGGATGTACTGAGGCGGGCTACTCCATCGTCTCGCGGAGGGCCCGCCGAAAGAGGTCGCTCCCCTTGGAAGCGAACTCGACGCTCCCGTCCTTCAGCAGCACCGTGATCCCCTCCGGGTGGATCCCTGGGTGATCGCAGGCGACGACCCCCGTGTCCGGGATGACCGCCCAAGGTCTCGCCGGCCCGCGATAGACGGGGCTGGAACTCGCCAGAGGACAGGAGAGGGCGCTCCCTTCGCTTTCCATCTCCGCAATGACCTGCCAGAAGGCCGTCCCCTTGGCATTGGGGGCGGTCTCGTGCGTCCTCGAATACCGGAGAAACGCTGCATGCAGGAGTTCCAGATGGCCCCGACAGACCTTTTCGGGGGGAACCAGGCTGGCGTCGGAGCCTCCGAGGAACGAGAGCCCGGCAGTCACGGCGATCGCCGTCCAGGCCAGGAGGAGGGGGATCCGGATCCGGGACGGGAACTTCCAGGGTGGCGTCGCGGCCGGGACCTCGGGCGCGCTGGGCGAGAAGTCGTGGCCGCAAAACCCGCAGACGTCCACCTCCGGGAGGACCTTGGCCTGGCATTTCGGACACCGGGTATGGACCTTGGGACCGAGGGACGGGGCCGGCCACCCGAGAGGGACCTTGACGAAGGCTTCGCACGAGACGCACACGGCGGTCTTGCCGACGAGCGCGTCGGTCGCCTCGGTCATCTTCCCGCACGAGGGGCAGAGGAACGTGATCACGTTGCTTCAGAGAGTGACAGACGACGCTCCGGACTGCAAGGGATTGAGGGCCCGGAGCTTGTCCTTGTCGCTCGTCAGGGCCGTGACCCTGATGACGGAGATGCAGGCCGTCTCCTCCCGATCCTGAAGCTTCCCGCACACGTCGTACCCGTGCATGCCGGGCAGGGTCACGTCCAGGCGGACGACCTCGGGCCTGTCGCGGGCCACCGTCAGCAAGACCTGCCGCCCGCTCTCCGCGGTGAGGGCGCTCCCCAGCAGGGGCTTCATGAAGTTCGGCATGTCCGGATCGTCGTCCACGCAGGGGACGGAGGGCTCGGGGGCGCGGTCAAGACCTGGCCCCTTGCATCTTCTCCGAACTCCCGTTGCGGACCCACGACAGGATCGACTCGGGAAGCTCCGGCTGCGCGGCCAGGGACTTCACGAGCGTCGAGGCCAGCAGGTGCGTGGCGTGCGCCTCGCCCCTCCTGACATTGAAAAATACCACGGGCACCCGGGTCTTGCCGGGGCGATCGAGGAACGGCAGCAGATCGTTCCCCGAGCCGTCGGGGAGTTCGACGTTGAGGATGACGAGGTCGAACGCCTCCTTCTCGAGTGCCCTCCGTGCCTCGCCCAGCCCGGAGGCGCCGGAAGTGTCTGCGACGTTCCGGAGCGTGTAGGAGACCAGCTGGCGGACGTCCGCCCCCGGCTCGACGTGGAGCACCCGGGCGCGCCCCGCGGCCCGGCCACGGACGGCCATGCGGACGGCCGAGAGGAGCCGTCCCTGGTCGATGGGCTTGTCGAGGCAGTCGACAACGTGGAGCGTCCCCCCCATAAGGGTCTCCGCGTGGGAGGAGGCGACGGCGGAGATGATGACCACCGGAAGCTCTCGCGTGGCCTCCTGGGTCCGGAGCTCCTCCAGGAACGCCAGGCCGTCGCGGTCGGGCAGCATGACGTCGAGGGTCATGGCGTCGTACTTCTTCTCCTTGAGCAGCCGGCGGGCCTGGGCGGTGTCTCCGGCGATGTCGCTCTGGCATCCCTCCTGGGAGAGCACGAGGCGGATGAACGCGGCGATCTGCGCGTCGTCCTCGCAGATGAGGATCTGCGGGGCCGCGGGCTTCGCGGGCTGGATGTCGGCGGGCGCCTCCGCGACGAGGGGCAGGTCGACGAAGAACGTGGTCCCCCGGCCGACTTCGGACTCGAAGGAGACCCGTCCGCCGTGCTTGTCGACGATCGACTTGCAGATGGCGAGGCCGAGGCCCGTCCCGCCCTTCTTGCGCATGTCCGACGAGTCCGCCTGGGAGAACTTCTGGAAGATCCGCTTCTTGAACTCCTCGGGGATTCCGGGGCCGCGGTCGGACACGGCCACGCGGGCCCAGCCGGCCTCCCGCGAGACGGTGACCCGGACGGTCTCCCCCTTGGGTGAGAATTTCGCCGCGTTGGAGAGGAAGTTGGTGAAGACCTGGATCAGGCGGTCGCTGTCGACGTTGACGCGGGCGCCGGGGGCCTCGTCCTGGAGGGCGAAGGCCACGCCGAACTGGGCCCCGTAGGCGCGGTTGGACTCGATCGTCTGCTCGACCAGCTGGAGGACGTCGACGGGCTTGAAGCTGAACTTCATCTTGCCCGCGGCGATCTTCTCCATGTCGAGGATGTCGTTGATCAGGAGGACCAGGCGCTGGCAGTTCTTGTGGGCGATGTCGACCAGGGGCTTGGCGGCCGCGGGGAGGACGCCGAGCACGCCGTTGGCGATGAGGCCGAGCGAGCCCTGGATGGAGGTGATGGGCGTCCGGAGCTCGTGGCTCACGGTCGAGACGAACTCGTTCTTCATCCGCTCGACTTCCTTGCGGGCGGTGATGTCGCGGATGATGACCTGGGAGGCGGGGCGCCCCTGGTAGACGAAGGAGATCGACGCGACCTCGATGTCCACCTGAGAGCCGTCCAGGCGGACGAGCGTCTCCTCGTAGAGCGGGGCCGGTGAACTCCCGTCCTGGATCTTCAGGATCCGGCTGGTCTCGTCGTCCCGCGCCTCGGGGGGGACGAAATCCAGGATGGGCCGGCCGACGATCTCGACCGGGGACGCGGCCCCGAAGAGAGCGGTCGCGGCGCTGTTCACGTAGACGAACTTCCCGCCGGCATGGATGACGATGGCGTCGGGGGAGAGTTCGACGAGTTGCCGGTAGCGCTCCTCGCTCTCGCGCATGGACTCCTCGGCGCGCTTGCGCTCGGCGACCTCGGTCTTCATCTCCTCGTTGACGGACTGGAGCTGGGCGGTGCGCTCCTCGACGCGCATCTCGAGCTCGTTGCGGGCGAGCTGGAGGGCGCCGTCGCGCACCTGGATCTGGGAGAGCATGTCATTGAGGCCGTCGATGAGGACGCCGATCTCGTCCTGTCCTTGCTTCTCGGCGCGGGCCGCGTAGTCGCGCTGGACGGTCACCCTTTTGACGGTCTCGGCCAGGTGGATGATGGGACCGGTGACGACCCGGTCGAGCCTGGAGGAGAGGAGGAACGAGATCCCCGTGGCGGCCGCCAGGACGAGCCCCACGATGATCAGGTTGGTGCGGAGGCGGGTGCCCACCTCCGGGAGATCGGAGAAGAGATGGACGGTCCCGACGCGCTGCTTCTTCTCGACGACGGGACGGAACACGGAAACCGTCCCGTTCCTGAGGGTGAGGCCGTCCGAATCGGGGCGTGCGGGGATGGCGGAGTCCGAGGCCCTCTCCCGGGAGTACTGCGCGACGACTGTCCCGGCCGGGGTATAGAGCGCCGCGTACAGGACGCTGCGGTCGTGGTGGAGCGAGCCCAGGATGTCCTTCATGGCCGTCTCTTCGCCGATCGAGAGGGCGAAGCTGCTCTGGGTGCCCATCATATCCGTCAGCACGTTCAGGCGGTGGGCCGTGGCCTGCCCGAATGAGAGGGTGTCGTACACGAGGAACGCGGCGCAGGCGAGGATCAGGGCGACCCCGCTCGTGACGAGGGTGATGCCCTGGAGTTTTCCGGCCAGGGACATGTCGCGGAGCCGCTTCACGGGCTTCCATCCTTGGCCTTGGGCGGCTGCCCGGCCTTCTGGAGCGGGGCGTCGGCCTTCAGACCGGCGGCTTCCACGGCGTCCTTGTTGAACTCGAACTGCGTCTTGTACCCCTTGGTTCCCTTCTCGAGGAACAGGTTGATCGCCGTCCCCCGCTTCCCGAAGCCCGGGGTGTCGCTCATGGCGAGGATGGGCTTCCCCTTGAAGAGCCGGAGCGCTTGCTCCAGGTCTTCCTCTTCGGACCCCGAGATGAAGACCAGGTGACAATCCTTGAGATTCTCGGGGTCGGACTCCTTCGTGAGCTCGATGGGACGCTCCCGGATGCTCTTCTGGATCTTGATGGCGTCCTCGAGATGGCCTCCGAACGGGTCCTTGCCGAGGACTCCGATCCTGAAGGGTGCGGAGGCGTCCTTGAAGGCCTTGTCGGGCCAGGTGATCCGTTCGGAGAACCGGAGGAGAATCTGCGCCTTGACCTTGTACTCGGGAGGCAGCTCTCCTTGGGGTGCCGCAGAGGCCGCGCCCGCGAAGGTCGTGAGGGCCGACAGGACGAGAAGTCGTGCGATCAAGGAGTCTCTCTAGAATTTCCAGGTCAGCGACAGGTACCCGCCCCGCTGGACTTTCGTGGCGAAATTTCCGATCTGCGAGTCGTTGGTCTCGAAGTGGCTCGTGTGGAGCAGGTTCTGGCCCACGATCGCCGCCTCGAGGTTCTTCGTGATCGCCCAGCCGACCCGGGCGTCCATCTCGACATACTTATTCACGTCCCAGTTCGAGATCCCCTCGACGTAACGGCCGACGAGGTCGACGCTCACGTCTTGGAAGGGGTCCCACGAGGCGCGCAGGTAGACCATGTTCCGCGGGTGGGAGTGCTCGAGGGTGCTTCCGCCGGTGTCGGTGCTCGTGTCGGTCGTGTGGAGGTGCATCTGGAGGAAGGTGTACGCGCCGTAGAGCCGGAGGTTCTCGAGGACCTGCCAGGTGGCGGCCAGTTCGACGCCGTAGGTGTGGCCGCTCATGTTGTTGTCCGCGATGAGGGGTTGGACGGCGTTGGTCGGGAGTTCCAGGAAGACCGCGCCCCGCTCGGTCGTGCGGAGGCTGCTGTAGTCGTTGAAGAACAGCGCCAGATCGAACGAGACCGCGTCGAGAGGCTGCACCCGATAGCCCAGTTCGTACGCCATGAGGACCTCGGAGCGGTAGCCGGGATCGCCCATGAACCGGAGCGCCGTGGGAAGCGGCGGAGGCGGAAGGACTTCGACGTTCGCCCGGATCTCGTGCTCGATCTGGGAAGGGGTCCGGACGGCGCGAGACACGGAGGCCCAGACCGAGTGCCGCTCGTGGGGGCGCCAGGAGAGACGCCCGCCGGGCTGGTACTCGTAGCGCGTGTAGTCGTTGTACTCGAACTTGGAACCCAGCGTCAGGGTCAGCCGGTCCTCGACCAGCCGGATCTCGTCCTGGATGAAGGCGCTCGTGAGGTCGTCCGACCGATGGTCGTCGGCGAAGTTCACGGTGAAACTTCCCTCCGTGTCGGCCGCCGTCCAGCGGAATCCGGATCCGAGGGTGAGCCGATGGCCCTCCAGGGGCTCGAATCGGAACTGCAGGTCCAGGTCCAGGGTGTCGCGCGTCTCGTCGAGCGTGTCCCCGGTGCGGACGGTCCGGTCCCAGTACGTCTGGGCGCGGAACTGGGTCTCGGGGCCGACGTTGTGATCGTACCGGGCGAGCAGGTTTCCCCCCGACATCTGGGAGGGAGCGGTGAAGACCCGGGTGAACGGGGCGGCCAGGGTGGCCTGGCGCAGCCTCTGGTTGACCTCGCCCTTGTAGACGTCGCCTTGCAGCGTCAGCGTGCCCGCGCCGCTCGGGGTCCAGTCCATTCGAAACCCCCCGCGGGAGACGCGCCAGTCATCGTCCCCGCCGGAGTACGCGTCCCTGCTGAGATGCTTCACATACGCGCGATAGTAGAGGTCCTCTCCCGCCTTCCCCCCGTAGCGGGCCCCGGCGATCACCTGGTCCTCGGTGCCGCCGAGGGTGGTCACGAGGCTCCCCTGGCTGTCCTTCGCTTTCTTGGTGGTGATGTTGATCACGCCGTTGACGGCGTTGGCGCCCCAGAGGGTGCCCCCGGGTCCGCGGATCACCTCGATGTGGTCGATGTCCTCGAGCAGCGTGTCCTGGACATCCCAGAAGACGCCCGAGAAGAGCGGGTTGTAGACGCTCCGGCCGTCGACGAGGACGAGGAGCTTGTTGGAGAAGAGGTCGCCGAATCCGCGGACCCCGATGGCCCACTTGTTCGAGTCCAGGTGGCCCACGAAGACGCCGGGGACCATGCGGAGCGCCTCGGCGATGCTGGTGACGCCGGTCCGGCGCAAGTCCTCCCCGCGGATGACCGCGATCGCGGCCGGGGCATCGATCAGACGCTGTTCCCGCTTGGAGACCGAGGTCACCTCGATCTTGAGCAGGTCCTCCAGGCTCATCTCGGTGAGGTCCTGGTTCTGCTTCTTGGGAGGGTCCTTCGGATCCTGGAACGTGGCCAGGAAGGCCGCCAGCGCGAGAACGGCATGTGCCATGACAACCTCGGTTCCAAAGCGGGGTCCGCCGGCCCCGATCCCACAACCCCGGGCGGCCCTCCCGGCGCCGCAAGCTCCCTGCGACTGCCTGCAGGGGACTACGACGGCGCCCCGGATAAAGTCTAGTCCATTATCTACGGATCAGACGCGTCAAACGGGGGTCCCGGCCCCTCCGGCCGGCGACCCGATAAGAAGGTCAGCCCTGCGCGGCCGCGGCCATCTCCTTGAGCTTCACCAGGTGCCCCCGGGCGGTCGCCCGCTCCCCTTCCGTCATCGCCGAGCGGCGCTCCAGGCTCTCCCTGATCCCCAGTTCCAGCGCCTTGGCCACCTTGCCGAGTTCGCCGAAGCCGTAGGTCCCGCTGCTCCCTGCCAGGCTGTGGGCGGACCGGCAGGCCGTCATGCAGCGTTCCTCGTCCCACGGCTGGGTGAAGAAGACTTCGCAGACCGACTCCAGCCGACCGGCCTTCTCCGGGAGCTGCCGGGAGTACCCCTTCTGGAGCTCGGCCATCTGGCGCTCGATGTCGTCAGGCAGCGGGCACCTGTTCCTTCTCCCAGATCGATCGGACCGTCGCGGCCAGGGTCATCGGGTCGAAAGGCTTGGGGATGACGCCCAGGGCGCCAATCGTCTTGAAAATGGCGATCTCCTGCGGCTGCACCTTGGCGGTCATGAAGATGATCGGGATGGCCTTCGTCTCCGCCCGCGACCGCAGCATCTTGAGCGTCGACGGCCCGTCCATCCCGGGCATCATGACGTCCATGAGGATGAGCTGCGGCTTGCAGGCCGGCGCCCGCTCCAGCGCCTCTTTGCCGGAGCTGCAGATCTCGACCGTGAGGCCGCCCACCGTCTCGAGTGCCACGCGCGCGACGGCCTGGATGTCCGGCTCGTCCTCGACCAGCATGATCCGGGTCAGCGTCCCGTTCGTCATGGCCCTGCGGTTGAAATCATCCCGTGAGGCATTCCTAGAATCCCCGGGAGATCCTGATCTTCCCCGTGTCGCTCTGGGTCGTCGCCGCGGCGGCGGCCGCCGTCGCGGTCGCCGACCCCGACGTGACCCCCTTGATCAGGAGCCGGAGGTCGCCCGGATTGGTCGCCGCCGCCAGCGCCTCCTCCTCCGTGATCGTCTTCGCGAGCACGTGCTTCGCCAGCGCCTGGTTGAACGTTTGCATGCGGTAGTACTCGCCCGCCTGGGCCATGGCCTTCTCGATCGAGGCGGTCTTCCCCTCGGCGATCAGCTCGCGGATGTTGCCGGTGTTGATCAGCACCTCGACCGCTGCGCCGCGCCCCTTGCCGTCGGCCCGCCGCACGAGCCGCTGGCTGACCACCGCGTGGAGCGTGAGGGCGAGCATCGAGCGCACCTGGTGGGCCGCTTCCACGGGGAAGCTGTCCACGATCCGGTCGAGCGACTGCTTGGCGTCGTTCGTGTGGAGCGTGGAGAAGACGAGGTGGCCCGTCTCCGCGGCGTGCATGGCGAGCTCGATCGTCTCCGCGTCGCGCATCTCGCCCATCAGGATCACGTCGGGGTCCTGCCGGAGGACGCGGCGGAGCGCCTCCTTGAAGGACTTGACGTCGCTCCCCAGCTGGCGCTGATTGATCGTGCTCTTCTTGTCGGTGTAGACGAACTCGACGGGGTCCTCGATCGTCACGATGTGGAGCGCCTGCGTCTCGTTGAGGAGATCGATCATGGCGGCCAGGGTCGTGGACTTCCCGCTCCCGGTGGGGCCGGTGACGAGGACCATCCCTTGCGGGGCCTTGCAGATCTCCTTCAGGACGGCCGGGAGGCCCAGGCCGTCGAGCGTGGGGGTCGTGAGCGGGATGGCGCGGAGGGCCGCGCCGAACACGCCCATCCGCTTGAAGGCGTTGATGCGGAATCGGGCGAGTCCGTCGACCAGGTGCGAAGAGTCGTACTCGTACTCCTCCAGGAGCTCCATGAAGCCCTCCTTTCCGAGGAGCTTCCGGAGGATGGCCTGCATGTTGGGCTCGTCGAGGACGGGGAACTCGCTCGGGACCAGGTCGCTCGCGATCCTCAGGAGCGGGGGGCGGCCGATCTTGAGGTGGAGGTCGGAACCTCCCTGCTCGACCAGCTGCCGGAGGACCGCGTCCAGGGGGTAGGTCGACTCGGCCTCGCCGGCCCCCAGGCGGAGCCGCTGGATCTCGGCCTTCTGCCGGTGGAGCTGGAGGGCGTTGCGGACCGAGACGGAGAGGCGGGCCCCGTCGATCGGTTTCCCCAGGTAGTCGACCGCGCCCAGGCGGGTCGCCGCGACCGCATCCTGGACCGAGCTTGAGGCGGTGAGGATAATGACCGGGAGGTCGGGCCGCTCGCGCCGGAGCTGCTGGAGGACGTCGAGCCCGCTCATGTCGGGGAGGGTCAGGTCGAGGAGGCACAGGTCGGGGGTCGCCTCCCGGCAGACACGCAGGCAGCCCTGGCCGTCCGGCGAGGAACTGACTTCGTACCCCTCCCGGCGCAGGAGGGTCTTGACGAGGGCGACGGAGCTGCCGTCGTCCTCGGCGTAGTGGATCTGCGCGGGCGTCGCTGCTTCGGGCATCGGGAGTCTCCTCGATTCGATAGCGGGCTACTTCGAAGACTTCTCGATGCCCAAGTTGTTCATCTTGTACGCCAGGATGCGCTCGGTTACCCCCAGCACCCGGGCCGTGCGCGCCTTGACCCAGCCGTTCTTCTCGAGCGCGTCGAGGATCATCGTCCACTCCAGCCGCTCGACCGCCTCGATCA
>CAZSCC010000432.1:0-6944 GCA_964604905.1 uncultured Planctomycetales bacterium
GTCGCCGCAGCACGCCCGCAATGGCCCTTTGGGCTCGAAATCGGGCTCCCGGGTCCCGCAAAGGCTTCCGAGCGATCCGTGCGAATACGAAATCTCCTGTCGGCAACGCTCTTGCCCGCGTTAATCAACACGATCTAGCTAATGCCAGAATCCGCCTGGTCTCATGGCGACCCTGAGGGTAGCGCCCTCCGTCAGTCCGTGCCACCCGATCAATGAAAAGTTACAGACGATCGGAGGATCGGTTAGTTCGTACAAAGGGGGACGAGAAGGGGTGTGAGTGCCCGAACACCAGATCGTCCCGTCCGCGGCCGAGACAGACAGCAACGTGGATGGCTCGCTGCACGTGAAGACGCAATCCCCCACCACGATCGGTGCCCCATAACATCGTCCCGGCATGGGCGTCTGCCAGGCGACATTCTCCGTCGCCGACCACTTTGCGGGCGGCTGCGCGTCCGGGTAGACGCCCGTGCCGTCCCCGCGCCAGCCCACGGACGTATCCCCTGCGGCCAGACCGGAGCACGCCAGGGCGGCCCACACCATCCACAACTCGTCGAATCTGCGAATGGCATCTCCTCATTTCTGCGGGTTCTTGGGCGCGCCGCCGGCGCCTTCCGCATCAGAACCGAATACTTCCAGGCTTCCCCATCGGTCATTTTCGTAATCGCTGAAGCTGTCCCACACCAGAAGCATCTGGCTGACCTTGCCTGGGTGCTCCAGCAAGAAGTTCTTGCAGGGGTTGGAGTCCTTGTCCCAGGCCTTCTGGAGCACCCACCCCTGATCGGTGAGATCCTTCACGCTGCTGCCCTTGAGCGTGCTCGGATCCAGGCTGCCCTTGGCGGTGTAAAACTCCGCGGGGTGGAGCCCCAGTCTCCCCCGGATGTGATCCCAAACCTGCATGCCGCCGAAGACGCCATAGCTCATCGAATAGGCTTTGTCGAAATCCCACCGCACGTAGAGCCGCTTGCCTTTCTCGGCAGCATCCCCCCAACAGCTGCCTCCGTGAGCATCCCCTCCTCCAGACTTGGTCATTCCCCAAGGTCGGCCTTGGGTGTGCGCTGTCCAGACGGCGGTCTTGAAACTGGGGAACTGTGTGATTCTGTCGGCATAGTAAAGATCTCTCAGGAAATTGAAGACTCCCGTGTCGGCGCCGCCGAAGAGCGGCAGGGGGGTGTCCGGATCCGCGTACACAAGGACCTCTGTGGTCCTGCGACTGCCTCCGCCTTCCTGGCTCAGTCGCAGCATGTTGACGTTCACGGGCTTGTACACTTTCAGGAAGTTGGTCTTCCTCGCTTTGCTTCTGAAAATATCCGCCCAGCTATTGCCGCCGTCGGCAGACCCTTCCAGCCGGACCGACTCCGGCGCATCAACACCCGCATCCATATAGAAGATCAACAGCGACGACACCGTCCGCATACCGGCCAGCGTGTAGGTGAGAATGAAGGGGGTCCCGGCCTCCACCTGCGGCCCGAACCACTTCATACTTCCGTCGATGGTGTCGGTCACGTCCGCTCCTTGCACTTCCCCGTCGGCGGACTTGCGAACGATGCTCTTGGCGTTGCTCGTGACCTTCACCCGATTTTCGAAGGTGCGAGGGTCCAGCTCCCGCAGCACGTTGACCGTGCCCAGAAGCCCCTCTTTCACCAGGGACCTTTCATGATCTTTGTCTCCCGACTCCTGGGACAACGCCGGGAGGCTGCCGAGCCCGAACAGGAACGTCAAGGTCAACGCGGTTCTCATACTTTGGCTTCCATGACGTCTCTCACTTCTACGGGTTCTTGGGCGCGCCGGCGGCCGGCGCTTCGGAACCAAAGATCTCCAGGTGGTTCCAGCGGTCGTTCTCGTAGGCGGCGAAGGCGTCCCAAACCACCAGCATCTGGTTGAACTTACCCGGGTGCTCGAACACGAACTCCTTGCGCATATTGGGATCCTTGTCCCAGGCCTTCTGGAGGACCCACCCCTGGCCGGTGAGATCCCTGGTACTGCTGCCCGCGAGCTTGGCAGGATCCAGGTTGCCATTGGCCGTGTAGAACTCCGCCGGGTGGAGTCCAAAATTGCATCGATCACCGCCTGTCGTCCCGATCAGGCCGTAGTTCATCGGGTAAGCCTTGTCCAAGCCGAACCGCAGGTAGAGGCGCTTGCCTTTCGTCGTGGCGTCCCCGAAACCGCCGTCGTGCTGGGTAGCCCAACTGGACTTGAACAGCAGTATCTCCGGGAACCGTCCCCGGCCCATGAGACCCGCATTCATCGTTGTCCACACTCCCTTGTTCTCCGGGTTCTCCGGACTCCACACCAGCTTGAGCTTGTCCGCATACCAGAAACCCCTCAGGAAATTGAAGGCACCACTGTCTTTATCACCGAACAGCGGGAGGGCGGGAGCATCGGGATCGGCGTAAATGCAGACCTCCTTGGTGCGGCGACCGCACTGGTCCGTGCCATCGCCTTCCTGGGTCAGCCGCAGCGCATTGACCTTCACGGGCTTAAAGCACTTCAGAAATTCGGACTTTCTCGCTTTGCCCTTGAACACCTGGAACCAGGTCGTGCCGCCGTCGGAGGATCCCTCCAACTGGACCGCAGCAGGGGCGTCGTTCGCTTCGTATTCATAGGCGATCGCCAGCGACGATACCGTCTTCAGGCCGGGCAGCGCATAGGTGAGCACCAACGGCTTCGATGGATCCACGTTCGGTCGGAAGCATTTCGCGCTGCCGTCGATGGTATCTTCGGGTTTAGAGTCGCCACCGCCCGCCACATTGCTCGTGACGGTCACGCGGTTGGTCCACGTCTTGACGTCCAGTTCCCGCAGGACGTTCACGGTCCCCAGGAGGCCGGCTTTGACGAGCTTCTTATCAGTATCCTGTTCCCCCTCGTCATCGGCGAAGGCAAGGCATACCGGCAGAAACATCCCCAATAGGATTCCGAGCTTCTTCATCTTGGACTCCTGGACTGGCCTGCGGCAGTAAGGGGCTCTCCCGCGCCCGGACAAACTGGGCCTGCAAGAACCATGCAAAGCACCGAGAAGATCATCCCCGAGGCAGTCAGCGATCGTGACGTTCTCATATCTTCGCTGTCTACTTTTGATCGTTCGTGGGCGTGCCGCCGGCGTCCGGCGTCCCTGCACCGAACATCTCCAGGTGGCTCCAGAAGTTGTCCATCACGCTATAGGCACCGAGGTCCCAGACGATGAGGATCTGATTGTATTTGCCCGGCTTCTGCAGCAGGAAGTCCTTGCTCACCGCCGGGTCCTTGTCCCAGGCCTTCTGGAGGACCCACCCCTGGCCGGTCAGGTCCTGGATGCTGTTGCCCTTGAGGGTGCTCGGATCCAGATTGCCGTTGGCGGTATAGAACTCGGCCCGGCACATCTCCGCCAGATTCTGCTTGGGCCTGGTCCCCTCGCCCGCATTCGGGCAGCCGATCAGACCGAAGTTCATCGGGTACGCCTTATCCAGATCCAGCCGCAAGTAAAGCCTGTTACCGCCTCCCTTGTTCCCCTCCCCAAAACACATGGCCGCGTGATATCCGGGAATCTTGGACATGAAGGGGACGTGGGGCATCCCGCCGCTATGCTCCGCCCAAGTGCCGTTCGAGGGGCTCTTGATCAGCTTGATCTTGCCGCCGTACCACAAATCGCGCAGAAAACTGAACGCACCGCTGTCCTTTCCGCCGAAGAGCGGCAGGGGAACCTCGGGATCCGCGTAGATAAAGACTTCAGCGGTCCGTGGGGATTTGCCTTCCTGGGTCAGCCGCAGGGCGTTGACCTTGGCAGGCTTGAAACATTTCAGGACGTCGACCTTCGGCGGTTTGCTCTTGAACACCTGGTACCATGTCTTGCCGCCGTCGGCCGAACCTTCCAGCCGGACCGTCTCAGGCGATTCGCTGCCCCTGCCATAATATTCAATCACAATAGACGAAACCGTCCGCAGTCCGGGCAGGGTGTAGGTGACGACCCACGGTTCCGTGTTCTTCGCCTGAAGATAGCTCACTCCGCCGCCGTCGATCGTCGACTCGGCCGGGCCGCCATTCCAGTCGCGCGAGAACTCCGCAGCGCCTTGGGCCTTCACTCGATTCTTTCCTGTCTTGACGTCGATTTCTCGCAGCACGTTGACCGTGCCCAGAACGCCATCTTTGATGAACGGCAGTTCGTGATCGATCTGTTCGTTCTCCTGAGCCGACGCCGGCAGGCCGCCCAGTCCGAGCCACAGCGCCAAGGCCGGAACCATTTTCAAGATCAGCAGGGTTTTCATGCGTTGATCTCCATAGTGCCTTCCTACTTCTCCGGGCTCTTGGTCGCGCCGCCGGCGGCCGTCGCCTCGGCGCCGAACATCTCGAAGTGGCCAAATCGGTTGGACTCGTAGGTTTTCTTGTTGTCCCAGACCAGGAGCATCTGCTTGTACTTGCCCGGCTTGTTCAGCAGGAACTCCTTGCAGGGGTTGGTATCCTTGTTCCAGGACTTCTGGAGGATCCATCCCTGGCCGGTCAGGTCCTTGGGGGTGCTGCCCTTCAGCGTTCCGGGATCCAAGGTGCCATTGGAGGTGTAGAACTCCACTTCTGAGGCCCCGGCAAGAATCAGTTCTTCGCGTCCCTTCGTGATGGGGAAGCCGCCGATCACTCCGAAGGTCATCGGGACCGCCTTGTCCAGGTCGAACCGCAGGTAGACCCGCTTGCCGGCCTCTTTGCCGTCTCCCCAGCAACCGTCGTGCGCGCTGGCTATTTCAGACAGGAAGAGGTTATGCGGACGGGCGACGCCGCCCCCGCTTTGTGTCCAGACGGCGTTATTCTCGGGACTTGGGATCTGTTTGATCTTCCCGGCATACCAGAGATCGCGGAGAAAACTGAAGGCCCCGCTGTCCTTGCCGCCGAAGAGCGGCAGGGGAGCCGCTGGATCCGCATACACGAAGACCTCGGCGATTCTGCGGAGACTCCCCGCCTCCCCGCCTTCCAGGCTCAGCCGGAGTTGGTTGACCTTTGCGGGCTTGAAACATTTCAGGAAGTCGGTTTTTCTCGGCTTGCTCTTGAACAGTTCGGTCCACGTCTTGCCTCCATCAACCGATCCGTCCAATCTGACCGTTTCAGCCGCGTCCTGGTGTTCCCAATACTGAATAGCGAGGGACGAAACCGTCCGCACACCCGGAAGCGTGTAGGTAATAACTTCCGGATCGGAAGCAACACGGATATTGTAGGGTATGGCCGAGCCGTCGATCGTGCTTTCGACCGGACCCCCGTGCCAATCGGTGGAGAACTTGTAATTTCCCTCGGCCGTCACCCGGTTCTTCCCCGTCGTGACGTCCAACTCCCGCAGGACGTTCACGGTGCCCAAAACACCATCCTTCACCTGCGTCAGTTCCTTATCCAGATGCCCCGACTCTTGGGCCAGCGCCGGCAGACTCCACAGCCCGGACAGGAACGCCAATGTCAGAAAGGGTCTCATGCTTTGGCCTCCAGGGTCTTTGATCTACTTCTGGGGGTATTTGGGCGTATCGCCGGCGCCCGAGCTCTCGGCCCCGAAGATCTCCAAGTGGCACCAGGAATCGTTCCCATAATCGGTGAAGGCGTCCCAGACCACCAGCATCTGGGTGAACTTGCCGGGGTGCGCAAACTGGAAGTCCTTGCGAGTGCCGGGGTCCTTGTCCCAGGTCTTCTGCAGAATCCAACCCTGACCGGTGAGGTCCTTGGTGGTACTGCCCGGAAGCGTGCCCGGATCCAGCGGACCCTTGGCGGTGTAGAACTCCGCCGGATGGAGTCCGATTCCGCTCCTGGAGGGATCAATATTGTCACCGGCTGGCATGTAGATCGCGCCGAAGTTCATCGGGCAGGCCTTGTCCAGATCGAACCGCACATAGAGCCGCTTGCCTTTCGTCACGGCGTGCCCGAAACCACCGGTGTGCTGGTTGGGCAAGTTGGCCCCGAACAGAACCGTCTCCGGGTATCGGTTGATGCCCAATTTGCCGCCATCCAACGTTGTCCAAACTGTGTTCTCCGGACTCCACACCACCTTGAGTTTGTCGGCATACCACAGTGCCCGATGGAAACTGAAGGCCCCGCTGTCCTTGCCGCCGAAGAGCGTCAGGGGAGTTTCAGGGTCGGCGTAGACGCAGACCTCCTTGGTCCTGCGCGAGCCCCCTTCCTGGGTGAGTCGCAGCGCGTTGACCTTGACCGGCTTGAAGCATTTCAGCCCTTTAGATCGTATGTCGAATACCGGGAACCAGGCCTTGCCTGCATCGGCGGATCCCTCCAGCCTGAGCCGTTCAGGCCCCTCCTCATCACCCCGATAGGAAATCGCCAGCGACGACACGCTCCGCAGCCCGGGCAGCGTGTAGGTGAGGACCACGGGTTTCGAGGAATCCACATTCGGATCGAAATAGCCGCTGCTGCCACCCATCGTGGCGTCAGGGGTGGTGTTGTTCTTGCCTTCGACGTTGCTCGTGACGGTCACCCGGTTGGTCCAGGTCTTGATGTCGAGTTCCCGCAGGACGTTGACCGTGCCCAGAAGGCCCTCCTTCACCATGGACATCTGACTTTGCATCTGGAGGGCCTCCCCATCCTCCTTCCCGAGTGCCCGCATGTGCGCGGACATCTTTCCTTTTACCTGGGCTGCTTCACCAGCCTGTTGCCCGGCGGCCGGTGCCGACACGCCGGCCAAAGCCGACAACAGCATCAAGGTCACCGTCGTCTTCATGTCAGATCTCCTTCCGAAGTTCTAGTCGCCCTTGATGCACCAGAGGAACTTGTGCGAACGGACATACATGCGGCTGCCGATGAAAAACGGCGGGCTGGTTATCTGGTCCTGATCTTCTTGCGTGATCGATGCGCCTAGTGTCCCTTCAGCATTGAATCACAGGGTAAAGATGCTTGAGCTTGATGCGGGCCTTGGAGTTGGTGAATTGCCAGTCGACGCCAACGACCTTTCGATTTCGATCTCGCTCCCAGGCTCCCACCTCGCGTCGGAGAAT
>CAZSCC010000433.1:0-32344 GCA_964604905.1 uncultured Planctomycetales bacterium
TCGCCCGGCTGCGCGCGGCCACGAGCGTGAAGGCCGGCCACGGAGCGACCTCCGTCTCGTGCCGCGACACCCGCCCGGCCCTTGCGGTCGCGATGGCCAACGCCGTCGCCGGGGCCTACGCCTCGGTCGCGGCCGAGAAGCGACGAAAGGGCATCGCGGGCGCGCTGGAGGCCGTCGAACGCCGCCTCCGCGAGATGGCCCCCGCGGGCTCGACCGCGCACGCCGCCGACGCGCCTCCCGAAGACCCGGCCCTCCGGCTCGCCCGCGCCCGCCTGGCCGAACTGGAGCAGGCCCGAGCCGCGTCGGCGCTGGAGATCGCCGACCTCACGGCACGGATCGACGCGCTCTCGCGCCGGGTCGAACGCGGCGACGCGGGTCCCGCGAAGGCGCTGGACACTTCAGAGTCCGACCGGCTGACCACCGAGCTCGAGGCGGCGATCCGCCACCTCGAGTCCCTGCGCTTGGCGTACCCCGACGACTGGCCCCCCGTCGCGCGAGCCCTGGCGCAAGCGGACGAACTGCGCACCCGACGGGATCGCGCCGTCAGCCGTGAGGTCCTGGCCGCCCGCTTCGCCCCCCTCCGCGAGCTGATCGAGGAACTCCGCGCACTCTCCGCCCGGCGCGACCGCCTCCAGGTCGAAGAGGCCCCTCGCGCGGCCCGGATCGCCGAACTGCAGAAGCTCCCCAAGGCGCCTCTCTCCTCCGTCCCGATCCTCGCGGGAGACCCCGAGTCGCGCCGCAGACTGGAGGCCCGCCGCGCCGAACTCCTGATGGAGCGGGACGGCCTTTCCTCCCCCCGCGTCGAACCCGCCCCTGCGGCTTCGATGACCGGATTCGCGCTCCCGATCCTGATCGCGACGGGGCTGCTCCTGGGGCTCGGCGGGGCGTGCGCCGCGGAAGGGCTGGCCACGACGATCCGAACCGAACACGACGTGCGCCGGTACGTCAACCTCCCCCTCCTGGGAATCGTCCCCTTCGAGTCGCGAGCGGAGGACCGAGTGCTCCTCTCCGGCGACCCGCGCGCCCCGCTGGCGGAGGTCTTCAACTCGGCCGGAGCGCTCCTGGAGACCCACGCGCGGAAGGAGTCGATCCGGATGTTCGCGGTCACCAGCCTCTCGCCCGGCGAGGGCAAGTCGACCGTCGCCTGCAACCTCGCCCTCGCGCTGGCCCGCGGCGGGACGCGTGTCCTCCTCCTGGATGCGGACCTCCGGCGCGCCGCTCAGCACCAGATCTTCTCCCTCTGGAACCAGGCGGGCCTCTCGTCCTACCTGACGGGCTCGACCGACGAGATCGACGGCTTGATCGCCACGACCAGCGTCGAAAGCCTCCACCTCCTCCTGGCCGGACCGCTCCTGGAAAACCCCGTGCCCTACCTCCGGTCGGAGCGCTTCCGCGCCCTCCTCCCGGACCTTCGGGGCCGATACGATCTCGTGCTCGTCGACCTGCCGCCGATCGGCTCCGCGGCCGACGCGCTCCTGGCGGCGCCGCTCATGGACGGGATCCTGCTGGTGCTCTCCGCGCCCGAGACCCGCAAGGACCAGGCGGCGGAGGCGAAACGACTGCTTCGCGCCGCGGGAGGCAAGCTCGCCGGCTGCGTGCTCAACAAGGCCACGGTGAGGAGCCGCGGCTACTACTGCTATTCGCCCGCGCCCGTGGCCGCGGCGGACTAAGGGGGGATCCATGCGCGTCATCGTCTGCGGACTGGCCATCCTGGCGGCCGCCTCCGGCTGCGGCGCGCCTCCCAACCAGCGTCTCCTCACGCGCACCAGCGACTACATGAAGGCGATGAGCTACGGGCTCCCCACCGGCTTCCCGCTCGACCTCGCCGAGCTGGAACGGCGCCATCCCGAGCTCAAGGGGATCGTGATCACGGCCCCCCAGTGGATCGACGAGTACGAGAAACTGAAAAAGGAAGCGGACGAGCGGGGCACCCCCCTCTACGAGTACCGCATCCCGTACGGCGCGAACCTGACGATCGAGGTGACCGGCGAGGCGTCGCTTTCGCGCAGCTACTCCGTCCCGCCGACCGGTTGGGTCCACTACCCCTACGTCACGAAGCTCAAGCTGATCGGGCGCACCGTGGACGAGATCAAGACAACCCTCGAGCAGGAGCTGGCGGTCTACCTCAAGAAGCCCGAGGTGCTGGTCCACATCCACACCACCCCCTACCAGCCGAACATCGCCCAACCGTTCTTCCAGCAGTCGTTCGGCGGAGCGAACATCGTCGTCATGGGCGCAGCGCGCTCGCGCTTCTATTCCAACGTCGTCTTCACCGGTAAGGAGACGCTGGTGAGCGTGCTGGGCGAAACCGAGTTGCCGCAAAACGCGGAGTGGCGCCAGATCCGGGTGATCCGCCGCGACGCGAAGGACCCGCTCCGCCGGAGCCGGGTGATCGTGGCCGACCTCTGGGACTACTTCGCCAAGGCGGACGTCCGGCAGGACATCCCGCTGGCGCCGGGCGACGTGGTCTTCGTCCCCATCCGCTGGAGCACCGACGACCAGTTCTGGGAGGACTGGGGCTACGTCAAGCGGGTGATGAGCGACGCCCTCTTCCTGGACGAGTTCCGCGACGCCGCCAAGAAGGGCGGGACGCTCCGCAACTAGACCGCCTCATGCACGCTCCCTGTCGGGCTCCGGCGGACTGTTTCAACGGCGGGAACTCCCAAGCCCCAATTTCCAACCGAGGGGTCGCATCGCGCCCGCCGCGTTGAGGATTGGAAATTTGGATTTCATTGGGATTTGGGGATTTGGTTTTTTGAGTTCCGCCCCACCGAGACAATCGGCCGCACTCCGTGCAAGAGCCTGAATAGGGGCGGCTACGGCAGCAGCTTCTTCGCCGTCGGATCGGTCTCCGCGAGCTTCTTCAGCGGGTCGCCCTCTCCCATCGCAGAGAGCGCATAGGCCGCAGCCAGCGCGCCCTCTCCCGTGATCTTCCCGATCATCGATGTGATCCGCACCCGTTCCTTTTCGTTCGGGAAGAGGCCCAGGAAGTCCGCCTTCCCGAACGGAGCCCGGTCGGCCGCGGCCCGGAGGGACTTGTCGGCATTCCTGAGATCGCCCGCCACCACCAGGGCCACCGCAAAGTAGGCCTGCGCGATAGCGCTCTCCGTGTCGGCGACGACCGCGGCGCGGAAATCGCCGAGCGCGCCCTTCGTGTCTCCCGCCCGAAAGCGGGCGCGGCCCACCTCGATCGCCTTCGCTGAGGCGAGCGAGTTCATCCGCTCCGCCGAGACGGCTCCCCGGAGAGGTCCCGGGGTGTAATCCCCCACGGGCGCCATCCCGTAGGGCGAACGGTAGGCGCGCCCTCCGTAGAGACCCGCGGGAGTGCCGTACGAATAGAGGCCGTATCCCGAGTAGAACGATCCGGCGGGCCCGTGTAGAGGATAGGGCGCCGTCATCGGCATCCCGTTCACAGGCACGCCACTGCCGGCGTGGTAGTACGAGAATGCGCCACCCGGATACGGCGTGTATCCGTAGCCGAATCCGCCGTACCCGTAGAAACCGTACCCGCTGCTGTAGGAGACGCTCAAGGAGCTGTGTCGGGACTTGCGATGATAGTCGATCGTGACCTGCGCCTCGGCCGCGACGGCCATGAAGGCGAGCATCGCGCCCGCCAGCACGAGATTCTTCATGCGCCTACCCTCCCCCGGGATCCCGCACGGCCGCGCCCCTAGTGATTGTAGTCGTCCAGCTTTCGCCCCCGCCGATCGATCCTGTAGGGCCCCAGCCAGACGTCCAGCTTCCGCGGACCGCCCGTGTAATGATAATAGTATACGCTCTCTTTCGGGCAGAAGTAGGCCGACTCCTCCACCCTGTACGGCTCGTCGGGCAGATCGTTGCGGAGGTCGAACCTCGACACCTCCGTCTCGTCCGCCGCGCAGAGGGACTTTCCGCCGTCGAATTTGAACGAGGGGCCCGTCGAGACTCCCTCGTCCAGGTGCTTGTTCAACTCGCGCCAGCGGCGCACGTCGTTCAGGATCGCCGCGTGCATCCCGATGTCGCTCGGCCCCGCCTCGAGCTCTTCCTTCGTGAAATGTCGGAGCTCGTGCTCCGGCGGGGTCATGTCCCACGTGCAGCCCCCGAGGGCCAGGAACGCCAACAGCGACTTTCTCATACGCGAACCTCGGACTTGAGACCCAGGGCCTTCCGGCGCGGCGCCAGGCGGGGCTCCACTTCTTCCTTCAGGAATTCCTCCACTTGCGAGGCCGACCGGCCCACGTACTGGTCGGCCCGCATCAACGTGGACATCTTACTCTTCACCGCCTTGAACGCCCCATCCTTCTTAAGACGGTCCATCAGGTCCTTTCCCTTCCCCTCCATCGTATGCCGGCGGATGCGCTCGTGCAACTCCTGCCGGTCGCCCCCCGCCTTGACCGCTTCCATGAGGAGGTTCTCGGTGGCGATCGCCGGCAGTTCCCGCTCGACGTTATGGTCGATGATCTCGCGGTCGACCACGAGCCGCCCGGCAACGTCGAGGTAGAGCTGGAGGACCGCATCGGTCGCGAGGAAGGCCTCGGGGATGGCGACCCGTTTCCCCGCCGAGTCGTCCAGCGTCCGCTCGAACCACTGGGACGCCGCGGTGAACGCCGCGTTGGTCGTCAGGGTGATGACGAAGCGCGCGAGCGACGTCATCCGCTCGCTCTTCATCGGGTTCCGCTTGTACGCCATCGCGCTCGAGCCCACCTGCTCGTCCTCGAACGGCTCCTGGATCTCCCGCAGGTGCTGGAGGAGCCGGAGGTCGTTGGCGAATTTGTGGGCCGACTGGGCAATCCCCGAGAGCGCGGAGACGATCTGGGCGTCGATCTTGCGCGAATAGGTCTGTCCGCTCACCGTGTAGGCCTTCTCGAAGCCCATCGCCCGGGTGACGGCCAGGTCGAGCTTCTTCACCTTGGATTCGTCCCCATCGAAGAGCGCCAGGAAGCTCGCCTGCGTGCCCGTCGTCCCCTTCACACCCAGGAACCGGAGGGATCTCCGCCGCTCGGAGATCTCGTCGAGGTCCAGGAGCAGGTCGTAGAGCCACAGGCACGCGCGCTTCCCGACCGTGGTGAACTGCGCGGGCTGGAAGTGCGTGAACGCCACCGTCGGGACGCCGGCATACTGCTTCGCAAACGTCGCCAGCGCGGCGATCACGTTGACGAGTTCCCGTTCGATCAGCTCCAGGCCGTCCCGCATCAGCACGAGGTCGGTGTTGTCGACCACGTACATGCTGGTCGCCCCCAGGTGGATGATCCCCTTGGCCTTCGGACACTGCCCTTCGTAGGCCTTGATGTGGGCCATCACGTCGTGCTTCAGCTTCTCCTCCCACTTCCGGGCGGCGTCGTAGTCGATGTCGTCGGCGTGCGCCCGCAGTTCCCGGAGCTGCTCGTCGGTGATCCGTTTGAGGCCCAGCCGCTTCTCCTCCTCGGCGAGCGCGATCCAGAGGCGCCGCCACGTCTTGTAGCGCTTGTCCGGCGAGAACGTGTACAGCATCTCCTTCGAAGAATATCGCTCGGCAAACGGGCTGGCGTAGGTGAGTGTCATGCGTCCTTCCCTGTCTCGACGTAGCGGTTGACGCGATCCTCGTCCCATTCGCGGAAACGGGACGCGATGCGACGTAGGTTGACGTAGTTGACGAGGACATGGGCGGTCACGGGCGCGACGATCGACTGGGTCCACATCGCGAGCCCTCCCAGCCCCAGGCCGATGACGCCCGAGAAAAGCGGCCACATCCAGAAGTTCCGGTTGAGCGGCCAGTGGATCACCCCGAAGACGGCCGCCGCGATCCACAGCCCGAACTTGTGCTGAAGCGCGCCCCGGAAGAGGTATTCCTCGGCGGCCCCGGAAAGGAGCGCGATCCAGGCGATCTCCCAGCCCCGCTGGCAACCGAGCATCCAGCCGAACTCCCCTTCGAGGCGGCGCGCCCACGCAAACGACCGACTGAACAACATCGTGACGCCGACGATCAGGAGGCCCGCCGCGGCGCCGATCGCGAGCGACCGCGGCCAGTCGGGCGGAGCCCAGAGGCGGAGCGAGAGCTTTGGATCGACGTGGTGGAGCCAGATCCACGCGACCGCGATCGGGAACGCGTAGAAGAAGGCGGCGTAGAACGGCGGGAGCCGCCGCTCCAGCTTGACGCCGGGATGCAACGGCGACTCGCGGGTGCCGGCGACCTCAGCCTTCGATTCGGTGGCGCTCATGGCGTTGGGTCCGAAGCTTGTAGTTCGGAGCTCGACCGGGGGTCTCCGGCTTCTAGCTTCAAGCTTCGAGCTTCCTCACCGTCTCCTCTGGTGCTCGTAGGCGTCCACGATCTTCTGCACGAGCGGATGTCGCACGATGTCCGCCTTGCTCAGGTACGAGAAGGCGATCCCCGGAATACCCTTGAGCAGGTCCTTCACCTCGATGAGGCCGCTCGGCTTACCCGGGCTCAGGTCGATCTGGGTGATGTCCCCCGGCACGACGATCTTCGACTTCGCCCCCATCCGGGTGAGGAACATCTTCATCTGCTCGCTCGTGGTGTTCTGCGCCTCGTCGAGGATGATGAACGCCTCGTCGAGCGTCCGCCCGCGCATGTAGGCGAGCGGGCAGATCTCGATGACGTCCGTGCCGATCAAGCGGTTCAGCTGGCCGAACTCGAGGAAGGTGTTGAGCGAGTCGTAGATCGGCCGAAGATAGGGGTTGACCTTGGCCTGGATGTCGCCGGGCAGGAAGCCCAGGCGCTCGCCCGCCTCGACCGCGGGACGCACCAGGACGATGCGGCGGACCCGGGAGTCTTTGAGCGCCTGCACCCCCTTCGTGACGGCGAGGAAGGTCTTGCCGGTGCCCGCGGGGCCGATCGCGAACACGATGTCGTTCCGGTCGATGTCTTCCAGGTACCTGGACTGGCCCTCGGTCTTGCCCCCGACCTCCACGCCCGCGCGGAACACCGAGCCGGGCGTCGTCCACTCGCCTTTCGGAGAGTCCTTGACCGAATCGAAGAGCGACTGCACGTCGCGGGGGGTCGGCTCGGACATCTTCTTCATGCGCTCGAACGCCGAGACCGCCTTGTCGACCGCGGCGCGCGTCCCGCGGATGCGGATCTCACCGTTCCGGACGACGACGTCGACGCCGGTCGCCTTCTTGACCTCTTTGAGGTTGCGGTCGTACGTGCCGAAGAGCCGGGTGAGCTCCTCTCGACCTTCGACCGTGAGGGTCCGTTCCATGTGAGCCCCTATCCGAACACGCGACGCAGCACTTCGGTCCCCAGGTGCGCGACGGGGGCGGCGATCAGGAAGCTGTCGACCATGTCGAGCATGCCGCCGAACTCGGGGAGGAGCTTGCCGGAATCCTTCACTCCGGCCCAGCGCTTGAACGCCGACTTGACAAGGTCGCCCACTTGCGCGGCTATTGTAACGATCAGGGCGAAGAAGAGCAATGCGGCCACTGGGATCGCGGCGTATCTCTCGTGGAGCCGCGTGCCGTAAAGCACCGCGAATCCCAGGAGCGTCCCCGCGATCCCTCCCGCGATCCCGCCCTCCCAGGTCTTGTTGGGGCTGACGACGGGGGCCATCTTGCGCCGCCCGATCGACTTCCCGACGACGAAGGCCGCCATATCCGACCCTTTTCCGCACGCGAGGAGGAAGAGGAGGTAGAAGGCCGTCACTTTCCGCGAGACCGGAGGGGCGGCCAGGAACGAGAGGAGGCTGATGTAGAAGTAGCCCAACAGGGTCAGTGCCGCCGCTTCCGGGGGGAACGTGCCGTACCGGAAGACGAGTTTGAGCAGGAGGTAGAAGATGAGCGCGAACGGCAGCCACCGACGCCAGTCCGACAGGGCGGGATGGATCGCGACCAGACTCTCCCAGGGGATGAAAAGGGCCGCCACGCAGACCATCGAGGCCGCCCGGGCGACCGGGATCCCCTTGGCGACGCACATCCCGTTGAACTCCACGACGGACAGGACCGCGACCAACACCAGGAGCGACGAGAGTCCCGTCGTGGTCGCCTTCTGGTGGTCGAGGTAGAGGATGGCGCCCAGGACCGCGAGCAGGATGGGAGCGCCGATGACGCGGATGAGGATCTTCCGAGGGATCGGCATCAGCGCGAGGCCTCGGCTTCAAGCTTCGAGCTTCCAGCTTCAAGCTTCTTGTTCATTGATATTGCCGAACCGCCGGTCCCGCTGCGAAAACTCGCGGACCGCCTCGTGCAGGTGCTCCTTCGAGAAATCCGGCCACTTGACCGAGGTGACCCAGAGCTCCGTGTAGGAGATCTGCCAGAGGAGGAAATTGGAGATCCGCAGATCGCCCCCCGTGCGGATGAGAAGATCGGGGTCGGGAGCCTCCGGATCGTACAGGTACTTCGAGATCGCCGCCTCGTCGATCGACTCCGGAGTCCGCTTCCCCTCCTTCACCTCTCGCGCGAGGCGGCGCACGGCGTCGACGATCTCGTAGCGACCCCCGTACGCGAGCGCGAGCGAGAGCACCATCCCGGTGTTTCGAGAGCTCATCCGGATCGTCTCGTCCAGCTTCCCCCGCACTTCGCCCGGCAGTTCCTCGAGACGCCCGATCGCGGTGAAGCGGATGTTGTTGTCCATGATCTCGGGCCGCTCGTTGACGAGATAGTCGCTCAGCAGCTTCATCAGGAACTCGACCTCGACGTCAGGCCGCTGCCAGTTCTCGGCGCTGAAGGCGTAGAGGGTGAGCCGACCCACTCCCAGGCGGGAGCACTCGCGGCTGATATCCCGGACGGTCTTTGCCCCGGACTCGTGGCCCAGGATGCGGCGCAGGCCCTGCTGCCGGGCCCACCGGCCGTTTCCGTCCATGATAATGGCGATATGGGACGGGATCTTCAGGCCGGCCAGCGTCGTCATGAACAGCCCTCGGTCCCCAGTCCCCCGTCCTCCGTCCCTACCGAAGACCGAGGAACGCGGGCCCTGGACTACTTCCTTACGATCGTCTTCTCCCGGTCCTTGCCCACCGAGATCATGGTGACTTTGACCTTAAGGTAGCGCTCCACGAAATTCAAATAGATTCTCGCGGCGCGCGGGAGGTCGTCGAAACGGCGGATCCTCGAGAGGTCGTCCTTCCACCCCTTGAAAGTCTTGTAGACGGGCGTGCAGCGCGACAGCACCTCCGTCTCCGAGGGCATCTGCTCCGTGGTCGTCCCGTTGTACTTGTAGGCCGTGGCGAACTTGATCTCGTCCAGGCCGGAAAGGACGTCGAGCTTCGTGATCGCGATCTGCTCGATCCCGTTGATCAGGACCGCGTGGCGCGAGGTGACGCCGTCGAACCATCCGCAGCGCCGCGGGCGGCCGGTCGTCGCACCGTACTCCGCTCCGATCTCGCGGATCTTCTCCCCGAGCGCGTCGGTCAGCTCGGTCGGGAACGGACCCTCCCCCACCCGGGTGCAGTAGGCCTTGGCGACCCCCAGGATCATCCCGATCTTCTTGGGCGGCACCCCCGTCCCGGCCGAGATGCCGCACGCGTCCGAGTTGGAGGACGTGACGTAAGGGTAGGTGCCGAAGTCGATGTCGAGCAGACTGCCCTGGGCCCCCTCGAAGAGGACGCGCTTCCCCTTGTCGATCGCGCCGTTCACCCTTTCGACCGCATCCGCCACCAGAGGCTTGAGCTTCGCGGCGTACCCGCGGTACTCCTCGATGATCCGTTCGGGATCCAGCGGCGCCGCTCCGTAGAGCGCGGCCAGGATCTTGTTCTTCTCCTCCGTGAAGGCGAGGACTCGGTCGCGAAAGTGCGGCTCGTTGTAGAGGTCCGCCACCCGGATCCCCTTCCGGGCCGCCTTGTCCGCGTAGCACGGTCCGATCCCGCGCTGAGTCGTCCCGATCTTCCCCTTCCCGGAGGCCTGCTCCGAGTGCTTGTCGAGGAACTTGTGATACGGCATCACGACATGCGCCCGGTCGCTCAGGAAGAGCCGGCCGTCCACCTTGATGCCCCGCTTCCGGAGTTCCGCCATCTCCTCGAGAAGCTGGATGAGGTCGACCACGACCCCGTTCGCGATGATGCAGACGCTCTGGTGGAGGATCCCGGACGGGATCAGGTGGAGGACGTGCTTCTCCCCACCCACCACGACGGTGTGGCCGGCGTTGCCGCCGCCCTGGAAGCGGACCACCAGGTCCGCTTTCTGGGAGAGGATGTCGACGATCTTCCCCTTCCCCTCGTCGCCCCATTGGACGCCGACGACGCAGCTGGTCTTGTATCGAAACGCCATCGGCCCTAGCCCTTCTTCGAATCCATGGTGGCGCGGAACTGGTCGAACAGGTAGCGCGCGTCGCGCGGACCCGGCGCCGCCTCGGGATGGTACTGCACCGAGAAGACCGGGAGCGACGTGTGGCGCAGGCCCTCCACCGCCCCGTCATTCAGGTTGACGTGGGTCACCTCGCCCCCCGCGGCCTTCAGCGACTTCTCCTCGACGCAGAAGCCGTGGTTCTGGCTCGTGATCTCCACCTTTCCCGTCTGCAGGTTCTTGATCGGATGGTTCGCCCCGTGGTGTCCGAAGGCCAGCTTGTACGTCTTCGCCCCGAGCGCGAGCCCGAGGATCTGGTGGCCCAGGCAGATGCCGAAGATCGGCGTCTCCTTTTTCAGGAGCCCCTTCACGGTCTCGATCGTGTACGTCACCACCGCCGGGTCGCCCGGGCCGTTGGAGAGGCAGACGCCGTCGTATCCCTCGAGCTCCTTCGCCGTCACGCTCGCGGGGTAGACGGTCACGTCGCACCCCATGTGGACCAGCGATCGGATGATGTTGAACTTCACCCCGCAGTCGATCACCGCGACCTTGTACTTCAGCGGGACGGCCTTCCCGTCCGCATCGCGGGTCAGGAACTCCTTCCAGGGGCGCGCGCGGTCCGACGTCACGTATTTCACCAGGTCCAGGCCGGCCATCTTCGGGATCGCCTTCGCCCGCTCGACCAACTTCTTGTCGTCCAGTTCGACCGTCGAGAGCAGGCCGTTCATCGACCCATCGATCCGCAGGCGCCGCGTCAGCGCCCTCGTGTCGATGTCGTCGATCGCGACCACCCCGTGCTTCCGGAAGAAACCGTCCAGGTCGGAGGTCGCGCGCCAGTTGCTGGTCACGCGGGAGAACTCGCGCGCCACGAACCCTTCCACCCAGACCCTGGAGGACTCGAAGTCCTCCTCGTTCACCCCGGTGTTCCCGATGTGCGGGTAGGTCATGGTGACGATCTGTCCCTTGTAGGACGGATCGGTCAGGATCTCCTGGTACCCCGACATTGCCGTGTTGAACACGATCTCTCCCGACCTCTCGCCTTCGGCTCCGAACGAGCGGCCGGTGAAGACCGTCCCGTCCTCGAGCGCCAGCTTCGCCACTTTCATTTGTCTTTGTCCCCCTCCAGCAGCTTCCCATCCTTGTCCACGGGCCCCACCGCCACCAGCGTCAGATTCCCCGGGTCGACGTATTTCCGCGCCGCGCGGACCACGTCGTCCTTCGTCACCTTCGACACCGCCGTGTGGTACTGCGCGGAGTAATCCGGCCCGAGGTCGTACCGTCTCACCTCGATCATGTACGCCGCCAGGCCTTCCGCCGTCTCCCAGGCACCCACGAAGGAGTCCAGGAGGTAGCCCTTCGCGTCCTCCACCTCCTGCGCCGTCGGCCCGTCCTTGAGGAACTTCACGAGCTCCTCGCGTACCGTCTGGAGCGCCCGATCCTTGTCCTTCGCCTCGACCCCCAGCACGAGTTGGAACGGGCCGGGCGCGACGCCCGCCCCCGCCGTGATCGAGCCACCGACGTCGTACGCCAGCCCCTGCAGATCCCGGACGTTCTTCGCCAGCCGGTTGGTGAACCCCGGGCTCGCGCAGAAGATCGTCTCCATCACCCGCAGCGTGAAGTAGTCGGGATTCGCGCGATCGTTCCCCACGTGGCCCAGATGGAAGCGCACCTGGTTGACCGGGGCCGTCGCGTAGACGGTGCGGGGCTCCGTCTGCCTCGCGATCTCGGGGACGCGGGGCGCCTTCCATTCCCCCTCTCCCCGCCAGTCGCCGAACCGCCGCCGCAACTCCTCCACCGCTCGGTCGGGGTCGATGTCGCCCGCGATGGAGATGATCGTGTTTTCGGGACGGAAGAACCTCCCGTAGTGGTCCTTGCAATCGTTCCGGGTGAGCCTCTTCACGGTCCGCTCGTAGCCGATGGCCGGACGGTGGAACGGATGGCCGCGGTAGGCCTGCTCGAAGAAGATCCGCCGCGCCCGCCCGGCCGGGTCGTCGTCCATCGACTCGATCTCGGCGAGCATGTCGTCGCGGACCTTGTGCACCCGCTCCTCGGGGAAGGAGGCGTGGCGCAGAACGTCGCGCAGCAGGTCGAACGCCTGGGTCGCGTGCTCCGAGAGCACCTTGACGGCGGTGCCGCTCGCGTTCGTCGCGAACTTCCCGCCCAGCGATTCGATCTCCTCGGCCAGTTGGTCGCCGCTTCGTTCCCGCCCGCGGTCGTCCCGGATGCCCTCGTCCAGGCAGTCCCCCACCAGCGAGGCCAGCCCGGCCTTCTCCTCAGGCTCGAACATCATCCCGGCGTTGACCAGGGCCTGGACCGCCAGGATGGGGAGGCCCCGCCGGGGCTTCACGAGCACGGTCAGGCCGTTCTCGAGACGGATTTCCGTCAGCGTCCCGAACTCCGGGGGCCCCGACTTCTGCTGCAGCGTCACAGCGCGGCGGCCGGGCCTCCGCTTCTTGTCGCCCTCCTTCTTCCCCGGGGTCCGCCCGACCCCGATCGTCCGGTTCTCGCGCCCGAAGAACTTCCCCGCGCACGCGCGGATGTCCTCGGCGGAAACCCGCTCGACCCGGTCGAGATAGGTGGCGGCGTACTCGGGCAGCCCGAAGGCCTCGAAGATGCCGATCCTCTGGGTGAGCGCGTACTGCGACTCGCTGTCGAAAATCCAGTGGGCACGAAGGATGTTCTTCGCGCGCCGCAGTTCCTTCTCGGAGACCGGGTTCTTCTGGAGCGCCAGGAACTCCTCGAGGATGATCTCCCGCGCCTTGTCGACCGGGGCCTCAAGCGCCAGCTCGACCTGCACGCTGAAGTAACCCTCGTGCTTCCGCGATTCGTTGTACACGCTGACGTTCCCCTCGCCCGCCAGCCCCTCCTTCTCCACCAACCGGGTCTGAAGGCGGCCGAGGCGCCCCTCGCCCAGGATCGTCGCGATCACGTCGAGGGTGATATCGTGGTCCGACCCTGCCGGATCGCCCCGGAAGGCGACGATCATCCGGTCGGCGCTGCGGTCGGTCTTGACCTCGACCTTCCGCTCCTCCTTCTGGGGGCCCTCGAAGGGCCGGGGCGGCGCCGTCTCCTTCCCCCGCGGGATGGCTCCGAAGAACCTTTCGGCGCGGCGGTAGACGTCCTCGGCGTCCACGTCGCCCACGACGATGAGCGAGGCATTGTCCGGACGGTAGTGGGCCTTGTAGTAGGCCATCATCTGGTCTCGGGTGAGCTTCTGGACGTCCTCCTGCCAGCCGAGCACCGGATGCCGGTAGCCGCTGGTCTTGTAGACGGCCTTGCCCATCTCGCGCTCGAGGTTCCCCCATCCCCCGTCGAGCCAGAGGTTCATCTCCTGGAGGACCGGTCCGCGCTCCAGCTCGAACTCCTTGGGGTCGAGCGTGCAGTTCCCCATGGTGTCGGCCAGGATGTCGAGCACTTCGTCCAGGTGGCTGGAGTGGACGTGGAACCAGTAGCCGGTCATGTCGTAGTCGGTGAAGGCGTTGTTCTCGCCACCGCAGCGCATCGTGACCAGGTCGATGTCGCCCCGCTTGTACTTCTGCGTCCCCTTGAAGACCATGTGCTCGAAGAAGTGGGACACTCCCGTGATCCCGTCGCTCTCGTTCACCGAGCCCACCCGGTAGGCGAGCATGGCGGTGACGGTCGGGAGCCGCCGATCCGGCCTGACGAGGACGGCGAGCCCGTTGGGGAGGACGCGCCGATCGGCCGAAGTCGCCGGAGCGCCCGTCGAGGAGCAACCGGACAGCAGGACCAGGAGCGCGAGGAGGCTACGGACGCGCAGACTCGACCTCCTTCCGGGCGCACGCGCGCAGCGCTTCCACTTCCCCGGGCGACAGGAGCCGGGTCTGTCCGGGCCCGAGCGTCCCCAGGTTGAGCGGGCCCACCTTGATGCGCTTGAGCCGTTTCACCTTCAGGCCGAACTTCGCGAAGATGCGGCGCACCTCGCGGTTCATGCCCTCGTGCACCGTGATCTCGAGGACGGTCAGGTCGCGCAGCTTCTTCTTGACGTGAATCCGGGCCGGCCCCGTCTTCCCCTCGGAGAGCCAGACGCCGCGATGGATCTTCTCGATGATCTCGGGGGTCACCGCGCCTTTGACGATGGCGTGATAGGTCCGCGGTACTCCGTAGCGGGGATGGGTGAGCAGGTTGGCCAGGTCGCCGTCGTTGGTCATGAGGAGGAGCCCCTCGGACTCCCAGTCGAGGCGGCCGACGGGATAGACGCGCTCGCGGAGTCCCTCGACGTACTTCATGACCGTCCGGCGGTCCCGGCCCTGCTCGTCCTGGGTGGTGGTGACCGTCTTCCGGGGCTTGTTGAGCACCAGGGTGATCAGGCGGGGCGGGCGGATGATCTGCCCGCCGAAGACGATCTTCTGCTTCGCGGGGTCGACCTTGAAGCCCATCTCGGTGACGACCTTGCCGTTCACGGTGACCTGCCCCGCGGCGATCAGCTGCTCGCACGCCCGGCGCGAGGCCACGCCGGAGTTGGCCAGGACCTTGTGGAGGCGTTCGAGGACCATTTATGGAATCGCCTTGGGGTCGATCGGGCGTGCGGCAGCGGTCCGGGACATAGTCTCAGCGCCCTTTCGGCGAGCATCACACTCCAGGAGGACTTGACCCGGAGCGGCATTCTAGCAGGAGATCCGGTGATTGCAAGGAGATAGGGTGATTGAGGAGACATGGAGACAGGTCCCCCTCTTCAGTTCCCTATCTTCCGGGTCTCCCTATCTCCTCAGAGGTGCGTTGCGACGATCTCCTTGAGGCGCGAGGAATCGATGTTGGAGCCCGTGAGGACGACGCAGATCCGCTTGAGCCCCTTGGGGAGGCGGTCCTCCATCAGGGCCGCGGGCGCGGCCGCGGCGGAGCCCTCCACCGCCATCCGGTGGCGCTTGAGGAGCTCGGCGATCGCCACCGGCAGGGTCTTCTCCTTCACGACGAGGATGTCGTCGATGTACTGGAGTCCGAGGGCATAGGTATTCTCGGACACTCCGCCCTCGAGTCCCTCGGCGATCGTGGGCTTGGAGTCGACGCGGAGATGGGCCTTCTTGTCCCGCCGGGAGAGCCACATGCCCGGGGAGGCGTCGGTGTTCACGCCGAAGATCTTGGTGCGCGGCGACTTGGCGCGGGCGACCACGCCCATCCCGACGGCGATCCCACCCCCGCCGCAGGGGACGACGATCGCGTCCAGCTTGGGAATCTCCTCGAAGATCTCGAGCGCCGTCGTCCCTCCGTTCCCCGCCATGATGTGCTCGTCGTCAAACGGCGAGACCCAGACGCCGCCCGTCTTCTTCGCGAGCTCCTGGGCGAAGTCGGACGTATCGTCAAAGCCCTCGAATTCGGTCTTGACGACCTTCGCCCCGTAGCGGCGGATCGCCTTCTCCTTGTTCTCGGGGATCGTCCGCGGCACGCAGACGGTGCAGCGCACGCCGTAGTGCTTGGCCGCCCAGGCGAGGCCCTTCCCGTGGTTCCCGGCGCTCGCACAGATCACGCCGCAGAGGCGCTCGTCCTTGGTCAGCCAGGGCAGCTTCGCGAGGGGGCCGCGGACCTTGAAAGATCCGGTGAGCTGGAGGTTCTCGCACTTCATCCAGACCTGCGCGCCGGCGAGCGAGCTCAGCCATTCCGAGGGGAGGCAGGGGGTCCGGACCGCCATGCCCGCGACGAATTCCCGGACGTGCTCGACAAACTTGAGATCGATCACCGCGGACTCCGATGGACCAACGGGCGGGGAGCGACGCGCGTCTAAACTATAGTGGCAGGGGGACGGCGTCAACGTATAATGGGGGCTCCATGAACGCGTGCATCGCCCTCGTGCTGGGCTTGGTCGCAGCCGCGCAGGAGAGCACCCTCGTCACCGCGACCAACGCTTCGATCCCCGCGCGCGACGTGACGCTGGGCTTGGAAAAGGGCGAGCTCCTTCTCAAGTACACCGACAGCGCCGGCCGCACGCAGTCGATCAAGGCGGCGGACGTCGTGGAGCTGACGCTGGGGGCTGGGAAGATCGGCCCCGCCGCCAAATTCGGGATGGAGGACGTCGAGATCACCCTGACAACGGGAGACCTCCTCAGCGGCCGGGTGGGCGCGAAATCGGAGGAGGGGATCCAGCTCCTCAGCAAGGTCTACGGGGACCCGCTCGTGAAATTCGGGCAGATCCACCACCTGATCTTCCCGGTCAACGACCGGTTCCTCCCCAAGCAGCTCCCGGCCAAGGCCGATGCCGCGGACATCATCTTCACGAAGGCGGGAGACCGCGGGACCGGCTCGATCAAGTCGGTCTCCACGACGGGGGTGGTCTACTATTCCGAGAAGCGGCAGACGGACGTCAGCCTGGCGCCCGGCGATGTGGCGGGAATCTGGCTGATCGAAGACCCCACCGCGAAGACCCCGCACGAACCCGACCGGCCGTTCGCCGCGATCCTGACGACGGACGGGTCGTCCATCCGAGGAGAGATCCAGTCGCTGACGGGAGGCGTCCTGGAGTTCAGCGACCTGTACGGGAAACAGCATAAAGTCGCGACCAACCACGTTGCCGGCATCTACATGAAGAACGGGCGCGTGGTCTACCTTTCGGACCTCAAGCCGGCGGCGGTCTCGGAGGACGCGAACTTCATCCGGGGCGCGGCGAAGATGCCAAGCGACCTCGAATTCCCCTGGCAGGCCGATCGGAGCGCGCGGGGAGGGAAGCTCGTGCTGGGCGGCGCGGAGCACCGGAAGGGCCTCGGCGTGCGCGCCCACTCGGCGCTCACCTACGCGCTGGGCGGGTCCTACAAGCGGTTCCAGGCCACCTTCGGGCTGGACGCGGCCTCCCGCGGCCTGGGCTCGGTGGTCGGCGAGGTGTGGGTGGACGGCAAGAGGGTGAAGGATCTCCCGCTCAAGGGGAACGACGCCCCCCAGATGCTCGACCTCGATCTCTCCGGCGCGAAGGAACTCAAGCTGGTCGTCACCTGGGGCGGGAACGGTCAGTCCGATTTTGCCGACTGGGGATCCGCCCGGCTCGTCCGCTGAACGATGGGGACCTGGACGTTCGCCCACCCGGCGCTCCTCCTCGTTGCTCCCGTGGCGCTCCTGGCCGTCGCCGCCGCGGCGCGCCGAAGCGCCGCTCCCCTCCCCCGCTGGAGGCAGATCCTCTCGACGATCATCCGTGCCGCCGCGGTCCTCCTCCTCACGCTCTCGATGGTGGGGCCGACAACGGTCCGGCGGCTCGAGCAGCCCTATCTGACCGTCTTCCTGGCCGACGTCTCCGAGAGCGTGCCGCGCGACGCGTGGGAGCTGGCCCTGCCGGAGCTGCGCCGGGCCTGGGACCGGGAGACCGCCGCGGGGAACCGCTGCGCGCTGGTCGCGTTCGCCGGCTCCGCCGAGGTGAGCGTCCTCCCGGGGGACCGCCCGCTGCCCCAGGACCTCTCCCGGCTGGCGCACCGGCGTGAGGCGGAACGGCTGGCGGCGGCGGGCGAGGCGGGCGCCGCGGAACTCCGGGCCCTGGAGGTCTGGCGCGACCGTATGCGCACGCGCTCGACCGATCTGTCGGCCGGCCTGGCGGCCGCGCGGTCGATCTCTCAGGAGGGAATGACCTCCCGGATCGTCCTCCTGACGGACGGCCGGCTGCCGCTCCGGCCCGTTCGAGAGACCGATCTCCCCCCGGAGACGCTCGCCGTGAAGCTGGAAGGCGCTCCCCGGCAGGACGTCGCGGTCGTGGACGTGTCGGCTCCCACGGGGGTCCGCGCGGGCGAGCCGTTCGACGTCCGCGTGACGCTCGGCACCGCCGCACCCGGGGCGGTCTCGGTGAGGCTCTCGGTGGACGACGGCCGGGCCCCGGAGATGGAGCGGACCTTCACCGCTCCGTCCGCAGGCGATCACGTGTTCGTCCTCAAGAACGTGCAGCAGCAGCGCTCGTTCACGCCGGGTCTCCGCCGGCTCCACGTGCTGGCCCAGGCCGCCGACGACGCCGACCCCCGGAACAACATGGGCGCCGCGCTCGTGACGGTCACGGGCCGGCCGCGCGTCCTGCTGGTCGAGGGGGCCGCCGCGGAGGCCGAGCCCCTGGCGCGCCTCCTGAAGGCGCAGGACATCGAGCTCGTGCGAGAGCCCGCGGCGCGTCTGGCCGAGAGGACGTCGCTCGAGGAGTTCGTCGCGGTCATCCTGGTGGGAGTCCCGCGCGAATCGCTGGGTCCCGACCCGACGGCGGCCCTATCGACCTACGTGTCGCGTTACGGGGGCGGGCTCTGGGTGGTCGGCTCCGCGTCGCTCCGAGGCGGGGCCGGATATGCCCGCTCGGAGTTCGGGAAGCTGCTCCCGGTGGCGTTCACCGAGACGGCGCCCCCCGCTCGGGGTTCGTCGCCCGATCCCCTGGCGAAGCCCGAGCCGCCCCGCCCGCCGCCTGCGCCCCCGGACCCGAACGTCGGCGCCCCCCACCGGGTGGTCTCGCCGACGCTCTCGATCCTGTTCATCGTGGACAAGTCGGGGAGCATGGCCGGCGACAACATCGATCTGCTCAAGAAGGCGTGCATCGGCTCGGTCCGAAACCTGACCCCGAAGGACTACGTGGGGGTGCTGGCCTTCGACGTGAAGCCGCGCTGGATCCTGCCCTTCACCGAGGCGGACCGGCAGAAGTTCGTGGAGGAATCGGTGCAGAGGCTCTACGCCGACGGGGGCACGCACATCTACCCCGCCCTCGTGGAGGCGCTCCGCGCGTTCAAGACGGACGCCCGCGCCCGTCAATCAGCGGTGAAGCATGCGATCCTCCTCTCGGACGGCGATACGGTGCCGGCCGACTTCGAGGCGGTGACGCTCAAGCTCGCGGAGGAGGGGGTCACGGTCACGACCGTCTGCATCGGGTGCGCGCCGAAGTTCGACGCGCCGCTCATGAGCCGGATCGCCGACTGGGGGCGCGGCCGATTCATCTTCACCGACAGCTTCCAGCAGGTCCCGAACATCTTCGCCCAGGAGACGCGCCAGGTCCTGGAGCGGGTCCCGCGGGAGGTCAAGCCTCCGCCCGCCGCCGTTCCGGTTCCGCCCCCGGTGCCGCCGCCGGCCGACCCACCCGCCCCTCCGCCCACGGGGGAGGATCGGGCGCTCCTCCCGGTGGGGGTCCGGGATCCTCACGAAGTCCTGCAGCAAGTGGCGGTCGCGGCGCTCCCGCCGCTTCACGGGATCCTGCCGTCGACGGCGCGGCCTGGAAAGGTGGAACTTCCATTGACGACGAGGGACGGCCAGCCCGTCCTGGCGCTCTGGCGGGTGGGGCTCGGGAAGGTCGCGGTCTGGACGTCCGACCTCTCCGGGACCTGGGGTTCGGAGTGGGTGACGTGGAAGGACTCGGGGAAGCTGTTCGCGCAACTGGTCCGTCACGTCTACAGCGCCGCGCCGGACGCCGAACTGGCCGGCCGCGTCTCGATCCGGATGCAGGGGGCCGACGCGATCCTCCGCGTGGACGCCGGCGCGGAGGGCGAGCGACTGACGGTCAAGGAGGCCGGCACGCTCCGGGAGCTTCCCCTGCGGCGCAGTTCCGACGGAGGATGGTCGCTCCGGATTCCCCTGGAGCGACCCGGTGACATGCAGCGCTTCCTGCTCGACCGGGGGGATGGGAAGCAGGTGATCCTGGGGGCGCTCCGCGTGTACGAGCGGGAGTTCGCGCCCGCTTCCCCGGAACACGACCTCTTCGCCGGGCCCTCCTCCCCGCCGGGCTGGAGCGATCTGGAGACACGTCTGCGGGCCCCGCGGATCCCGGCCGAGCAGCGGCAGGACTTCTCCCTCTGGGCGATCCTCGCGGCCCTGGCGCTGCTCCCGCTCGACGTGGCGCTCCGGCGCTTCGCCGCCTGACCTGGAGTTCCTCTTCCCAGGACGGCCTTCAATTCCTAAGATTCGGGGACTCGATGGGAAGCACCCCGGAATCCTGGGCCCGGTACCGCCGGCATCTCTGCTCGGTGCCTTCGCTGGGCCTCACGCTCGACATCTCCCGGATGGGATTCGAGGAGGCGTTCCTGGCGCGTATGACCCCCGAGCTGGAGCGGGCCTTCCGCGAGATGCAGGAACTCGAGAAGGGCGCGATCGCGAACCCCGACGAGAAGCGGAGGGTCGGCCACTATTGGCTCCGCTCTCCCCGGCGGGCGCCCGCACCGGAGATCGCGGCCGGGATCGAGAACTCGGTGGCCGCGGTCCGGGGGTTCGCCACGGACGTGCACGCCGGACGCATCCGTCCCGTCCGCGCCGAGCGGTTCACCGGAGTCCTCTCGATCGGGATCGGCGGTTCCGCCCTGGGCCCGATGTTCGTGAGCGACGCCCTGGGGGATCCGGTCGGCGATCGGATGCGGATGGCGTTCCTGGACAATACCGACCCCGACGGGATCTCGCGCGAACTCCGGCGCCTCGAGGGGCGCCTCGCGGAGACGCTCTGCATCGTGACCTCGAAGAGCGGCGGGACTCCCGAGCCGCGCAATGCGATGGTCCACGTCCGATCCGCCTTTGCCCGGTCAGGCCTCGACTTCGCCCGGCACGCCGTGGCGGTGACCCAGGACGGATCGGTACTCCACCGGGAGTCGCAGACCTGGCTGGCGCGCTTCCCGATGTGGGATTGGGTGGGGGGACGGACGAGCGTGACGAGCTCCGTGGGCCTCCTCCCCGCGGCGCTCCAGGGGATCGACGTGGACGCGCTCCTTCAGGGGGCCTCGGACTGCGACGAAGCGACGCGCGCCCCCCGTGCGGAATCGAACCCCGCGGCGCTCCTGGCCCTCATGTGGTATCACGCCACGGAAGGCCGCGGATCCCGGGACATGGTGCTGCTCCCCTACAAGGACCGGCTGCTGCTGTTCAGCCGCTATCTCCAGCAGCTCGTCATGGAATCGATCGGGAAGCGGCTAGACCTGGCCGGCCGGCGCGTCGATCAGGGGCTCACGGTCTACGGGAACAAGGGGTCCACCGATCAACATGCCTACATCCAGCAGTTGCGGGACGGCGTCCCCAATTTCTTCGTGACGTTCATCCGGGTCCTCGAATCCGGTGGGGAAGCCCCGGAGGTGGAGCCCGGGATCACGGCCGGGGACTACCTCCACGGATTCCTCCTGGGGACTCGGGAGGCGCTCCACGAGAACGGCCGGCCGTCGATGACGATCACCGTCCCGCGCGTCGATGCCCGTACGGTCGGCGCCCTGATCGCCCTCTTCGAGCGCGCGGTGGGCCTGTACGCCTCGCTCGTCGGCATCAACGCCTACCATCAACCGGGAGTGGAAGCGGGAAAGAAGGCGGCCGCGGCGATCCTGGACCTTCAGTCCCGGGTGCGCGCCGCGCTCTCCCCCACGCCGCGGACGGCGGAGGAGGTCGCCCGCGGATTGGGGGTTCCCGAGTCTGCGGAGACGGTCTATGCCCTCCTCGAGCATCTGGCCGCCAACGGCCGCGCGCACGCCTCCGGAGCGGACGATCCGGGGGCGCGGACGTTCGCCGAATAGCCCCCTCCCGACGAGCTAGGAAGCCCGACGGTCGATGGATCGCTCCATCACGCGGAGGAAGTTCTCTCCCAGGACCTTCCGAACATCCGTTTCGGAGAATCCACGCTCCAGGAGTCGGCGGGTCAGGTTGGGCAACTGCGAACAGTCATCGACCCCCTCGGGAAGCGCCGTGACGCCGTCGAAATCCGAACCGAGCCCCACGTGGTCGATCCCCGCGACTCGCGCGATGTGCTCGATGTGGTCGATCAGGAGATCGAGGGAGGGGCGCTCCATCGCCGCTTCCGACCGGTCGTAGCGCCGACCGATCTCCCGGAGCGCCTCGTCCATCCCGCGGGGATCCCCCCGGAACGTCTCGCGGGCCCGCGCGCGTTCATCGTCGTCCGCCCGGTCGGCGGGCTTCTTGCGATCATAGAAACTCTGGCTCAGGAACCCCGAGTAGAAATTGACTCCGACGACCCCTCCGTTCTGGGCCAGCGCGCGCAACTGATCGTCCCGAAGATTGCGCACATGATCGCAGAGGGCCCGCGCGCACGAGTGAGAGCAGACCACCGGCGTGTCCGAAACCGAGATCGCATCGTAGAACGTGTTTTCCGAGACGTGGGAGAGGTCCACCAGCATCCCCAGCCGGTTCATCTCACGCACCACCTGTCGACCGAAGTCCGTGAGCCCCTTCACCTTCCCCGGGTCCCGGGCCGCCTCGGCCCAATCCGTGGAATTGTTCCACGTCAGCGTCATGTAACGGACCCCCAGCTCGAAGAAGCTGCGCAGCAGCCCGAGGTCATCCTCGATCGCATGCCCTCCTTCGATGCAGAGGATCCCGCAAACCTTCCCCTGGGCGACCGCCCGCCGGACCTCTCCCGCGGTGCGCGCCAGGGCGATCCGCGCGGGGTTCCCCCCGATCCACCGCTTGACGGCATCGATCATGCGGAACGCCCGCTTGGCCGACTCCTTGCGCTCCACGTACTTCGGCTCCACCCAGCAGGACATGAACTGGGCATCCAGGCCCCCCCGGAACATGCGCGGGAGGTCCAGATGGCCCTTCCCCGTTTCGACGCCCAGGTCCTCCCCGTCATCGAGGAAGCGCGCGATCGTGTCGGCGTGGCCGTCGACCACGATGGCGTCGCGATGCAGCTCGAGGGCGCGATCCATCTATCCCTCGCCCCTGAGTTCACGACGGACCTTCTTCTTCACGGCGCCACCGTCTCCCGCGACGCTGCTTCCGGAGAGACCGCTGCTCCCGGCTGCTGGTGGGGATAGACTTTCGCCCGGTCCAGGATCACCCCCAACACGACCAGCAAGGCGACGGCGATCGCCGTCACCGGACCATAGATGGCCGGGGTCACGCCCGGCCGGGCCACGATGCCCCCGATCATCCCTCCGATCACCCCGAAAAGGTAGAGCAGCAAGACCGCCTCCCGCTGCGAGAGACCCAGCGCGACCAGGCGGTGCGAGAGGTGATCTCGACCGCAATAGACGATCGCCTCGATGGGGCCCTTCACCACTCCGCGCCGGATCCGGAGGAGCGTCGATAGCGTGATGTCGTAGAGGGGCACGCAAAGGATCGCGCAGGGAACGATCACCGCCTTGAACTTGTCGTCGCGCGCCCACCCGGCCTGGACCGTGAGGGCCGCCAGCAGGAAACCCAGGACCAGGGACCCGTTGTCCCCCAGGAAGACGCGCGCCGGCTTGCCCAGATTGTACCGGAGAAAGCCGAGGCAGGCCCCCAGGAGGGCGACCGCCACGTAGGTCACGTGGGACTGGCCCCAGGGCTCGCTGTACCACGCCACCATGAACGTCCAGAACGCCGCGATCGCCGCAGTCCCGGCCGCGGCCCCGTCCACGTTATCGAGGGAGTTCATGGCGCTGGAGACGCCGGCGATCCAGAGCAGCGTGAGCCCCAGGTCCAGCGCCCAGAGCCCCGTGAGCATGATCCTCACGCCGAACCGGGCCAGGAGGAGCGTGACCAGCAGGAGCACCGCGAGCTTCCCCACCGCCCAGAGCGGGCGAAACCCGTCCACGAGCCCCAGCGCCAGGACCGCCAGGCCGCCTCCCATGATCGCGAACACGTCCTGATGGTCCGCGTAGTTCGGGAAACGGAGGATGGAAAACAGCGCCACCGCGAACGCGACATAGACCGCAACGCCGCCCAGGAACGCGGTCGGCTCCTGGTGGATCTTGTAGGTGTGCGGACGGTCCAGCGCCCCCACCCGATGGGAGAGCCGGATCACCAGCGGGGTGACGAGGTCCGCCACCCACCACGCCAGGATGAGCATCCAGAACTGCGGATGGTTAAGCTGCGCGATCACCGAGAAGCACCTTCCGACTGTCGGGTCCGCAGTTGAACAAAAGATCGATCACCGACAGATTGGGCACGAAGGGCCCGGGCCAACATTGCGGATACTCGGGGCAGCTGAAGTCCTGGAATTCCAGCCGCACTCCCGCGCGGGAGAACTCCGACGCGTCCAGGTAATCGCGTCCGTGGACCCCCGACAGGTACGTGTCGGCCCCCGTCGCCCGGCACATCTGCAGCACCAGGCCCGTCGACTCGCCCGTCACCCCGAGCGCCGAAGTCCGTTCGCAGGTCCGCGGAATCCCAAGGAGGCGCAGGAGGAGTTCGATGAAGGCGCACGCCAGTTCGCAGAACGCCTCCCAGCGCTTCTCGTAGAGAGCCTGGAATTCCGCCGCGTACTCCTTGAAATACTTCGCCCGCCGGTAGTTCCACTCGATCGCCCGCCAATGCTTCCGAGTCCAGGGGACCGAAGAGTCGATCACCGCCTCCGTGACCTTCTGGGTAAATCGCCCCTTCGTCAGGACCGGGACGGAGAGCCAGTCCCACCCCTGCGGCGAGCCGGTGCGGATGCGGTTGCGGTGCATCCATCCGAACGTGCCCCTCTTGACGAACTGCACGTTGTCCACGATCAGGAAGCGGTCCGAGAGGGCGATCTTGTGGAAAAACCCGAGGTAGGGGAGATAGTTGGGTTGGTGACCCGTCAGGACCATGCGTCGCGTCCCCCTCAGTCTTCGATTCCGCCCCAGTATATCCCATGTCCCAAGGGTTCCGCCAGACTCTTCCCCGCCTTGACAACCCGGTGCCCCCCCCTATGATGGCGCCATGCGGGTTCTGGTGACGGGGGGAGCCGGGTTTTTGGGATCGCACCTCTGCGAAGCCCTTCTGGCCAGGGGCGAGGAGGTCGTCTCCATGGACAACCTCCTCACCGGAAGCCAGAGCAACCTCGAGGGCTTCCGAAACCATCCCCGCTTCTCATTCATCCTGCACGACGTCACCCGGCACATCGACCTGCCCGGACGTATCGACGCGATCCTCCACTTCGCCTCGCCCGCCAGCCCGACGGACTACCTCCAGCACAAGATCCATACCCTCAAGGTCGGCTCGCTCGGCACCCACAACGCGCTCGGGCTCGCCAAGGAGAAGGACGCGCGATTCCTCCTCGCCTCGACCAGCGAAGTCTACGGCGACCCTCTCGTCACCCCCCAGACCGAGGCGTACTGGGGCAATGTCAACCCCGTCGGACCCCGGGGCGTGTACGACGAGGCCAAGCGATTCGCCGAGGCCATCACGATGGCGTATCATCGGACGCACGCGCTCCGGACCCGCATCGTCCGCATCTTCAACACCTACGGCCCGCGGATGCGTCCCAACGACGGCCGCGCCGTCTGCACCTTCATCGCCCAGGCGCTCCGCGAGGAGGACCTCACGGTCTTCGGCGAAGGGACCCAGACCCGGAGCTTCTGCTACGTCACCGACCTGGTGGACGGCATCCTCCGCCTCCTGGACTCGAGCGAGACCGACCCCGTCAACATCGGGAACCCCGACGAGATCAGCATCGCCCAGCTGGCCCGCGAGGTCATCGATCTCACCGGTTCCCGCTCCAAGATCGTCTCGCGGCCGCTCCCCCAGGACGATCCCAGGCAACGCCGCCCCGACATCACCCGGGCGCGGACGATCCTCGGCTGGGAACCTCACGTCTCCCGGCTCGCGGGGCTCGAGAAGACCGTCGCGTACTTCCGGACCCTCGTCCGGTGACCGGCACGTTTTCTTTGTGAACTCCGGCCGGCGCGGCCTATAATTGCGCCCGATGATCCGGAACGGAGGGGAGCCCCGCCGCGCGAACCGCGAGCCTTTCGGCCAGGCGGCCGTCCGCCGCGGATACGTCACCCAGCAGCAGGTGAACGACGCCCTCTCGCGACAGGGGGACATCGCCGCCGGCGGCGAAGCCCACAAGCTGATCGGAATGATCATGCTCGAGATGGGCGCCCTGGGGACGTCCGAGCTCATCGAGGTTCTCCGCGAGATGAACGGCCCCGCCCCGCCCGGGGGCGGCCGCAGCCCCTCCCCCTGACGCGGCCGGAACGTTGCTTCTCCCCCGATCCCTGGTATAATCGGCCCCCCATGGGGGTTCGAATCCTTCTCCTCCCCGCCGCGACCTTACTGGCGGCCTGCTCGGCCGGCCCGCGGCCCGGGCCGGTCCAACCCGCTCCGCTCGCCAGGACGGACGGCGACCCTGCGCAAAACCGCTCCATCGTGGCCTTCTACAACGGCGAGCCCCTCCCCTGGCGGGCGGTGGCGGAGAAGATGCTGGAGCTCGACCTCAAGACCGCCGTCGACCAGTACGTCCGCTGGCGGCTCGTGGAAGACCGCCGCAAGGCGCTCGGAATCACCCACACCCCCGAGGAGCTCCGCCAGCGCGCCGAGGCGTATGCCCGGCAGACCCGCCAGCAGATGGGCGACGAGGCCTTCCGCGCGCAGTTTGTCCGCGAGGGCACCACGCAGGAGGCCTGGATCGCGCACCTTGCGGGCTCCCGGTTCCTGAGCGACACGCTTACCCTCGACAAGATCCTCCGCTACGCGGCCCTGCTCGAGGACACGCTCGAGACCGACCGGATGATCTTCGTGGAAGAGTCGGACGCGAAGAAGTTCGTTGAGAACGCCCGCGCCAACGGGTACGATACCGCGGCCGGGGAGTTCGAGAAGGGAGGGCGCAAACCCACCCAGGGGAGGATCCCCCGCGAGGTCTTCCCGAAGGGGGCGCCGCCCGTCAACCCGGTGCTCGACGACTGGATTCTCGAGCAGCTCCTGAAGATGAAGCCCGGGGAGTTCACGGGGGTGGAGCACAGCCGCTCCAGCCTCCACTACGTGGTCCTGCTCCGGAATCTGCGAAAGGGGAGGAACGTCCCCTACGATGTCGTCCGGGGGGAGTTGATGGACGGAATCCTGGCCGTGCCCCCGGGGGAGGCGGATTACCGCCCGTGGTTCGACCGGGAACTCGCGAAATGCCGTATCGAGTACGGCGAGCGCAAGGCGCCCTCCGGGAAGGGGCCCTGACGGGCGGAACGAGGAGCCCAATATTTATGCAATTTTTGCATGAACATTGCACCCTGAGGAGCGTCTAAAGAGTAGGATGACGAAGGCGATACAGAAGACGATCTCGAAGCCGTGCCACCCGAAGTTCCTCAACGAGGTGCGCGCGCTGCTCAACGAGACTCTGTCCGAGGTGTCCCTCTCCCAGAGGGAGAAGGATCTCATCAGCCTCGCCGTCGATGAGGCCGTGAGCTCGGTCGTCCAGTACGCCCGCTACAAGGGGTTCCAGAACCAGATCACCCTCTCCGTCGATATCGACGACGTCCGCTTCAAGGCCCGCATCGAGGACTCCCTCAACGTCTTCGAGTTCGCCCGCGGGCTCAACGATACCCAGCTCGCCGAGAGCGTCGCCCGCGAAAAGGGGTACACGATGGGGACCTTCCTCATCCGCCAGATCATGGACGAGATCAGCTACGTCTACCGCAGGGGCTTCCAGAACGAGCTGGAACTCATCAAGTTCCTGTAGGCCGTCCCCCTCCGGCTCGCCTGATCTCGACTTATCCCCCGATCCCTTATAAAATCCAAGGCCGTGATGAAGCTTCTCCTCCTCGCCGCGGGCGCCCTCGCCGGGGCGGCGCTGGTCTACGCCCTCCAGCGCCGCGCCGCCGCCCGGGCCGACGCCTCGGCCCGCGCCCGCCGCGAGGAGGAACAGGGCGCCCTCGTCGGAACCATCGCCAGCGGCCTCGCCCACGAAATCAGAAACCCGCTCTCCACTCTCCGCATGAACCTTCAGCTCCTCCGCGAGGACTGGGACGACCCCATCACGGAGCGCGAGCAAAAGGGAAAGAAGCGCATCGACGTCCTCCTCCGCGAGACGGAACGGCTCGAGACCGTCGTCTCCGACTTCGTCCGCTTCGCCGCGGGCCACGCCCTCCGGCTTGAACCCACCGACCTCAACTCCCTGGCAGGCGAACTCCTCGACTTCCTCGCGCCCCAGGCAGAGCGCTCCAGAATCCGCCTCCACCGCGAGTTCGCCCCCGCCCTCCCCCGCGTCGACATCGACCCCAACCTCATCCGCCAGGCCGTCCTCAACCTCCTCGTCAACGCTCAGCAGGTGATGCCCTCCGGCGGCGAGATCACCGTCCGCACCGTCGAGAACGGCGGGCAGGTCCGCCTCTCCGTCGCCGACACCGGCCCCGGCATCCCCCCCGACCACCGCGACAAGATCTTCAACCTCTACTTCTCCACGAAACCCGGCGGCACCGGGCTGGGTCTCCCCATGGTCAAGAAGATCGTCGAGGAGCACCACGGTTCCGTCGAGGTGGAAAGCGAGCCTCAGAAGGGCGCCACGTTCACGCTATGCCTGAAAAAACACGCGTCCTAGTCCTCGACGACGACCGCGGCCACGCCGAGGCCGCAGCCGAGAGCCTCGAGCGCGCCGGCTACGAGTGCCGCGTTGCCGGCAGCGGCACGGAGGGCCTTCGGATCCTCCAGGAGGAGGGCTTCGACGTCGTCCTCACCGATCTCGTCATGCGCGACGTCTCCGGCATCGAGATCGTCCGCAAGGTCAAGGCCCGCACCCCCGAAACCGAAGTGATCGTCATGACCGGCTACCCTTCCTACGAGACCGCGCTCGAGGCGATGGACGAGGGCGCCTACGACTACCTGAACAAGCCCATCGACCTCAACATCCTCCGCGCCAAGATCCGCAAAGCCCTGGAGAAGCAGAGGCTGTTCCGGTCCAACATCGAGCTCAAGCGCCAGCTCGACAAGCGGTACGGCTTCGAGGGCATCATCGGCGGGTCGGAGAGCATGCAGTCGATCTTCGACACGCTCCGACAAGTCGCCCCCACCACCGCCACCGTCCTGATCCTCGGCGAGAGCGGCACCGGCAAGGAACTCGTCGCCCGCGCGATCCACGAGAACTCGCCCCGGCGCGGAAACCATTTCGTTCCCCTCAACTGCGCCGCGCTTTCCGAGACGATCCTGGAGAGCGAGCTCTTCGGCTACGAGAAGGGGGCCTTCACGGGCGCGCTCCAGACCCGCAAGGGCCGCTTCGAGTACGCCCACGGCGGCACTCTCTTCCTCGACGAGATCGGCGACATGCCGCCGTCCATCCAGATCAAACTGCTCCGCGTCATCGAATACGGCGAGGTCTTCCGCGTCGGCTCGAACGACCGGATCAAGGTCGACGTACGCCTGATCGCCGCGACGAACAAGGATCTGTCCGCTCTCATCCGGGAAGGCACGTTCCGCGAGGACCTCTACTACCGCCTGAAGGTCGTCACGGTCGAGATGCCCCCGCTCCGCGACCGCCTCGAAGACCTGCCCCCGCTCGTCCAGTCGTTCCTCAATGAATTCGCCTCCCAGCAGCGCAAGAAACCGCCCGAGATCACCCCCGCCGCGATGGAGTTCCTCTACGATTACAGCTGGCCGGGAAACGTGCGCGAACTGCGCAACTGCATCGAGAGCATGGTCGTCCTCGACAAGGACGGCCGGATCGACGTCGAGGACGTTCCCCGCTACGTCCGACAACCCGCGGAGGCAGGATCCCTCCCGGGCGTCGCGGGCGTGAACCTCCAGGAGGGAGAGAAGGAGCGCATCCGAAAAGCCCTCGCGATGTGCGAAGGCAACCGCGAGAAGGCGGCGAAGATGCTGGGCATCGGGGAGCGGACCCTGTACCGTAAGATCAAACGATTCGGGTTCAGCTAATGCCCAGGTTCACGATCAGCCGTCACGAGGGTTCGAAGGAGGGCGACCACTTCGACCTCATGCTCGAACAGGGCGAGACCCTCAAGACCTGGCGCCTGGAGAGCACCTCCTTCCAGCTGCCTCAGGCGGCGAGGCAGATCAAGGACCACCGGAAGCTCTACCTCGACTACGAAGGCGAGGTCACCGGCGGACGGGGAACCGTCCGGATCTGGGAGACGGGCTCCTACCTCGTTGACCGTTGGGACGAGAAGCACATCCGGATCGCCGTCGCGGGCCGGCAACTCCGGACGCGCCTCCGCCTCGACCGTACCGAGGACTCCTCCAAGGAGCCGGCCTGGACGCTGCTCGACGCCGCTACCGTGATCCGGAGGAACGCCTCCGCCTTCCTCCGCGATTTCTCCCTCGACGACGCCCCCACGCCGGAACTCGAGAGCCTGCGGACGGCGCTCGCCACCGAGGAGCGCAAGATCCTCGCCGTGGTCGACCAGTACACCCACGGCGGCACGGTGGAGTGGACCCGGATCGAGACCGCCCCGGACCTTCGGCGGAAGATCGAGAGCGCCAAGGCAAGGTGGCAGCACCCCTGGCTCTCCGCGGCCAAGACCTACGCGGACAAGATCGGGGAGCTCACCTCCCTCCTCCGCGAATACGCTCCGGAACGCTCAGCGTAGGATCTCGTCGAGGGCCGCGCCTTCGGTCCCCTTCATGTCGAGCCCCAGCAGCCGGGCCACCGTGGGGGCGATGTCGATCAGCCGCATCTTCGCCACCGACGCGCCGGCCTTCACCCCGGCGCCCCAGGCCACGAATCCCGTCTGGAGCTCCGGGAGTGACGGCATCTGGCCGTGGTTCCCCTTCACGGTCGGCTCCCCGTGCACGAGCGACGGGGCGAGCGCGCCCGAGAACGCCCACCCCTTTCCCGGCTCGAGCGCGAACGCCGCGTCGGGATTGTATCCGAGCGCATCCAACTCGTCGCGCCCCACCACGCGGAACATCGTCGTGCCCTCGTGGGTCGAAGCCTTCCGGAAGAGCTCCGCCACGGGCCCGACGTCCGCCTGGTCCTTCACGTAGACCGCCGCCGAGCCCCCGCTCGACCGCGCGAGCGCGCGCCAGGACTTGACCTTCTCCCCCTCCGCCTCCAGGTATCCCCTGTCCCGCAGGTGGGCGTTCGGGTTGACGTTCCGCGTCACGTCCGTGAATCCGTGGTCGCCCACGACGATCAGGAGCGTCTTCTCCTTGAGCCCCGACTCCTCGATCCCCTTCCGGATCCGCGCGAGATTCTCGTCCTGACGCCGGACCGCCTCCCTCACCCCTTCGCCGTCCCTGCCCTGCTTGTGCTGGGCGTCGTCCACGTTGAGGAGGTGAACGAGCTGGAGGTTGGGCTTGTACTTGCGGAAGACGTAGACCGCGGCGCGCGAGACGAAATTGTCGATCGCCGCCTTGTCCTCCGCGATCTTCTCCTTGGGGATCCCGAGCGCGAAGGAGAGCTCGACCAGCAGGCCCGGGGTCGCGGCCGCCTGGAGGCGCGCGAGGGTTTCCGTCTTGTCGGGGTCCCAGATCTCGCCCAGCACCCAGTCCGCTTCCGCCCCCACTGAGACGGGCCAGTAGGTGATCGCGGTCTTCAACCCCTTCTCTCGCGCGGCCTGCCAGAGCGTCCGCGCCTTGAGGTCCTTCGCGTGCCAGTACCAGTCGCGCGTCGACCCTCCCTCGGACCACCGGGTGTTCGCAACGATGCCGTGCTTCCAGGGCCGGACGCCCGTGACGATCGAGGCGTGCGCCGCATAGGTCACGCTGGGATAGACGCTCTCCACCGCCTTCGCGTGGACGCCGCCCCGCAGCATCTCCTTGAGCGCCGGCGCCTCGTAGTCGCCCAGATAGAAATCCGGGCGGAGACCATCGATGGAGACGATCACGACGTGCTCGACCGCCGGCTCCTGCCGGGCCCCGCACAGCAGGACCCAGGCGAGCGTCATCGCAGCTGGGCGCATATTTCCTCTACGCTCGAGACCGTCCTGGCCTCGGTGAATCGTTTGAACCACATGTGCTGGTGCCGGGCGAGGGTGTTCGTGTTGCGGTTGATCAGGCGCTCCATCTCGGCCTCGTCGTGCTCGCCCTTCAGGAAGCCGATCACCTCCCGATACCCCACGGCCAGCCGTCCTTCCTTTCCCCACGGACGGGCGAGCAGGCCCCGCACCTCGTCGATGAGGCCGTCCGCCAGCATGCGCCGCGTCCGCGAAGCGATCCGCTCCTTGAGGTCCCCGCGGCGGAGGACGAAGACGTCGCCCTCGAGCGACGGCTTCCCCTCGAAATGCGTTTGCTTGGAACTGATCGGCTCCCCCGTTTTCCGGAAGACCTCCACCGCCCTGACGAGCCTCTTGAGGTCGTTCGGATGGATCTTCGCGGCGGCGGGAGGGTCGACCTTCTGGAGTTCGGCGTGGAGCGCCGGAGCACCCCGCGCGGCCAGTTCCTCCCGGAGCGCCGGGTCCGCCTCGGGCCCCTCGAAGATCCCGTAGGCGAGCGCCTTGTAGTAGAGCGCCGTCCCCCCCACGAAGACCGCCCGATCGCACGTCGCCATCGCCGACTTCGCGTCCCGCACGAATCGACCCGCGTTGTAACTCTCAGCGGGGTCGCACCCGTCGATCAGGCGGTAGGGACGCCTGGGTTTGGCCGTCCCGATGTCCATGCCGCGGTAGACCTT
>CAZSCC010000434.1:0-30550 GCA_964604905.1 uncultured Planctomycetales bacterium
CCAGGATGACTTCGCCGCCCGACCCAGGGAGGAGCCCCCCGGTTCCGAAGGCCACCGAGAGCGTGCCGGAAACGACAGTCGTCGTTTCGGTGCTGAGGATCTCGATGAAGCCGCCGTCGCCACCAAAGTCACCCGCAATGACACCGCCGGTACCACCGTCGCAACTGATGTTGCCGTTGGTGGTCGTCCGCGCGCTTGCGATGAAGATCAGGCCGCCGAATTCTCCGCCCTGACCGGATCCTCCGTTGGCCGTAAGCGCCGCGCTGTTGATGAGTTCGTTGTCCGACGTGAGATCGATGCCGCCGCCAAAACCTCCAGCGTTCTGGATGGTGCCGAGGCCATTGCCGCCGTTGGCGGTCAATACGCCCGAGTTGGACAGCGTGAACTGGTTGTACATCTGGATGCCGCCGGCATCGCCGCCGAATTGGCCACCGGTGGCCGAAGCCGCCGCACCGCCGCTGGCGTTGATAGCAGCCACATTGACCAGGGTCCGGCTGGTGTCCGGAACGCCGCTGCTGGTTGTTTGGATGGAGATCGCCACATCGCCGCCGTTGCCTCCGTCATCCGTGGTGGCCGCTCCGCCGACCGCGTTGAGGGCGATCTCATTGTAGATCGAACCCACCAACGGGCTGGAACCGCTTGAGACGAAGTTGTTCACAGTGATGGAGCCCGCGTCCCCGCCGCTCAACTCGCCGGCGCCGCCGGTCGTATTGAAACTGTTGTAGCCGACGACCCAGAGGTTGGCGATGCCGCCGCCGGGTGACGCGCCGGTGTTGTTGGTCACGTCGATCGTCATGCTGCCACCGTTGCCGCCGGTGGCGCCGCTGCCACCGACGTGGCTGATCGCCGCGCCGATCGCGCAGCCGCCCTGGGGCGGAGCAGCGACGATGCCGACGTCGTCGTTGATGTCATCCCGGAAGAGGATGAAGCCGCCGTCGAGTCCATCTCCCAGCCCGGCGCCGTTGCCGCCGTTGGCCGTGATGGTGCCCGAAACCCGGAGGGTGCCGTTACGGGCGATCACAATGAGGGCCGAGGTGTCTCCGCCGTCTCCGTTGAGCGCGGCCAAGGTGGCATTCCCGCCCGACTTGCTGATGGTGCCGGAACTCGTCACGGCGCCCACCCCACTCGTGTGGATGATGATGAAGCCGCCGTCGCCGCCGCCCGCGCTGCCATTGCCTCCAACGGCGATGAGGTCGCCGGAATTGAACGTCCCGCCGCCAATCCCGATCCCCGTGGAGCCGTCATTCGTGGAGTCGAGGTTGATGCTCCCCGCGCTCCCGCCGAACCCGAAGCCGGTGCCCAGGTCCAAGGTCATGATTCCAGGTGAATTCACTGCCGTCTCGGGACCCCCGGTGGCGTTGTTCAACGTCACCACAGAGCCGGCTACTGCTGTCACCAGGAAATTGCCGTTGTTGGCGCCGCCCCCGTTGTCGCACAGCGAGACGACGATGGGACTTCCGACCGTGATCCAAGTCGGAACCGGGACTTCAAGCGTGTACTCCGTGGTATTGGCCACGGACCCCACGGCCACGCTAGCAATGTTGACGTTGGTGGGAGTGGTGTTGGTGAACCCGCCGGCAAACGCGGCATTTCCCGCCCCGCCCGACGTATTGATCGTGCCGCTGTTGTAGTTGCCGTAGAAATCGGCCCGGATCAGGACGTCCCCGCCGTCCCCGCCGGTGTCGCCCGCGGCGCCGCGGGTGTCGATCGTCCCGGCGTTTACGACCGAAGCGGTGTTGCTGTTGTCAATCGTGATGTCTCCGCCGCTCCCGCTGGTGTTGCCGGCATCCGTGCCGGCAGAATCGACCTGGCCCACCGCGAGGATCGAACCGCCCGGAGCGATCACCACGTTGAGAAAATCCGGGAAGAAGCCGTTGATCGTGAGATCGGCCGAATCATCGCTGAGTTGGTCGCTCGCAGTGGCGACCCCCCGTCGCCCGATGATCAGGGTTCCGGCGACATAAATGCCGTGCGTAAACCGCATCCTCACTTCAGTGAAGCTGACATTGGGCAGAATCGTCAGGGTCGATCCCACCGGGACGACCAAGCCCGAGGGGTTGTTCGTGTTTCCCACGAAGTCCTCGCTGCCACTCATCATGGTGTTGGCCACGGACCACGTCGAGGCGCCCGCCGCAGCGGTCACAACGCTGGTGCCGAGGTACGGCCTGAGCGCCCGAGGCGTCACCACCGAATTGACCGTGCCGGCGTTCAGCATCTGGATATCGCCACCGGTCTCGTTGAAAATATTGATACTGCCGGCGTCGCCGCCGTCGAAGTCGGTCCCGACTCCGCCCCCGGACAACGAGCTCAGGCCGCTCACGGCCACGCCGACGCCGCCACCGCCACCGCCGCCGCCGCCGCCGGCAGGTACCCCCGAACTACTGCTCTTGCCGCACGCGGGGATGATCGCCGCCGCGATGGCCAGCAAACCCAAACGATAAGTCCAACTCCTCATGAACAGGCCCTCCTCCGGAATTTTGAAAAAAGCGTAATTACAGTCTTGAGTCCCGAAGATTCTACTTTTTCTCGTGTCCAAGTCAACATTAATTAAGGGGTCGACTCAGCCCCCCCGCGCCCGGTATCATCACCCCCCGTGTACCTCGCCTACAACACCAACGGCCTCGCCCACCACCGGCTGGACGACGCCTTCCGCCTGCTCGCCGATCTGGGGTACGGCGGCGTCGCCCTGACCCCCGACATCGGGCACCTCGATCCCTTCGCAACCTCGCAAAAGGACTGGGAGCGGGCCCGCGTCCTTCTGGATCGTTTAAACCTCCGCTGCGTCGTCGAGACCGGCGCCCGCTACGTCCTCGATCCGCGCCGGAAGCACTGGCCCAACCTCCTCTCGCGCGACGACGCCGCGGCCGGCCGACGCCTGGACTTCTACCGCCGCTGCCTCGCCCAGGCGCGCACCCTCGGGGCTCCCTTGATCTCGATCTGGAGCGGCGCCCCCGAGCCGGACGACGACCCCCAGGCCGCCTTCGCCCGCCTCCTCGAACGTCTCCCCCGCCTCCTCGACGAGGCCGGCGGCGTCACCGTCTGCTTCGAGCCCGAACCGGGCATGCTCGTCGATTCCCTCGACCGCTACCGCGAACTCCGGCGCCGCCTCGGCCGCGACGACCTCATGACCACGATCGACGTGGGCCACCTTATCGTCACCGAGAAGGGCGCCGCCCACGAACACCTGGCCGGGTTCGCGCCGACGCTGCGCAACGTCCAGCTTGACGACGCCCGCCGCGGCGTCCACGAGCACCTCCCGCCCGGACAGGGCGAGATCGATTTTGCCGCCGTCTTCCGCGAACTCCGCCGCCTCAAGTACGACGGCCCCCTCGCCTTGGAGCTGTCCCGCGACAGCCATCGTGCCGCCGACGCGGCCGCGGACGCCATCAAACACCTCGCCCCCCTCCTGGGAGCTTCCTCATGATCATCGCGTGGGTTCTCCTTTTCATTCAGGACCCCTCGTGGGGCCGCGTGGAGTTCAGGGAAAATGCCGTCCATCTGGTCGTGACCACTTGGCCCGCCGACGGCCGGCTTGCCATGCCCCGCCTGAACAACCCCATCGGCGCGGTCTATGTGAAAGACGACGCGACGAAGAAGGCGCTCAAATTCGAGCCGAACGTCGCCGACTGGACCGTCCATCGCCCAGCGGACAGGCAAGGCGACGTCATCGTCGTCGAGACCGTCGGGAAACCCCGCGTCGCGGGCGATCCCGTGGTCACGGAGCCGGGGGCCGACGGGTCGATCACGCTCGCGGCGCACAGCGCCGTCACGCACGGCCGGCTCCTTCGCTACGAGCCCCAGCCGCACAAGAACACCGTGGGCTACTGGGCCGACGAGAAGGACTGGTGCGAGTGGAGCCTCCGCGCGGCGAAGCCCGGAACGTACAAGGTCCTCCTGCTCCAGGGGTGTGGGAAGGGGCAGGGCGGCAGCGAGGTGAAGCTCGCGGCCGGCGATCAGTCGCTCTCCTACACCGTCGAGGACACGGGCCACTTCCAGAACTTCGTCGAGCGCGAGGCGGGGAAGATCACGCTCGGGAAGGTCGACCTGCGCTTCGAGATCCGCGCCGTGAAGAAGGCGAAGGGCGCGGTCATGGACGTGCGGCAGGTCAGGCTCGTTCCCGTGGAGTGAGCGTTCCCTTCGTCCCCGTTGACTTGGCGAGGGGCGTACACTACCTTCTCCCTACGTCATGAACGGATTCACGATCTTCTTTACCGGCCTCTCGGGGGCGGGCAAGACCACGATCGCCGAGCTCCTCAAGTGCCGTCTTGAGGAGCGCGAGGTACGCCCGGTGAGCCTCCTGGACGGCGACCTGATCCGCCGGATGCTCTCCTCCGAACTCGGATTCTCGAAGGAGCATCGCGATCTCAACATCCGGAGGATCGGCTACGTGGCGTCGGAGATCACCCGGCACGGCGGGATCGCCCTCTGCTCCCCGATCGCCCCCTACGACGCGATCCGGAAGGAGGTCCGTGCCATGATCGAGCCGCTCGGGGGCTTCGTCCTCGTCCACGTCGCCACCTCGCTCGAAATCTGCGAGAAGCGCGATCCGAAAGGCCTCTATAAGAAGGCCCGGGCGGGCCTGATCCCCGTCTTCACGGGGGTCTCCGATCCCTACGAGGTTCCGGCCGATGCCGAGGTCGTGATCGACACGGTCGTCCTGTCGCCGGAGGCGGCGGTGACCGAAATCTTCCGCAGCCTGGAGCGCCGGGGGGTCCTTTCCCGTCGGGGCGGGTAGATTCGGTTAGAATCTCCCCGTCCCGCCGATCCCTGAAACCGGCCGCGACTCCACTTCTGATGGGCATCCGGTCGGCCCAACCGATGGGATTCAGCGAGACGGACGCGCTCCGGGATTTCGAGGAGATCCGCACGGCCCAGCTCTGGGGCAATCCGTCCACGGAGGAGTCCGTGGCTGCGACGCGGATCCGGGGCAACGACATGAAGGGCAAGGCCGATCCCTGCCGGCGGCATCAAGCGCGATGGTCGCGCCGAAGCCGCCATCGTTCAAGCTCACGCCGGAGGGGGGCCCAGTAGAGCCGGTCCGCCCGGCGCTCCCCCGTCTCTTCCCGGCGGAGGGCCCGCTCGATCCCCTTGCGGTCTCCGCGAAGGGCCCGGCGGACGGCCGTACGCCGCGCCAGCCTCCGGGCATCGTCGGGGAATCGACGGACCCGTTCGGCGAGCAGTGAGGGGGACCGGCACTCCGACAGCCAGAACCGGATGCTCGTCCTGTCCCCCGTCCATCCCTGCCTCGCGATGTCCGATTCGATGAGCCTCCGGAGCATGATCCAATCCTTGTCCCGCTGCGTTTTCTTGATCCGGACCCGATCGGCGAGGGAAACAACCCCGCCGCCTCCTATCCCCGGAAGGCTGATCTCCCGCCGCCGCTCCCAGAGCTTCGAGAACGGGGCGGCCCCACGCATCCTGGACATGACGTCGATGTGGAGCGGGTCCATTCCCGGGGCCATGCATCGGAAGTGGCAGGCGTGGCCGCGCTTGAGGACGGCTGCGGAGAGCGGCGGTAAAGAAGGGGGATGCGCGCCTTTTTCCATCGCGTCCCGCCACTATGGCCCATCCGCGGACGACGGACCAGGTGGATCCGGACGCCGACCCTCGCCGTATTCGTTGGAAAGCCCGTGGGTTCCCCTCCCTCCTTTAGAAGCTGTCCCTCCCCAGGACGACAAACCCTCGTTCGGTCGTCCGTGGCGGTTGACGGGGACAGGAGGTTACAATCCCTCCGGGCCGCCGAATTCTGTAACCGTCGGCGGGGTTCGTTCGACTTCACTCCTGAATGGGCAGCCTGCAGGCCCAACCGAGGGGATTCATCGAGACGGACGACGTCCTCGTGGAGCGGGCGCGCGCGGGCGACGAGCTTGCCTTTGCACGGCTGCTCGACCTCCATTCGCGGGACGCGGTGGCCACGGCGATGGGCCTCCTCGGGAACCGCGACGAGGCGGAGGAGGCCGTGCAGGAGGCCTTCTGCCGGGCGTGGAGGAAGCTTTCGACCCTGCAGGACCGGGCGAAGTTCCGGGTGTGGGTGACCGGCATCCTGTACCGGATCTGCTGCGACGTCCAGCGGGCGCGCGGCCGGACGCGGAAGGCGATGGGCGCGCTCCCCCGGGAGGGGTCGGCCGACCGGCCCGACGAGGGAGCCCAAAGGGTTGTGGACGAGGCGATGGAGCTGCCCGACGAGTACCGCGGGCCGCTCGTGCTCTTTTACCTGCAGCAGATGACGGTGGCCGAGCTCGCGGAGGCGCTGGGCATCAGCGACGAGAACGCGAAGGTGCGGCTCCACCGGGCCCGCAAGATGCTCCGGGAAAGAATGGGTCGAAAGGGATTGCGATGAGATGCGAAGAGGTCGTCGAGCGCCTTCCGGACGAGGGGCCGGAGATCGACGCTCACTTGGCCGGGTGCGCCTCCTGCCGCACGCTCGCTGAGTCCTACGAGCGCGACGGCGAGCTCCTGGCCGAGGGGCTCCGCGCGGCCGCGGGCGAGCCCGCCCTGGCGGCCGCCGTCGCCGGACGGCTGGCGAGGACCGAGGCGCCCCGCCGCCGCTTCATCCCCCTCGCCGCCGCGGCCGCCGTGCTGGCCGGGGTGCTGGCGCTCATCCTCGTCTCGCAGCGCCGGGATGACCCCGCCCAGCCCGCCCCCGCGAACACGCTTTCCAAGCCCTCCCTCCTGGTCATCCACGGAGAAAATGAGGACGACCTCCAGATCATCCCCACCGACCGCGTCCTCTGGGCCCAGGTCGTGGGCGTGGACGAGAACCGGCGGGTCGTGATCTCGGCGGGCGCGTCCGACGCCCTGGCCGTCGATCAGAAGCTCACCGTCTACCGCCGCATCCAGGGCGGCTATTCCCAGGTCGGGACGCTCCGGCTCCACGAAGTCGCGGAGTCCTCCTCGACCGGGCGGGTGGCCGAGCTGAGGCAGACCCCTCGCGCCGGAGACCTGGTGGTCTCGGGGCAGCCCCTGGACGCCCCCGAGAGAAAGGCGCTCCTCGAGTACGTCCTCTCATTCCGGCTCCGGGGCGTGAACGAGGCCAACCCCTACGACCGCCTGGTCCGGGGCGCCGGCCTCGAGCACGACGTCGAGTTCCTGGCCCGGCTCAAGGACCCCCGGGCGGTGGACCGCCTGGCCCGGATCCTGGCCAACGTGGCCCCCTTTGCCAAAGAGGGCTTCCCGGCCGCGGCGCCCGACCTGGCCGGGCGGATGCACGAATGGTGGGCGGCGTCGAAAGAGACCGTCCGTTGGAACGTCGAGACGGATTGTTACGTACATAAGTAATAGGTAAACCGGTAGAATCGAAAGGCTTGGAGGGATCTATTATGAATCGCGGCATCGCGGTCTCGAGCGCCCTGGCGGCGCTCCTTCTCGTGGGATTCGGCCCGCAGGCGGAGCCGAAGAAGCCCGCCTCGTCCGGCTCCATCGACTCGGCCATCTCGAAGAAGGCCGTGCTCGGTGAGGACGGCGAGTTCCTGCGTCGCCTCATGTTCGACCTCGTGGGCTATCCCCCGAGCGGCGAGCAGGTGAAGGCGTTCATGGCCGATGCCGGCGCGAACAAGCGCGTCGCCAAGATCGACGAACTCCTCGCCACCGACGACTTCGCCGACCTGTGGGGTCGGATGTACGCCGAGGTCTTCTTTGGCGACTACCACAACGTGACCATGGACACGATGCCCAAGCTCTCCAAGGCGTCGAGCTCCCGCATCGTGAAGGACTTCATCAACTGGTTCAAGATGAAGCTCCATAAGGACGCGCCTTGGACGGACGTCGTCGGGGCGATCCTGGACGCCCGCGGCAAGGACGAGGGCGACCCCGCGCTGGCCTACAAGCTCGCGATGTTCAACGAGGAAGGCGCCGTCAGCGAGTTCGCCACCCGGGTGGGGCGCAACTTCCTGGGCATCCGCCTCCTCTGTGCCAAGTGCCACGACCATCCCTTCGACCAGTGGACCGTCGAGCACTTCTACGGCCTGGCCGCGTTCAACGCCCGCGTGCGGACGCGCGGCTACGGCAACTCGGCCGAGAAGGACGCGATCGACCACGTCGAGCTCTCGTACAAGGACGACGGCGAGGTCATGATCGATCCGGTCAAGATCGACAGCGACGTCGTCGGGAAGTCCAAGCAGTCGGGCGTGGCCAAGCCCTTCTTCCTCTTCGGCGGCATGGCGCCCCCCGGCCCGGGCGTGGACCGGATCAAGTTCCTGGTCCCCATGATGACCGGCAAGGCCAACAAGCAGCTCCCCAAGATGCTCGTCAACCGGACCTGGGGCTGGCTCATGGGCCGCGGCATCGTCCACCCGGTGGACGACTTCACCGCCCGCACCAGCAAGACCTCCCTCTCGGGCCTGCTGGACTCGCTGACGTCCGACGCGCAGTCGCACGCGACGTCGATGAAGCACGTCATCCGCGCGATCTGCAACTCCCAGGCCTACCAGCTGTCCTGCGCGGCGGACGGCACCCTGGTCAAGGTCGACTTTTCGCGGGCGACGGTCAAGCAACTCACCGGCGAGCAGTTGCTGAACGCCGTGCAGGTGGCGACGAAGGGCAAGCCCGACCGGAACACCGGACAGGTGCTCCAGATGGTCAACTCGCTCTTCCCGGCCGGCGCGGTCTGGTGCGAGACGACGCCGCTGCCCGGCACGGCGCGGCAGGCGCTCCTCCTCCGCAACAACACGGAGATCCAGGGCTGGATCGCCAGCGGCGGCGTGCTCTCGAAGATCAAGAGCGGCGCCGGCTCGGTCGAGGACAAGGTCGACGAGATGTTCCTCGCGGGCCTCTCGCGGAAGGCGAGCGACCCCGAGAAGGCGCGCTACGTGGCGTTCATCGCCGCCCACTCGAACAGCGGTTTCGAGGACGCGTACTGGACGCTCCTGAACACGACCGAGTTCGTGACGAGGCACTAGAGAGACCCATAAGACTCCGACGGGCAGGGGGTGTCGGCACCGTGTATTCCCCTCCAAAGGATGCCGGGCCGACACCCTTGCTCGTGTGGTTCGTCAGGTCAGCGGTCAGTTTTCAGCCCCCGGCGCACGGCCGAGGGCTGATCCCTGAAGGCGGCCCACCCCGGTCCCCCTCGAGCGTAAAGTAGGGGGCCATGAAGAATCCTCTCCTTGCGATCCTGCTCCTGGCCGCGGCGCAGGACGACGAACCCCCGCGGGAGAAGCGCCTCGATTTCTACGCGGACGTCCGCCCCATCCTTTCGGTCCACTGCTTCCGCTGCCATGACGCGACCGTCCACAAGGGCGGCCTCCGGCTCGACACCCGCGAGGGGGCGCGGAAGGGCGGGGAATCGGGCGAGTCGGCGATCGGGCTCATTCTCGCCCGGGTGACCTCGAAGGACCGCGAGGAGCGGATGCCTTCGAAGGCCGAGCCGCTCCCGGCCGCGACGGTCGCAGTCCTCCGGAAATGGATCGACCAGGGCGCGCCCTGGCCCGACCAGCCGCCCCACTGGGCGTTCCAGCCGCTCAAGGCCCCGACCGCCCCCGAGGTGAAGAACCGGGCGTGGGTCCGGACGCCAGTCGACGCCTTCATCGCGCGCGAGCACGGGGCCCGCAGTCTCGCGCCGGCGGCGGAAGCGTCCCGGAGGACGCTCCTCCGGCGCCTCACGCTCGATCTCACCGGCCTCCCGCCGACCCCGGAGGAGCTCGAGGCGTTCGAGCGGGAGGGCGACACCGGGCGCGCGGTCGACCGGCTCCTCGCCTCGCCCGCCTACGGCGAGCGTTGGGGCCGTCACTGGCTCGATCTCGCGCGCTGGGCGGAGAGCTCCGGCTACGAGGCCAACGCGGTGCGCACGGCGTCGTGGCGCTACCGCGACTACGTGATCCGCAGCTTCAACGAGGACAAGCCGCACGATCTCTTCCTCCGCCAGCAGCTGGCAGGGGACGAGATGGAGCCGCTCAGCGACGAGAACCTGGTCGCGACCGGATTCCTCGCGGCAGGCCGGCTGGACAACAACCAGGAGGACCGCGCCGTCCAGCGGAACGACCACCTCTTCGACATCACCAACGCGGCGGCGGCGGTGCTCTTCGGCCTCTCGTTCGGCTGCGCGCAGTGCCACGACCACAAGTGGGACCCGATCAGCCAGGCCGACTACTATCGCCTCCAGGGCTTCTTCGTCCGCGGCCAGGTGAATCCTCTGGCGATCCAGGACCCCGACGCGTGGATCGCGTACGAGAAGTCGATCCCCCCGGAGCTGGAGCCCGCGAAGGCGCTCAAGAGGGCGCTCCTCGAAGGGGCGAAGAAGAAGCTGGCGGCGGAGAATGCGGGGACGAGCAAGGCGCCCGACGACCAGGCGGCGGCCAAGGCGCTGGGGGACGACGACAAGAAGCTGTTCGCCGAGCTGGACAAGAAGATCCAGGCGATCGAGAAGGCGATGCCCGAGAAGCCCCACGCGTGGGGCTTCGCCTCGCCCTCGACGAGCCCCCATGCGATCAAGACGCTCCCCATCAAGGGCTTTTACCCGATGCTCTACGAGCCCGCGAAGCTGAAGGAGGCGAAGCCCCGGGTCCTGAAACGCGGCGACGTCCACCAGCCCGGCCCCGAGGTCGAGCCCGGCTGGCCCGCCGTGCTCGGTCCCACGCCGCCGGGCACGTGGACCCGGACGGCCCTCGTCGAGCGGCTCACGCGGCCGGACCATCCGCTGACGGCGCGGGTCTGGGTGAACTTCGTCTGGCAGCAGCACTTCGGCCGCGGGCTCGTCACGACCCCCGCCGATTTCGGCCTGCGCGGCGCGAAGCCGAGCCATCCGGAACTCCTGGACTGGCTTTCGAGCGAGTTCGTCGCGAAGGGCTGGAGCAACAAGCAGCTCCACCGGTGGATCGTCCTCTCCTCGACGTACCGGCAGTCGTCCGCGCCGAACGCGGCGAACGGGAAGATCGATCCGGAGAACCGGCTCCTGTGGCGGTGGTCGCCGCGGCGCCTCGAGGCGGAGGCCGTGCGCGACTCCATCCTCGCGGTGAGCGGCGAACTCGACCGGAAAATGGGGGGGCCGAGCGTCGTCGAGGATCCGAAGGCCGTGCGGCGGACGGTCTACCTGCTGCACAAGCGGCACGACCTGCCGGACATCGCCGAGTTCTTCGACGCCCCCGGCGCGGGCGAGAGCTGCCCCCAGCGTCACGTGAGCACGGTCTCGCCCCAATCGCTCTACCTGATGAACAACCCGTTCGTCCACGCGCGGGCGAAGGCGTTCGCCGCCCGGGCGGGATCGGCGGAGCAGGCGTTCCTGCGGGCGCTCGGGCGGCCGGCTTCGGCGTCGGAGCTCGAGGCCGCGAAGGAGCTGGACCTGGCGACGCTGTGCCACGCGCTGCTGAACCTGAACGAGTTCGTCTACGTCGAGTGAGACCATGAACGACGGCCCCGACTGCCTGCCGAGCCGCCGCGATTTCCTCCGCCAGGCGGGGATGGGACTGGGCTCGCTGGCGCTGACCTGCATGCTGGCGGAGGAGGGGCGCCTCTTCGGCCAGGAGGAGAAGCCGGTCGATCCGCGCCTGAAGGGGAAAGCGAAGAGCGTGATCCTCCTCTGGATGGGCGGCGGGCCCAGCCACGTGGACTCGTTCGACCCGAAGCCCGAGCTCGCCGCGCTGCAGGGGAAGAAGGTCCCCGAGAGCCTGATGAAGCGGATCCCGATGAACAACCGGCTCCGCCTCGACAACCTCTACCCGAGCCCCTTCGAGTTCCGGCAACACGGCGGCAGCGGCCTGCCGGTCTCGAGCCTGTTCCCCGAAACCGCGCGGCTGGTCGACGAGCTCTGCATCATCCGGAGCATGAAGCACGAGAGCGTGATCCACACGCCGGCCGAGTACCTGACCCTGACGGGCTCGTTCATCGGCACGCGGCCGACGCTGGGCGCGTGGCTCACCTACGGGATGGGCAGCGAGAACCGGAACCTGCCGGGCTACATCGTGACGGTCAACGGCGAGAACTTCTCCGGGCCGTCGATCTACCAGGCGGGCTTCCTTCCGTCGAAGTACCAGGGGACGCTGGTCAAGGGGACGGAGGGGATCCCGAACCTGCGGATGCCGGCTGGCGTGACCGACGTCCAGCGCCGGGCCGAGCTCGACTTCCTCGCGAAGCTCAACCGGGAGCAGCTCGGCCGCGTGGGGGCCGACAGCGACCTCGAGGCGCGGATCCAGTCGTACGAGCTGGCCTACCGGATGCAGACGTCGGCGTCGGAGGCGTTCGACCTCTCGAAGGAGGACGACGCGACGAAGCGCTTGTACGGAGTGGGCGCCGCGGAGACGAACGAGTACGGGACCAACTGCCTGCTCGCGCGGAGGCTGGTCGAGCGGGGCGTGCGCTTCATCCAGCTCGTGCAGGCCGGGTGGGACGCGCACGGCGACCTGAAGGGGAATCACGAGAAGCAGGCGCGGCTGGTGGACCGCCCGATCGCGGGGCTGCTGGGCGACCTGAAGCGTCGCGGGCTGCTCGACCACACGCTCGTGATCTGGGGCGGCGAGTTCGGGCGGACGCCGACGGTCGAGGGAGACAAGAACAAGCCCGGCCGCGACCACTCGCCGCTCGGGTACACGGTCTGGCTCGCCGGCGGCGGCGTGAAGGGCGGGCAGGTGATCGGCGAGACGGACGAGATCGGCTACACGGCGATCTCGCGGCCCGTCCATCCGAACGACCTCCAGGCGACGATCCTGCGCCTGGTCGGCATCGACCAGCGCGAGCTCTATTACGAGCACAACGGCCGCCGCGAGATCGTGACCTTCAACGGCGGCGAGGTGCTCCCGGAAGTGTTCGTTTGAGGCGCGTCGCGCTCGTTTTCCTCATCGCCGGTTGCGCCGCCCCGCCGTCTGCGCCTCCAGGCTTCGGTATGGTCCTCATCCCTCCCGGCGAGTTCCTGATGGGCTCGTCGCAGGCGGAGGCGGACGCCATGGCGGCCCGCATGAAGGAGAGGAAGATCACGTCGTGGTACCCGAACAGCCCGGCCAGCGAGGCGCCGCCGCGGAGGACGCGGATCACGCGGGCCTTCCTCATGGCGATCCGCGAGACCACCGTCGGCCAATTCCGCGCCTTCGTCGAGGCGACGGGGTACAAGACCGAGGCGGAGCGGGACGGGAAGGGGGCCGACGGGAAGAGGAACGGAAAGTGGACGACGGCGCCGGAGTTCAACTGGCGCGACATGGGCTACGAGCGGACGGACGACTACCCGGTCGTGAACGTGACCTGGGCGGACGCGGTCGCGTTCTGCGCGTGGCTCTCGAAGAAGGAAAGCCGCACGTACCGCCTGCCGACCGAGGCCGAGTGGGAGCACGCCTGCCGGGCGGGCACGACGGGCCGGGCCTATTGGGGCGACGACGACGCGAAGCGGAACGAGCACGCCTGGACGGGGGCCAACTCGGGGGGCGGCCCCCATCCGGTGGGGAAGCTCACGCCGAACGCCTGGGGCCTTTTCGACATGATCGGGAACGCGTACGAGTACTGCAGCGACTACTTCGTGGCGAAGCCGTACGATCCCGCCCAGTCGGTCGATCCGAAGGGGCCGGCGGAGGGGAAGGAGTACGTGGTGCGGAGCACGAGCTGGGGGACCGATCCGATGCACGCGCGCTCGGCCTTCCGCGGCGGTGGCGGCCCCGGCCACCGCAACATGCGGGACGGCTTCCGGGTCGCCTGCGACGCGGACTGATTCTTCTTTTCCCGGCCGGATCCACAAGGCATACTCCTCTGTCCCGTCGTACTACCCCCATTCATTTAAGGCGAAGAACCATGCAGATCACGATGGCCCTGGCGGTCTCGGCGTTCCTGGCGGCGGCGCAGGACAAGGCGCCGGAGAAGGACAACCCTCAGTTCAAGTACTGGTCGGAGTGGAAGCCGGGTGCCTGGGTGAAGCACAAGATGGAGATGGACCAGGCGGGCCAGAAGCTGGCGATGGAGACCACGATCAAGCTCCTGGAGGTGACGGCGGAGAAGGTCGTGACCGAGAGCACCGGAAAGGTGACGATCCCCGGGGGCCGCGAAATGGCGACGCCCGCGCAGAAGCAGGAGCTGAAGCCCAAAGACGCCAAGATGGGGGCGATCGACAAGGAGGGGGACGAGGAGATCGAGGTGGGCGGGAAGAAGTTGAAGGCCCACTGGGTCCAGATGAGCATCGAACAGGCCGGGAAGAAGATGTCGACCAAAGTCTGGCTCTGCAAGGAGATCCCGGGGGGCATGGCGAAGAATGAGATCACTCCCGAAGGCTCCACGATCCCGGTGATGAAGATGCAGGCCGTGGAGTGGGGAGAGAAGTAATGCCCTCTCTTCTCCTCCTCGCGGCCGCCGCGCTCCTCGCCCAGGAGCCCAAGGACAATCCCCAGTACGAGTATTGGAAGGACTGCAAGCTGGGCTCGTGGGTGAAGACCCGGCTGGAGGTCGACCAGGCCGGGCAGAAGATGGAGATGACGGTCACCTACACGCTCGTCGAGCTGACGGCCGAGAAGGCGGTGGTCGAGCAAAAGGGGGTCATGAAGGCCGCCGGACAGGAGCGGCCCATCAACCGCAAGGAGGACGTCCCCGCGAAGAAGGAGAAGCTCGCGCCCTACGAGAAGAAGGGCGAGGAGGAGATCGAAGCGGGCGGGAAGAAGCTGAAGTGTCAGGTCATCCTGATCGCGGAGCAGTCCGCGGACGGAAACGCGAAAGTGAAGACCCGGATGTGGGTCTCGAAGGAGGTCCCGGGCGGCATGGCGAAGGGGGACTTCACCCCGGAGGGCGCGGAGAAGCCCGCGGGGACGATCGTGGCCCTCGAGTGGGAGAAGAAGTAGTCCGGGTGACTCGATCGGGGGAGGCGCCGGAGCGCTTCCACGAACTGGACGCGGTCCGCGCCGCCGCGATGCTGCTGGGGATCCTCTTCCACACGCTGTGCTCGTTCGCCGAGACGCCGGTGGGGTGGGCGGCCCGTGACCGGTCGACCTCCCTCGCGGTCGACGTCCTCCTGTGGGTGCTCCACGCGTTCCGGATGCCGGTGTTCTTCCTGATGTCGGGGTTCTTCGCCCGGCTCCTCCACGAGCGCCTTGGGCCCGCCGGTTTCGTCCGCCACCGCGCGAAGCGCCTGCTCGTGCCGTTCCTGGTCGCGCTGCCGGTCGTGATGGTCTCGCTCTGGGCCCTCTGGACGTGGGGATTCGGGAGACAGGCGGGGCGGCCGGCGCCGCCGCCGTCGCTCTACCCGGGGCTCGTGCCGGACCTCGGGCCGCGCACGATGCTCACGGGGCCCGGCCACCTCTGGTTCCTCTACTACCTCCTGCTGATCCAGGCTGCGGCCGTGCTCGTCGCCCGACTGGGCCGGCTAGGCGAGCGCGTGGACCGGATCGTCCGGGGTCTCGCGGGGTCGCCTCTCCTGCCGTTCGTGATGGCGGTCCCGACGGGCGCGACGCTCGCCCTCATGAGGGGCTTCGAGGCCGAGACGCCGGTCTCGTTCGTGCCGCAGCCCGCGATCCTGGCCTTCTACGCCGTCTTCTTCGCGTCGGGCTGGCTGCTTCACCGGCAGCCCGCGCTGGTCCCGCGTCTGGCGCGCCACCTCTGGCTTCCGCCGGTCCTCGCGGCGCTCCTCTTTCCGGCGCTGGGGGGGCAGCTCGAGGAGCTCGTGCGGACGGGCCGGTTCGCGTCGGCCGGCCGGCGGCTGGGGTCGGCCTACCTCCTGGGGCTCTTCAGCTGGTCGCTCGTCCTCTTCTTCATCGCGCTGTTCGTGAGATGGCTTCGCGAACCGAGGGGATGGGTGCGGTGGCTGGCCGATTCGTCCTATTGGTCCTACCTGCTCCACCTGCCTGTGGTGATCCTCCTCCAGATCGCCGTGATGGACCTGGAGTGGCCGGGGCCGCTCAAGGTTGCGGTCGTGGCGGGCGGGACGCTGGCCGTCTGCCTGGGGAGCTACCGCGCGTTCGTGCGGTACACGTTCCTCGGGACGGCGCTCAACGGGAGGCGCGAGCGCCCGGGCCGGCCGTCAGGCCCGTGTCCTCTGGCGTAAACCTGCCTCGCAGATTTGCGCCACCCCCGTGGCGTAAATCAGCGAGGCAGGTTTACGCCACCGCCTTGGCGTAAATCGGCGAGGCAGATTTACGCCAGGTCAGTCCGTGAGGGCGGCGACGGCGAGCTCCTGCAGGGACTTGCGGAGGTCGGAGGCGTCGCCGTTGGGGAAGCCGCTCCGCTGGACCATGAGGACGAAGAACATCTCCTTCTTCGGGTCGAGCCAGCCCTGGGTGCCGAAGGCGCCGCCGTGGCCGTACGTCCCGGGGGAAAGCGTCGAGGTGACTCCCGTCGGCGTGCCCACGATCTGCCACCCCAGGCCCATCACGATCCCGTCCGTGAATCCCGCGCGCAGGTCGCCCGTGTGATTCTTCGTCATCTTCTCGACCGACGCCTCCGACAGGTACCGGCGGCCGTCGTGCTGGCCCCGGTTGATCATCATCTGGTAGAGCTTCGCCTGGTCCCCCGCGGTCGAGTAGAGGCCGCCGGCGGGGAGGGGGAACTTCCCGTCGATCGGGTCGCCCAGGAAGTTGTCGGAGGGTGCGAGCCCGTTTCCGGCCTTCTTGTAGATCTTCGCCACCTTCGCGAGCCGCTCGGCGGTCGGGTAGAAGAACGAGTCCTTCATCCCGAGCGGGGTGAAGAGCCGCTCCTGCAGGAAGGCTTCGTAGGACTTCCCGGAGACGACCTCGACGATGCGCCCCAGCGTGTCGATCCCGGCGTTGCAGTAGGCCCACTTCGTGCCGGGCTCGAACTGGAGGGGCATCTGGGAGTAGGCGATCGCCGCCTCAGCCAGCGTGCGGTGGCGCTTCGAGTAGAGATCCGAGAGGCCCGGGGGCGGGCCGCCGGGGAGGCCCGAGGTGTGGGTCAGGAGGTCGCGCACCGTGATCGGACGCGGCGGCTTCACGAGGACCGTCTCCTGCGCACTCTTCGACTTGACCCGCATCTGCCCCTTGAATTCCGGAAGGAGCTTCTCGACGGGGTCCTCGATCGAGAGCTTCCCCTCCTCCTCGAGCATCTGGATCGCGATCGCGGTGATGGGCTTGGTCATTGAGGCGATGCGGAAGATCGTGTCGGTCCTCATGGGGTCCTTCGCTTCCAGGTCGCGGAAGCCGACCGCCTCGAGGTGGGCGACCTGGCCCCGCCGGCCGACGAGGGTGACGAGGCCCGCGGCCTGGTTCTGGTCCACGTAGTCCTGCATCCTCGTCCGGATCGCCGCGAGCTTCGCGGGATCGAGTCCGGACTGCTGCTGCGGCGACGCGGACGCGACGATCGCGGCAACGAGAAAGGCCGTCATCGTTCTCATGGGATCTCCTGCTGGGGCTCTCGCTCTAAGTACGGCGGGAGGGGCCCGCGGGATTCCGCGGACCGTCTACTTGGCGCAGCTGCAGGAGCCTTTGCCCGTCCCGCAGTGCGAGCAGAGGCAGTTTGAGGCTCCGCCTCCCTTGCACGCGCAGGCGCAGCCGTCCTTGGTGTGGCCGGTGCAGGGGCATTTCTCCGACTTGCTTGCGCAATGGGAACAGCCGCATTTCCCGGCGACGGCCTTGCAGCCGCACTTCTCGGCGGCCGTCTGCTGCACGGCCGCCTGCTCGGCGGACGTCCCGACCTGGCAGCCGGCGCCCACGAGGATCAGGGATACTGCGGCAAGAAGCGTCTTCATGGCTCACCCCCCATTCCCAGCGATTCAGGAAAGACCACCCAGAGTGTAGCCCACTCGGGGGAGTTCGGCGGGGGGAAAGCGGAGACCGGGAGGGAGCTCCTCCCGGTCCCCGCGGAGAGCGCTACTTGTGATCGATCATCTGCTCCTGGTACTTCGCCTTGTCGCTGTACTCGGAGTGGGCGGTCCAGCAGCCCCAGCCGACGGCGCCCTTGGCCACCCGTTCGGGGGTGAGGAGGAAGTCGGCCTGGTTCGCCTGCCGGCCGCTGAGGTCCCACGAGTACTTGAGCTGGGCGTCCTTGTAGGTGTGGACCAGGGGGTCGGCGTGGACGAAGCGGTCGCCGAACGCGTCCATGATGCCGGTGGAGACGACGGGCGCCGTGTGCCCCGGGTTGACGATCGCGCGGGTGCGGAGCTCGAGGATGCCGGGGATCACGGCGTCGTACTGCCGCTTGTCGGCGGAGACGGTGTAGGTGATCGGCGCGCGCTTGACGCCCTTGAAGTCACCGGCGAGGTGCTTGGCCTTCGGGCCCCAGGCCTTGAGGTCGCCGCCCAGCATGTCGGTGAGCGCCTTCTCCTGCTCGGGGCTGGCCTTCTCGTCGAGGTAGACGACGACCCAGTTCGCGTCGGTCTTCTCGCCGAAGCCGCGGCCGACGATGACCCAGGTGAGGCCGTCCATGCGGGTCGCGCCGACGAACCCGCGGTCGATGTGGACCGCGTCGGTATGGTCGCACCCATGGCACTGCATGGGCTTCTTGTTGAGCCGGCAGGGACACGGGGCGGCGCAGCAGCAGCCGATGATGCGCGAGCCGGCGAGCTCGAAGGCGGGGGCCCCGGCCTTCGGGGCCGACCCTCCGCCGGAGGCGCACCCGGCCGCCAGGATCGCGAGGATCAGAGACGTCGCCGTGGAACGGTTCATGCGGGCCTCCCTCTTTAAGAGTCGAAAAGGGAACCCTACCAACTGATAGGTAGAATCGTCAAGGGATTTTGCATTTCCCCGGGAGCCGTGGTAGAGTGGGGAGGTATGACGACCCAGGTCGCCGATTCCACCGCCGAACGGATCCTGGACATCGCCCAGCGCCTCGTCCAGAGCCGCGGCTTCAACGGCTTCAGCTACGCCGACATCGCGGAGGAGATCGGGATCCGAAAGGCCAGCATCCACCATCATTTCCCGGGCAAGGAGGATCTCGGCCGGAGGCTCCTCGAGCGCTACCAGGAGGCCTTCCAGGCCTGCCTACGGGAGATCGACGGGAGGGAGGGCGGCGCCCCCCTGAAGCTTCGCGGCTACGTGCGGCTCTATGCCGACGTCCTCCGCGACAAGGACCGGATGTGCCTCTGCGGCATGCTCGCGGCCGATTTCAACACCCTTCCCCGCGCCCTCCGGGACGCCGTGAAGAAGTTCTTCGACGCCAACGAGGGATGGCTCGGCCGCGTCCTCGAGGAGGGCCGGAGCTCCCGACAGCTGAAGTTCGACGGCCCCGCCGCGCCCCAGGCCCGATTCCTCCTCTCCGGCCTCGAAGGGGCCATGCTTGTCGCCCGCCCGTACGGCGAACTCGCCCGGTTCCAGGAGACCGCCGACCGCCTCCTGGCCACCCTGGGCGTCAAGCCCGGCGGCCGCTGATTCCACGGATTCGCCCTTGACACCCCCTCTACCGGATTGTAGCTTCTCCTCTCCATGCGTACGGATCGGTAGGAAAACATGCACGAACCTTCCATCGGGTAGGTTCGCAAAGCGGGGTGGAATGGCGACTTCAGACGGCCTGGGCCGGGCCAAGATCGAGCTCAAGGAACTCGGCCTCCTCTTCGAGATCAGCCAGATCCTGGACCGCAGCATGGACCTCCGCGAGGTCGTGGGGCCGGTCCTGGACGCCGTGGCCAAGCAGATGGGCATGGTGCGGGGCACCCTCACCCTCCTCAACCGCCAGACGGGCGAGATCTTCATCGATGCCGCCCACGGGCTCTCCGACAGCCAGAAGGAGCGCGGCCGCTACCGGCTCGGCGAGGGCGTCACCGGCAAGGTCATCCAGACCGGCCGTGCCGTGGCCGTCCCCCGCGTCTCCCAGGAGCCCCTCTTCCTCAACCGCACCGGCGCCCGCGAGGGGCTCCGAAAGAAGGACGTCGCCTTCATCTGCGTCCCCATCAAGATCGGCAACGAGGTCATGGGCGCCCTCTCCGCCGATCACCTCCTCCCCAAGGAGGTCTCGCTCGAGGAGGACGTCCGCGTCCTCTCCATCATCGGCTCCATGATCGCCCAGGCGGTCCGCCTCCGGCAGTCCGCCCAGGAGGAGCGCCAGAAGCTCGTCGAGGAGAACCAGCGCCTCCAGGACCAGCTCAAGGACAAGTTCAAGCCGGCCAACATCATCGGCAACTCCAAGCAGATGCAGGACGTGTACGACCAGATCGCCCAGGTCTGCCGCAGCCAGACCACCGTCCTCATCCGCGGCGAGAGCGGCACGGGCAAGGAGCTCGTCGCCCACGCGATCCACTTCAACAGCGCCCGTGCCATCAAGCCGTTCGTGCGCGTCAACTGCGCCGCGCTCCCCGAGACGCTCGTCGAGAGCGAGCTCTTCGGCCACGAGAAGGGGGCCTTCACGGGCGCCCTCGCGGCGCGGCAGGGGCGCTTCGAGGCGGCCCACGGCGGGACGATCTTTCTCGACGAGGTGGGCGACTTCTCCCCCGCCACCCAGGTGAAGCTCCTCCGCGTCCTCCAGGAGCGCGAGTTCGAGCGCGTGGGCGGGAATACCCCCATCAAGGTCGACGTGCGCGTCATCGCCGCGACCAACCGGAACCTGGAGGAGATGATCACGGACGGGAAGTTCCGCCAGGACCTCTACTACCGCCTGAACGTCTTCTCGATCCACATCCCTTTGCTCCGCGAGCGGAAGGCCGACATCCTCCTCCTCGCCGACTTCTTCGTCGAGAAGTACTCCAAGCAGAACCACAAGAGCGTGAAGCGGATCTCGACGCCGGCCATCGACATGCTGATGAGCTACCACTGGCCCGGCAACGTCCGCGAGCTCGAGAACTGCATCGAGCGGTCCGTCCTCGTCTCCAACGACGAGGTGATCCACGGGTACCACCTCCCTCCCACGCTCCAGACCGCCGAGGCGAGCGGCACCGTGAGCGTGGGGCCGCTCCAGGCGTCGCTCGACAACGTCGAGCGCGAGATGATCATCGAGGCCCTCAAATCCACCCGCGGGAACATGGCCAAGGCGGCCCAGATCCTCGGGATGACCGAGCGCCTGATGGGCCTTCGCGTGAAGAAGCACGGGGTCGAGCCGCGGCGCTACCGTTCCGACTGGTAGCGTTTCCGGAGCCGGCCCACCGCACGGTACCCTGACCCCGGAATTCCCCATCGCCCGCTTGGGCATGCCCCTTGCTGATCTTCCTCCCATCCCCAGCTCGGGACCGGGGAGTGGAGGACCCCAGCCCAGTTCCACTCCCCGGCCCGCCTTTCAAGCCGGTCGCCGACCTGCGGTGCCCGATCACGGCGTCCCCTTCCGATCCGTACGTTCCCGGTTGAATTCCGACCCCGGCGTGGCCTCCCCCTGCCAACGCCGCGGGGAATGCGGGTGGCACGGCGATTGCTGTTCATGCATCCGGAGCATGCACGATGGGCCGCGTGAATGAGAAGGGAAGTCCTTTGAAACCGTTGACGCCCCGGCAGCAGGACCTGATGCGGGCGATCCAGTCCCTTGCCCCCGACGCGCGCCACACGATCACGGTGGTCTGTCGCGGGAGCGAGCCGTGGGAGATCCAGGAAGTGATTGAACATCGGAGGCTCGGCGAGGGAAAGCCGTCGGAGGACTCCAAGGCATAGATCCTAAGCAGCGCGGACCGGCACGGAGCCAACTTGAACTCAAGCCGGCGCTCCTCGAGGGGAGTGCCGGCATTTTTTTTTTGGCGAGATCCGGCGATGGAAGAACGAAGGAAGAAGCTCGTCGTGGTCGGGAACGGCATGGCCGGCGCCCGCGTCGTGGAGGAGATCCTCAGGCGCGCGCCCGGGATGTTCGACATCGCCATGTTCGGCGCCGAGCCGTACGGCAACTACAACCGGATCCTCCTCTCGAACGTCCTCAACCGGACCCAGGCGCCGACCGAGATCTTCCTCAACCCTCTGGCGTGGTACCGCGACAACGCCATCACCCTCCACGCGGGCGTGAAGGCCCTCCGGATCGACCGCGAACGGAAGGTCGTGGTCGGCCGTCCGATGAGGCGCGACGGGGTGCCGTATGCCCCGGGAGACGCCGGGGTGGACGGAGGGGCGGCGATCGAGGCCCCCTACGACCACGTCATCGTCGCCACCGGCTCGCGCCCGTTCGTCCCCCCGATGGAGGGCTTCGGCCGTCCCGGCACCTTCCTCTTCCGCACGATCGACGATTGCGAGCGGATCGCGGACTACGCGAAATCGTGCCGGAAGGCCGCCGTGATCGGCGGGGGCCTGCTCGGCCTCGAGGCGGCGCGCGGCCTCCTCACCCACGGCGTCGAGGTCAGCGTCCTGGAAGCCGCTCCCCAGCTCATGATCGCCCAGCTCGACCCCGAGGCGGGCCAGATCCTGAAGAGCACCATGGAGGGCATGGGCGTCAAGGTGCTCTGCGAGAAGATCACCACTCACATCGCCGGCGAGGACGGCCGCATCACCCACCTGCTCCTCAAGGACGGCTCGCGCGTCGAGACCGACATGGTCGTGGTCAGCGCGGGGATCCGGCCCATCAACGACGTGGCCCAGGCCAGCGGCCTCACGGTGGACAAGGCGATCGTCTGCGACGACCGGATGCGGACGAGCGACCCCGACATCTTCGCGCTCGGCGAGTGCGTGCAGCACCGCGGGAGGATCTACGGCCTGGTCGACCCCATCTGGGAGCAGGCGAACGTGCTGGCCGACGTGATCACCGGGAAGAATCCGGAGGCCGCGTACCTCGGATCGAAGCTCGGTACGAAGCTGAAGGTGATGGGCGTCGAGCTCGCCTCCATGGGCGAGACCAAGCCCGCGTCGCCGGACGACGAGGTGGTCGTCTATCGCGAGCCCAAGAGCGGCGTCTACAAGAAACTCATCATCCGGGAAGGAAGGCTCGCGGGGGCCATCCTCCTGGGCGAGATCGAGACCGCCGGGCTCCTCATGCAGATCTTCATGGCCGGCTCGAAGGTCCCCGAGCGGCGCGCCGACATGCTCTTCGGCGCCCCCAGCGGCGTGGGGCTCCTGAACGTCTCCGACCTGCCGGACCAGGCCCAGATCTGCAACTGCAACGGCGTGAGCAAGAAGCGGATCGTCGAGGCCATCCAGGGCGGCTGCACGAGCGTCGCCAAGGTGGGCGCCTGTACGAAGGCCGGCACGGGATGCCAGTCGTGCAAGGGGCTCGTCGCCCAGCTGGTCGAGGCCTATGCCGGCGAGGTGGCGACGGACGCGAGCGAGCATTACTACGTCGCCGGCGTCCCGCTCGAGAAGTCGCAGCTCGTGGCCGAGATCCGGAACCGCGGGCTCAAGTCCGTGAGCGGGGTCTTCGCCGAGCTGGCGGGAGGGAAGGAGGACGCGGGGAGCAAGGTGGGGCTCGCGTCGCTCCTCAAGTCGCTCTGGCCCGGCGAGTACGAGGACGAGCGCGACGCGCGGTTCATCAACGACCGCGTCCACGCGAACATCCAGAAGGACGGGACCTTCTCCGTCATCCCGCGGATCTACGGCGGCGTGACCACGCCCGCGGAGCTGCGCCGGATCGCCGAGGTCGCGGAGAAATACCACGTGCCGATGGTCAAGATCACCGGCGGGCAGCGCCTGGACCTCCTGGGCATCAAGAAGGAGGATCTCCCCGGCGTCTGGAAGGACCTCGGGATGCCGAGCGGCCACGCCTACACCAAGGCGTTCCGCACCTGCAAGAGCTGCGTGGGGACCGACTTCTGCCGCTACGGGGTGGGCGACTCGATCGCGCTGGCTCAGAAGATCGAGCGCCGCTTCCAGGGCGTCGAGTCCCCCCACAAGATGAAGCTCGCCACCGCCGGCTGCCCGCGCAACTGCTCGGAGGCCTACGTCAAGGACCTGGGCGCGGTCGCGATCGAGGGCGGGCTCTGGGAGATCTACGTGGGCGGCGCGGCGGGCGGCTCGGTGCGCAAGGGCGACCTCCTCTGCACGGTCGCGAGCCACGACGACGTGCTCAAGTTCATGGGCCGCTTCATGCAGTACTACCGCGAACACGGGAAGTACCTCGAGCGCAGCTACCACTTCGTCCAGCGCGTGGGCATCGAGACGCTCAAAAAGATCCTGGTCGAGGACAGCCTCGGGATCGCCGCGCGCCTGGACGCGGATATCCAGAAGGCCGTGGATGCGTACGTCGATCCCTGGCGGGAGGCGGAAGTCCCCAAGTACCCGCGCCAGTTCAGCGCCCCCGAGCTGGCCGAGATCCTGGAGGTCGCGGAGAACAATGGCTGAGCCGCGCGCCATCCGTCTTGGGAACGTCGACAAGGTCCCCGTGGGACAGGGCTTCTGCTTCATCGTCCTGGGCGAGGAGATCGCCGTCTTCCGCCAGCGCGACGGCCGTCTTTTCGCCACGCAGAACCGCTGCCCGCACAAGAACGGCCCTCTTTCGGAAGGGGTCATCGGCGCGGGGACGGTCATCTGCCCCTTCCACGCCCGGAAGTACGACCTCTGCACGGGGAAGGGCGCCGCACCCGAGGACTGTCTTCGCAGGTACCCCGTCCGCGAGGTGAACGGGGAGATCCACCTGAGCCTCTCATGATCGCCTACTTCAGATCCCTGGATCGAAAGGGCATGATCGCCGGCCTTGCGGCCATGGCGTTCCTGGCCTCGGGGATCGTGCTGGGCTCGCGCAACCTGCGCCACTACGACCCGATCCTGCTGACCTACACCTTCGGCGTGCTCTTCAGCGCCTTCGCCGTGGCCTACCGCTACGCGGTCTGGCTCCAGCGCCCACCCACGACGCTCTACATGAGGCGGGGCTGGGAACTGATGGGCCGGGGGAACCTTTTCCGAAACCTGCTCTTCGCCTCTCGCGCGGCCTACGAGAACCTGCTCGCCCAGCGGTTCATCCGCCGGCGGAGCTTCGTCCGCTGGCTCATCCACTTCTCGATCGCGTGGGGCACGGTCCTGGCGGGCGCGGTGACCTTCCCGCTCGTCTTCGGCTGGCTCCACTTCGCCACGCCCCCGGACGACCCCGACGTCTACCGGGTGATGCTCTTCGGCCTGAGCGTCGGCGAGTTCCACACGCGGTCGCTCGTCCGGTTCGTGATGTTCAACCTGCTCAACCTCTCGGCCTTCATGGTCACGCTCGGCGCGGTGCTTTCGCTGCACCGCCGTCTCCGGACGAAGGGCTCGGCCGCGCGCCAGCAGTTCGGGAACGACATCGTGCCGCTGCTCCTCCTCCTGGCGATCTCGCTCACGGGGCTCATGCTGACCTTCAGCATGCACGCGCTCGGCGGCGCCGGGTACGCGGTGCTCTCGCTCGTCCACGCGGTGACCGTGACGGCGACGCTCCTCTACATCCCCTACGGGAAGTTCTTCCACATCTTCCAGCGGCCCGCCCACCTGGCCGTGATCCTCTACCGCCGCGAGAACGACGCCGCCCCCCAGGCGCGCTGCCGCCGTTGCCGGGCGGAGTTCGCGGGGGCGATGCACGTGCAGGACCTCAAGGGGGTGATGGAGGCCACCGGATTCAAGCTCGATCTGGATCTGTGCCCGGGGTGCAAGAGGAGGCAGATCGGGATCGCGCAGGCGAAGTCGATGGGGGCGAATCACGAATCAAGAATCACGAATCAGGCGGCCGTCCCGAGCCGTGAGCCCTTCGTGGATCCTGAGTCGACGGGGTTGTCGGTGATCCGTGATTCGTAATTCGTGATTCCCATCCTATGGCCACCTTGCCGCAGTCTTCGGAAGCCCTGATCGAACGGTTCGGCCCCCGCCTCGCCGACGCGCCGGCGTCGGGGTGGGAGGACCGCGAGCCCGACCGCCTCGTCAAGACCCACTGCTGCTTCTGCGGCCTCCAGTGCGGGATCCAGCTCAAGGTCAAGAACGAGCAGGTGGTCGGCTTCGAGCCGTGGGAAGAGTTCCCCGTCAACCGCGGGATGCTCTGCCCCAAGGGCGTGAAGCGGTACCTGCAGGGCGGCCATCCCGACCGGCTTCTGTCGCCCCTCATCCGCGAAGAGGGCGGCTTCCGCGAGGCGGGATGGGAGGAGTCGATCGACCGGGTGGTCGAGAACATCAAGAGGATCCAGGCCAAGTACGGTCCCGACTCGTTCGCGCTCCTCTCGGGCGCGTCGCTCACGAACGAGAAGGCCTATCTGATGGGGAAGATCGCGCGGGTGGCGCTGCGGACGAAGAACATCGACTACAACGGACGGCTCTGCATGGTCTCGGCGGGCGCGGCGAGCCGGAAGGCCTTCGGGGCCGACCGCGCGGCCAACCCCTGGAGCGACCTCCCGCTCGCGAAGTGCCTCATCATCGCCGGGGCGAACATCGGCGAGTGCTTCCCGATCCTGACCGATTACGTCTGGCGCGCGCGGGACAACGGGGCGAAGATCATCGTGATCGACCCGCGCGCCACGCCGGTGGGACGGACGGCCGACCTGCTGCTCCCCGTCCGCCCAGGCCGGGACAGCGCGCTCCTGAACGGCATCCTCCACGTCTGCATCCAGCGCGACTGGATCGACCGGGACTTCATCCGGCAGAGCACCCACGACTTCGCGGCGGTCCAGGAGGCGGTGGCGAAGTACACCCCCGCGCGGACGGAGGAGATCACGGGCGTCCCGGCGGCGTCGATCGAGCGCGCGGCCGAGATGTGGGGCAGCGCGGCCACGGGGATGCTGCTCCACGCGCGCGGCATCGAGCACCACACGAAAGGCGTCGAGAACTGCCTGGCCGCGATCAACCTCTGCCTGGCCACGGGAAAGATCGGGAAGCCCGGCTCGGGCTACGCGATGATCACGGGGCAGGGCAACGGCCAGGGCGGGCGCGAGCACGGCCAGCGCTGCAACCAGCTCCCCAGCGGCCGCGACATCGAGAATCCCGAGCACCGCCGCGTCGTCGCCGAGCGCTGGGGCGTGGCGGAGGAGACGATCCCGCGGACGGGGCTCGCCGCGACCGAGATGATGGAGGCGATCCACAAGGGGGAGATCCGCGGGCTGCTCCTGATCTGCTTCAACCCGGTCGTCTCGCTCCCCGACGCGGCGTACACGAAGGCGGCGCTCGAGAAGCTGGAGTTCTTCGGCGTGATCGACATCTTCATGAGCGAGACCGCGCAGCACGCGGACGTCGTCCTCGCCGGCTCGATGCAGGAGGAGGACGATGGGACGGTGACGACCGCGGAGGGCCGCGTCGTGCGGATCCGGAAGGCGGTCGAGCCGCCCGGGAACGCGCGCGAGGACTGGCGGATCCTCTGCGACGTCGCGCGGCGTCTCGCGCCGTGGGAGAAATTCCCCTACTCCTGCTCGGAGGACATCTACCGCGAGCTGCGCCACGTCTCGAAGGGCGGGCCGATCGACTACTACGGGATCACCTACGACCGGATCGAGAAGGAACACGGGGTCTTCTGGCCCTGCCCCGAGCTCGACCATCCCGGGACGCCCCGGCTCTACGAGGGCGGGAAGTTCCTCCATCCCGACGGCAAGGCGCGGTTTCACGCGGTCGAATACCGTCCGCCCGCGGAGGACGTGGACGCGGAGTACCCGGTGATCCTGACGACCGGCCGGGTGGTCTCGCAGTACCTGAGCGGGACGCAGACGCGGCGGATCGGCCCGCTGGTGAAGCAGTATCCCGAGCCGCTGGTGGAAATCCACCCGAAGCTCGCGGCGAAGGTCGGCGTCCGCACGGGCGACCGGGTCCGCGTGACGAGCCGGCGGGGCGAGCTGACGCTGGGCTGCCAGGTGGTGAAGTCGATCCGGCCCGACACGATCTTCATCCCCTACCACTGGGCGGGGGAGAAATCGGCCAACCGGTTGACGGTCCGGGCGCTCGATCCGGTCTCCAAGATCCCCGAATTCAAGGTCTGCGCCGTGAGGATCGAGAAGGCGCCATGATCGATCCCGAGATGGAGTTGTATATCGATCCCTCGCGCTGCATCGGCTGCCAGGCGTGCTTCCACGCCTGCGCCGAATGCGAGACGCACGGCGGGGTCTCGATGATCCACCTCGAGACCGTGGACCGGGCGGAGTCGGTCCAGACGGTGCCGGTGGTCTGCATGCACTGCGAGGACCCGGCGTGCGCGAGCGCGTGCCCGGCGGACGCGATCAAGAAGACGGCCGACGGGGTGGTCCAGTCGGCGCTGCAGTCGCGCTGCATCGGCTGCTCGAACTGCGTGCTGGCCTGCCCCTTCGGGGTGCCGCGCTACGAGGCGAAGATCGACCAGATGATGAAGTGCGACCTCTGCTACGACCGCACCTCGATGGGGAAGCGGCCGATGTGCGTCTCGGTCTGCCCGAGCGGGGCGCTCTTCTTCGGGACGCGGGAGGAGGTCGCGGCCAAGCGCCGCGAGCAGCCGGTGGATGCGTTCGACTTCGGCTCCCAGGTCGTGCGGACCAAGGTGCGGATGATGATGCCGGCGGGGGCGGGCGCGCTGGACATGGACGTGGAGGATCTCATGGCGAGGACGGTATGAGCGGCGTGCCGGCGTGGAAGGACGACTTCCCGGTCGCGTGGGTGGACGACCACTTCGTGACGCGGCGGGAGTTCACGAAGTCGCTGGTGCTCGTCTCGTGCGCCGCGTTCGGGGCCAACGGGGCGCTGGTCGCCCTGGGCGCGTGGGAGCGCGGGCGACGGGCGGAGAAGACGGAACCGCGGAAGGTGGCGGTGCTGGGCGAGGTTCCCATCGGGGGCTCGAAGGTCTTCGAGTATCCGGGGCCGGGCGAGCCGTGCCTGCTGCTGCGCCTCGACGAGGAGCGCTACGTCGCGTTCGGCCAGAAGTGCACGCATCTGGGCTGCCCGGTGCTCTACCGCGCGGAGCGGAAGTGCCTGTACTGCCCGTGCCATGAAGGGTACTTCAACGCCGAGGACGGGAGCGTGCTCTCGGGGCCGCCGCCCCGGCCGCTTCCCCGCATCGAGCTGGAAAAGAGAGGAGACGAGCTGTGGGCGGTCGCGATCCTGAGGTGAGCCGCGCGCGGCGCGAGCAGGCGGAGCGCACGCGCGGGATGACGGCGATCTACACGGTGATGGTCTCGATCATCCTGCTGATCGTGATCCAGTTCCTGCTGCTCATGGTGGCGGTGGAGCGCTTCATGGGGGGGCGCGGCGAAGTGCTCGTTCCGGCGGCGCTGGGCTCCGGGGTCTGCTTCCTCGCCTCCTGCTGGCTGATCGGATACATCGCGCGGCCGCGCGCCAAGGGGACTCCCTGATGCTCCGCGACTTCCTCAAGGCCGGCCACTGGCCCACGCTGGCGGCGGCGTTCCTGTATTTCGGCGTGAGCTGCATGGTCTGGCTGCTCGTGGGCATGCTGGGGCTCTCGATCGCGTCGGACCTCAAGCTCTCCTCCTCGGGACTCGGGTTGATGGTGGCCGTGCCGATCCTGGGGGGCGCGCTGGTCCGCATCCCGCTCGGGCTCCTGGTCGACCGGGTGGGACCGCGGCGGACGGCGATCGTGTGCCAGCTCCTCGTCGCGATCCCGCTCACGTGGGGATGGCTGGGCGGGACGAGCGTCCCGCAGCTCGTCGGGATCGGCCTCCTTCTGGGGATCGCGGGCGGGGCCTTCGCGGTGGCGCTCCCGCTGGCGAGCCGCTGGTATCCCGCGAAGTTCCAGGGGCTCGCGCTGGGGATCGTGGGCGCGGCCTACGTGGGGACGGGCCTGGCGGCGGCGTTGGCCCCGCGCCTGGCGGAGCGCGTGGGCTGGCACCGCGTCTTCGGGCTCGCGCTCCTCCCGGTGGCCGCCGCGCTCGCCCTCTTCGTGCTCCTGGCTCGCGAGAGTCCCGCTCCGCGGACGCCGAAACCGCTGAGGGCGTACCTCGACATCCTCAAGCATCCCCAGATGCTCCGGTACGGGCTGCTCTACGGATTCACGTTCGGCGGGTTCGTCGGGCTGGCGAGCGTCCTGCTCATCCTCTTCCACGACCAGTACGCGCTCTCGCGCGTCACGTCGGGGACGCTTGCGGCGGCGTGCGTCTTCGCGGGGAGCTTCATGCGTCCGGTGGGGGGATTCCTGGCGGATCGCCTGGGGGGATACCGGATCCTCGCCGCCCTCTGCGTGGGGGCCTCGTTCGCGCTGGCGGGCGTGGCCCTCCAGCCGCCGCTGGCGGTCGGGGTGGCCCTGCTGTTCACGGTCATGGCCTGCCTGGGAGCGGGGAACGGGGCGGTGTTCCAGCTCGTGCCGCAGAGTTTTCCGAAGGACATCGGGGTCGCCACGGGGGTGATCGGGGCGGCGGGCGGGGCGGCGGGCTTCCTGTTGCCGATCCTGCTGGGCGTGCTCAAGCAAGGGACGGGGAGCACGAGCGCGGGCTTCTTCTGCCTGAGTCTGGCGGGGGCTTACGTGTTGGCCCTCCTCCAGCGGGCGAAGGCCCCGCCCGCCCCGGCGCCCGGTTTGGCAGGGGACTTGCTGAAACCACCAGACATGCGGGAGGATGCTGTCGGAAGCTACCGGTCCGTATCTTTCCCGCCGGGCGGGGCACGGAGGGGTAGCCTTGGATAAGGACCAGCTCCATCGTCTGGGCCCGGCGCTCGACCAGTTCCTCGAGTGCTTCGCCGGCTGCGCCGTGGCGCCGACCCGCCGCCTGATCGCGACGTACGTCCGCGGCCAGCTGGGCGGCCTTCCCCGGAAATCGGTCAAGCCCATGGCGATCGAGGCGGGGATCCCTCCGCGCACGCTGCAGGAACTGCTCTCGCTCCACCGCTGGGACGAGGACCTCCTGATCGCGCTCCTCCAGCGGCGCGTGCGGCGCGGACACTTGGGGGCGCAGGTCCTGGGGATCCTCTTCGAGACGCGCTGCGTCAAGAAGGGCGACCGCACGCCCGGCGTGGCGCGCCAGGTCTCGGAG
>CAZSCC010000435.1:0-5265 GCA_964604905.1 uncultured Planctomycetales bacterium
GGAAATAGCTGTACTGCATCTGGAACATCAGGGCCTCCTCGAGCGACTTCTCGAGCGCCCGAGGGCCGTAGATGAAGAGCTCGTTCCCCGGGAAGTAGATCGGGCTGAAGAACGGGAAGCCCTGGATGTGGTCCCAGTGGGTGTGGGTGAGGAGCATGTGGACGCGCACCGGCTTCTTCGCCGCCGTGATCTGCTGGCCGAGCTCGCGGATGCCGGTCCCGGCGTCGAGGACCACGATCTCCTCGCCGCCCAGCACCTGGAGGCAGGAGGTGTTCCCGCCGAACTTGGCGGTGTCCTGCCCCGGACAGGGGATCGATCCGCGGACGCCCCAGAATTTGATCTTCATGTCGGGAGCCGAAGGATACTGGAACCGAAAAAGGCTTGTCAAGGGCCGGGAGTACCTATTATATGGCCGCGATGGCGGTTCCACCCACCAGCATCATCTTGGCGGCCGCGGGCGAGGGGCGTCGGCTCGGGTACGCGCTTCCGAAAGCGCTGGTCCCCGTGGCGGGCCTGCCCCTCTTCCTCCACTCGGTCCGGACCTTCTCGGGCTGCCCGTTCGTGCGCGAGATCGTGCTCGTCCTGCCCGGCGAGTGGATCGAACGGATCCGGAAGGCGCACGGGAAGGAGCTGATCCGCCGGCGCGTGACGACGATGGTGGCCGGAGGGGCGCGGCGGCAGGACTCGGTCTTCGAGGGGCTCCAGGCGACGACGGCGCCGATCGTGCTGGTGCACGACGCGGCGCGGCCGCTCGTGACCCGGGAGGCCGTGCGGGATGTCGCGACGGCGGCGGCGAAGGCCGGCGCGGCGGTGCTCGCGGCCCCCGCGGTGGATACGGTCAAGATCGCCGACGCTCGCGGCCGGGTGGTCGAGACGCCCGACCGGGCGCGGGTGTGGCTGGCGCAGACCCCCCAGGGGTTCCGGCGGGCGGTGCTGCTCAATGCTTACCGGGTGAACGGTTCCGCGGACGCGACCGACGATGTCCAGCTGGTCGAGCGGGCGGGGGGGAAAGTGGTGATCGTCCCCTCCCACAGCGCTAACTTCAAAGTGACGACCCCGGAGGACCTCCGGAGGGCGAAGAAAGTCCTTGACACGAGATAAGGAATTCGTATACTTGCCGGGAACATTTGGAGGGAGGAGGTGAGGGGCATCCGCAGTCGAGCCTGAAAGGGCTCAGGGGAGGGGTTGCACAACAGAGGCGCTGTACGGTCCGTGTCAGGGCCGCCCCGTGAGGGCGCGAATGACCTCCCGGCGCAATACCGGGCAACGGAACCCGGCGGCGTTTATAGCCAGTCTCCCCGGGGCAGTTCTAGCCCACGAAAGATAACTCAGTAAACAGCGACACGGTTACTCGGTTAGGTTGACAGATTAGGGAGGGTTTAGATGAGGAAGTTCACCATTGCTACGGTCCCGGCCTTCGTCCTCGCGCTGGCGCTGAGCGCCGCGGCGCAGGAGAAGCCCATCATGACGAACAAGGAGATGAAGGACACGCTGAAGGCGTCCGTCTCCGGCGCCGTGGTGCTCGATTATGTGTGGCGGAGTAGCGAGATCACCGCATTCACGGACAGTTTCTCGGGCGTCAAGAACAATCCGGGCGGCACCCCCCCACCCCCGCCCCCCGGAACTCCGGCCGACGCCGATGCCGAGAGCACCTTCGAAGGCCACTTGGCGATTCGAATGGATATCGACCTGAACGACAAGGTCGCGGCGGTCATCGAGTTCGGCACGAAGCGCGTCGACGGCGGCTTCATCAATAAATGGGGCAATTCCACCGCAGAAGACATCCAGCTCCGCGAGGCGCGCGTTGTGATCAGCGATTTCCTGACGCAGGGCCTGAAGCTGGGCGTCGGCCTCCCTGACTGGTCGTTCGACGTCCGCGGCAAGGGCAGCTCGATGGCCTTTGACCCGCGCCATTCCCAGAGCGCCCTCCGGAACTCCGGCACGGTCCAGGACGGCGCCGGCTCCTTGGCCGCCCGTGCGGGCTTTCCGGAAGAGATGGAGCCCGTGGGCTTCTGGCTCGGCTGGACCAATCAGCAGATCACGCTGGAGTTCGTCGCGCTCATGGCCGTGATCGAGGGCGGCTCGGCTTCGCAGGACGAGGCGCTCTACGCCGTCGACTTCTGGTACGCCCTGGACCAGATCGGCAAGGGCAGCAAGGTGGGCGCCATCCTCGCCTTGGGTACCGGCCCCGGCGCTCACACGAGCGTCTACACGTTCGGCGGCGGCGCCGACATCAAGCTGATGGACGGCAACCTTGACGTGTACGCCGAGTTCTACGTCCAGTTCGGCGAGGCCGGCCGAAATGCGACCGGCGAGAACGACGCGAGCGGCAGCGCGTTCCAGATCGGCGGCACGTACACGATCCCGAACAACAACATCTGGTTCGGAGCGAACCTCACCTACTTCTCGGGCGACGGAGACACCCTGGCCACTGACGACAGCGTCGACCGGTTCATGGGATACGAGAGCGTCAGCGACCTGATGATCCTCGAGGACATGTATTTCGGGTTCGACTGGGATTCGAACTACATGGCGTTCAAGTTCAGCGGCGGCGTGGCCCTCTCGCTCGGCGCCGGCAAGGACAACCTCCGGCTGTCGGGCATCGTCGGCTTCGCTCGGACGCTTGAAGATGTGTTCTTTACCGCCGCTGCCGGCGGGCCCCAGGATGGCCTGGGCACCGAGGTCGACCTCAAGGCCCAGTGGGTCCTGACGAAGCAGGCATCGCTCAATTTCGCGATCGCCTTCCTCTTCGGCTCGGACGTGCTCGAGGCCTCGATGGGCGGTTCGGCCAGCCCGGATGCCGAGGACAACGCAAGCCTGTTCACTTTCGGTGCGGACCTGAGGTTCTAAAAGGGTCCCGCCGCGCAACGTCTTCTTTGTGAAGACCGTTTCGGGGCCCCGGCCAGCCATGGCCGGGGCCCTATTTTTTTGGAGATGAGCAGACACTCGAAATCAGGACCCTTGCATTACTGCAGGGTGAACCGCGTGCAGAGGCGCCGGGAGATAGGGAGATAAGAGGGAGATGAACTTCGGTCTTGTCCTCGCCCTGGCGGCTGCGACGCAGGAGGTCACGGTCTCGGGCGAGGTCGGGATGACCTGGGCGTCGCGCGACCGCGTCCTCAACGAGGCCTCCGTATGGATTCCCGGGGGCGGGGCGCTGCGGGAGGGCGACACGTTCGTCCTGCCGCGGATCTCCGTCCGCTTCGATGTCGACGGCGGGCCGCTCCGGGCGGCGGTCGAGATCGGCAACCCCGTCCTCGACTTCGACAGCGCCGACCCGCGCCTCCAGGACGACCGCCTGGGCGAGGCGACCGCGCTCGGATTCAGGCTCCGGCAGGGCTGGCTGGAACTCTTCGACGTCGCGCGCGTCGGGGCGCAGGACTTCGTCTGGGATCCGGTGGGGCCGGACGCGCCGCTCTTCCTCGCGCCTTCGGGGGCCGAATCGCCCTGGGGCGAGCTTCCCGATTCGACGGTGCCGCCCTTCCCCGCCTCGGGGACGAACACCGTCCCGCAGACGCGGCGCGACACGCAGCACCCCGCGGGGCTGACGGCACGCTACGAAGACCTCACGCTCTTCGCGCTGGTGATGCTCGAGGGAGGGACGCCGTCGAGGGACGAAGGGCTGTGGGGCGCCGCCGCGACGCGGACCTTCGACGCGCTCCGGGCGGGCGCCGTGGTCGCGCTCCTCACGGGAGGGGAGCGGCAGCAGGCGGTCTGGACGGTCGGCACTGCGCTCTCGCTCGACCTGGCGCCCATCACGCTCGCGGCCGAGGGCTACCGGCAGTTCGGGTCGGCGGGCGACGATCTCCGCGCATCGGGCTCGGCGGTCCGGGCGATCGTCCGGTACGCGGGGGACGTCTGGGCGCGGGGGACGTTCGTGCGGGTGAGCGGGGATCGTCGGGGCGACGACGATCGGGAGGGCAGGTTTCTCTCGTACGAGGACAACGACGCGACGCGGATCATCGAGGGGAACGAGTTCGGGCTGGACGTTGATTCGAACTACTGGAGCGGCCAGCTCTCGGCGGGGTTCGGGCTGGAGGTGGGGGAACGGCGGCTGCGGCCGCGGATGACGGCGGCGATCTTCCGGTTCCTGCACGCGGTCCCGCTGGCCCCCGACCCCTTCCCCGGGGTGGGCGGCCGGAGCAAGGACCTGGGGACGGAGCTGGATGCGGGCGTGGACCTGGACTGGTCGCCGCACCTCTCGTTCACGGCGGAGGTATCGATGCTGCTGGGCGCGGGGGCCCTTGAGGAGTTCACGCTCTCCCGGGATTCCCGCACGATCCTCCTCACCCTGGGCCTCCGCCTGGCCTTCTGAAGCTGAAGCGAGACACAAAAACTCCGACGGAGGTTTTGTGTCCGGGATAGCGCAGTAGGGAGAGAAGGTACAGCGAAGTGCCTTTTTGCCGGGTATCCTACCCTGCGGTAGGGATCAGGGGGCGGGGTCCGTGCAATCTTGAATCATAACCCCCTGTGACACAAGCAGATACGGCATCTTTGCGCCCATAATGGGGATGGCATGAGGGTTGCTCTCCCTGGCATGGAGAGGGTAGAATCGCCTATTCCGTTGCCCGTCCGGCACGGAATTCCTCTAGAGTGCGAAAGGAGACTTCTCATGGCAGGGGTTGTCAAGACCGTCGCGGCCCTCGTGGCCGTATCTCTTGCGGCGCTCGCGCCCGCGTGGGCCCAGGATTCGGATCTGAAGAAGGAAGTCGAGACCCTCAAGAAGAAGGTCGCGGCCCTCGAGAGTGAGAACCCCGCCGCCGCCAAGACCGGCCTGCCCGTCTCGATCGCCGACGACAAGCCCGTCGTCGAGGACAGCCCCGGAGTCCTCCAGGACCTCAACAAGTGGATGAAGGACTGGAAGCTCTCCGGCTTCGTGGACGTGGGCTACACGTTCAACTTCGGGAGGCCCGACAACAAGCTCAACGGCAACATGGGCCTGACGCCCCCGTATGCCGCGGTCCCCGGCAACAGCACCTCGTCCAAGCCGGAAGTCCGCGGCTTCGACCGATACTCCAACGCCTTCTACCTGCACAACGCCCAGCTCATGCTCGACAAGGGCGTGACCGACAAGTCGATCGTCGGCGGCAGGATCAAGATCTCCACCGGCGAGGACGCGGACGTCATCACCGCCGGAGGCTCGGGCGGCGTCGACAGCTTCGACATCCATGAAGGATACGTGCAGGTGCTCGTGCCCGTGGGCCGGGGCCTCACCCTCACCGCCGGGAAGTTCGTCACCCTCTCGGGCGCCGAGGTGATCGAGAG
>CAZSCC010000436.1:0-26506 GCA_964604905.1 uncultured Planctomycetales bacterium
CGACCGCCGCGCGTCTTGCGCGGCGGAGCCCCTGGAACGGGGCTGGGGACAGGGCAAGAATTTCCGGAATTGTCAGGGCTATAGTTTACGGAACCGGCAGCCTTGGCGTTCGCTCACGATGGGAGTAGGCTTGCCTCGGCCAACAAACGAGGGATGATCAAGATTTGGAGGTTCCCCAAGGGAGATGTGGCGCAGACCTTCACACAATCTCCTAATCCCCTCGGTCCGGACTATTGGATACGTTCGTTGGCATTCACTCCGGATGGAAGACAACTCGCCTCAGCAGCACACGAAGGGGTCTTCATCTGGGACTTCGGCACAGCTAAAGTCGATAAGCGATTCCTGGGAGACTACGATACGCCAAGCTTCAGTCCCGATGGAAAGGTCTTGGCCGTGGGCGGCAACGGGAAGATCCACCTCTTGGACACTGGAACTGGTAGAGAACTTCGTACGCATTCCATCATTCCCAAGGGAAGGTGTCTGGCTGCCTTCACCTCCGACGGGAAGTTTCTGGCATCCGCGGGCTATGACGGGACTACCCTGTTCTTCCGCTCCAGCGAGTGACTACTTCTCTCAACGAACTACTCTTGGAGGTGAACGCTTACCAGATTCGCTTGGACTCCTCGGAGCACCAAGAGTCACACACGGCGGCCACACTTCCTTGCAAAGTCCAATAGCGGCTCAAGCCTTCCAACATGACCCTCTTGGAGCGCATCCCAGAGGAGGGTAGCCTCGCTCAAGGGAGGCAGTATCACGTACCCCAGTCGATATCGGCGCAGCAGATGGTTCATCGCCAGGCGGGCAACTCGACCATTGGCGTCCGCGAAGGGATGGATCAGTCCGAGGCGCTGGTAAAGATCGACCGCGACGGTCAGCACCGCCGACTCATCGACGGGCTTGAGCGCATCAAACTTCTTCTGCTCTATGGACAGCTTCAGATCAAGCTGCTTCATAAACGCCGGGACCTTTTCAGGGGGAGGCCGAGAAATCGTGCTTCCAATAACGGAGATCTTGCCCTTTCGGTACTGCCCGGCTGGTTCAGGCCCGCCGTTGTAGACCATCCGGTTGTACTCGCGGATAACCTGTTCGTCGAGCAAACGCTCCCGGCAATTTGACTCCAGCCACCGGAGCGCGGAGAGGAGACGTTCCCCGTCTTCGTGGAGACCGAGGAGCGGAATTGGGCTGATGGCCTCGAGGAGCCACCTCCTGAATCCGGTGGCTTGATCCCAGTACGCCCGGCCTTCCTTGAGATTGCGGCACGATTCGAGAAACTTCGCGTGGATCTTCTTCAGTCGCCAACGTCGGAACATGCTTTGGAAAGTATACCTACGGAACGTCCGAGAGAACACGCCGTCTCCCCGAGCGTTTCCGTTGCGTAGGGCTATCGGAGCTGAGCGAATTACATGCCGTCAAACGAACGCGGCTCCCGAGGGAGCGCCACGTCCCCGCAACGCGGGGCGGCACCGTGCCGATTACCACCTATCGCGCGCCACTCGGCACGAGTGGCCGTGCGTCCCCGAAACTCCATTGTAAAGGGACCTCCTCCGCGGTCGGGGAAGATCAGGAAGAGGTCTTCCCCCGGCCTAGAAGAGGTACGTGCCAAGGCCAGGCGGGGAGCCCAGCCTCAAACGGGACATGCCGTCCTGATCGCGGAGGAGCAGGGAAGGCTTCGGCTCCCCGAGGGGAGCCGCGCGTGTCCACCGCGCAGGGTCGTCCGACCCCAGGTACAGCAAGGGAAAGGGGAAAGGGATAAGGGACCAAAGCTTTCATTCGGGGCGTCATCGTTCGCCCCTTCCCTTAAACACCCGTTTTCTCAGGTTCTACGGCCTCCGGCGGGCCGCTCCGCGCCCGTCACTGTTACGCCTCCGCGCCACAGTGACGGGCGCGGGGCCCGCCGGACTGGTGTGCAGGCCGCCCGATCGGGTCTGCCTCCGGGGGGACCAACCGAAAGGTAATCCCGCGCCAGAACTCCATCAGGAAGCCCCGGCGCCGGATTACCCCCTCCCGAATGTTGCTTCAGGGGCTTCGGGGTGGTAGAGTTTCGGTCCGGGCCGAGAGGGACTGGACTACAGAGGTTCGATATATGTCCACCAGGGCCCACCATCCTCCCTCCGTCAGAACCGGGGGCAACCCCTTGCGGCGTAATCGGAACCGGAGGCTGGGCAAACCCTTGGCTGCACCCCTTTGAGAGTTTCGAACCGCTTATCGTTCATGCCCAAACCCAATTGCCGCGGAACGCCTTCGGATTGCCTGAGATTGCAGGGAGCTGTATACTGAACCCATGACCAGCCTTCGCGCAAGGGTCAAGGATGGACGCCTGATCCTTGACCAACCCACGAGCCTTCCGGACGGCACGACGCTGGACCTTGTTCTGGATGACGAAGGCGACGACCTCACGCCCCAGGAGCGCAAGGTTCTCGACGATGCGATCGCCAAGGCGTGGGCCTCGGCCAAGGCGGGCCGGCTGCGTCCCGCCGATGATCTGATCCGCGAACTGCGCAACCATTGATGTCGGCGCGGATCGTCGTCACTCCCGAAGCAGAGGAGCAAGTCCGAACGATCGATGGCTGGTGGCACAAGGAACGACCGGCTTCTCCCGGCCTCTTTTCGGAAGAGCTTTCCGCCGCCTTCGTCCTCCTCGCCGGTGCACCCCAAGCAGGGCGGCGGTATCCGCACCCAACCGTTCCCGAGATCCGCAGAATCCTGCTGCGATCGAGCCGGTATCACGTCTACTACAAGACTCTCGAAGAGGACGCGATTATCCTTGCGGTGTGGAGCGCGGTGCGCGGAAGCGGTCCCGAACTCAAGTAATCCGGTTGAGACCTCCCTTCAGTCTCTGCAAAGATTCGACTACGGAGGTTCGATTCCTCTCGCGCCCACCATCTCGACGTGTCGGGCATTGCGGTTCGTCCCCGCTTGGTGATCACCCGGCATCCCGGCCGCCCGGTCATCATGGGATGACCGGACGGCCCGGATGCCGGGTCATCAGGGAAGCGCGATGCGCGACCGCGCCTGGAAGCTCATGCTGGCGAAGCTGACGAGGCCCCCCGCCGGATCGGGCGCGAAGCCGTACTTGTGGACCTTGCCGTCCGCGTCGCCCAGGAGCCGCAGGGTCGCGTAGGTCGCCGACGAGCCGCAGACGTGGCGGCGGTCGCCGTCGGACATGATCGAGTTCCAGAAGGCCTCGGGGTTCCCCTCGACGATCGTCTGCAGGCTCCGCGTGTCGCCCGACATCATCCACTCGACCAGCTTCGGGTCGACCTTCACGTCGTCGCCGAAGACGGGCCCGACGTGGGCAAAGTCGACGCCCGCGACGAAGCAGACCTTGCGGCCCTTCACCGACTCGGCGAGCGCGCCGAGGAACTCCTCGATCTCGCCCGCCGTCGAAGGGCTCGCGTCGCCGCACCACTGGGTGAACGAGCTGGCGAGGATGGGCACCACCGTGAACGCCGCCTCGGGCCGGGCGTGGCGCAGGAAGACCGCCTGGAATTCGACCGAGTGCTCCGAGCCGTGCAGCGACTCGAAGTCGTAGATCCGCCTCCCCACCCGCTTCTCGAGGAAGGCGACGACCTCCCGGTCCGTCTCGACCGGTCCCAGCGGGGTCCCGTAGCTCTTGCCGGTCACGACGAACGGATTGGGCGGCGAGAGGTGCGCGACGCCGAGGATGACGTAGACCTCCGCGTCGCTCCGCTCGGCGAGTTCCCGGTAGGCGTGGGTGTAGCAGGTGCCGCCGCGGCGGAAGTCGATGTGGGGGGCGAGGATTCCGGCGAGCGGGGCGTCCTTGCGCCCCCCGGGTTTGCCCGCGCCGGCCTGGGCCTCGTAATAGCCGTCGATCTCCCCCTTCACCTCACCCGAAGTCCCCGTCACGAACTTGGCCGCCCGCAAGGAGGACCTGGCCCAGGTCTCCTGGATTTCCCGGCGCCGCGCCGCCGCGCGGTCGGACTCGAGGAGGCAGTACTCGTCCAGGTCCCGCACGACGCCCTCGATCTCCTCGATCGTGACCTGGGCCTCGGGGAACTGCTCGAGAAGCGCCCGGCGGACCTGCTCCGCGTCGCGCTTCCCGTCGAGTAGGGTCGCCACGATGAAGGCGATGGGCGGGAGGATGACCGAAGAGTCGAAGAGGTTCTCCGCCTGGTCCTGGACGAGGAAGACGTCCTTCCCCTCGTGCTGGAAGGGGACCACCTTGAGGGCGTGGCGGAACCGCGGCAGCGGCATGGGGTCATGCTAGCCCGTGACAGGAGGACTGTCTATTGATAGAATCCCGGCTCGCGTTTTCGGATTTCGGAGAGGTGCCGGAGCGGTCGAACGGGCACGCTTGGAAAGCGTGTGTACTCGCAAGGGTACCGAGGGTTCGAATCCCTCCCTCTCCGCCATACCGTTCCCCGAACCTTGACGGGCGTGTATAATCTTCCGGATGGGCACCTGCGTGATCCCGTGAAGAAGTGGAACATCCTCGTCTGGGCCAACGACGGGAAGAAGTTCTGCCAGAACGTCTTAGGCCGATGTAGGGCAACGTAGGGCAAAATAACCCTCAACGTTTCGCGCGTTGGGGGTTTTTATTTGCCTCGCGCCTCTCCATGGCCTTGCCTCCCACCCGCCGCGCAACGGAAGTGCAACGCCGGTGCAACACGCCGGGAGGCCCTTTCCTTCGGTTTTCCGTCCTCTGAGGCTACAACGCTAGACTTTGTGACGCGTTGTGACGTGTTGTAGTTATCGACTCCCGCGCGCGCGCGCATAAGGCTGTGATAGGGTAGTCGCGTCACATGCGTCACAAACCCGTAGACGGCCGCTCCTTTTGGCGCTCTCCACCCCGCCTTCGGGGGTTCCCTTCGGGTACCGCCGATAGAGTCCCGGCCTTTAAGAACCGTCCCCTTCGCCTTCTCGCTCCCGGCGAGGATTTCCACAAGTGACGATCCTCTACCTTTTTTCCGAATGTGGGAAACTTTCTAATGTGATCAACGTTATCATAATAGCATGAAGAAGAAGAAACCGAAGGGCCGCACGGCGTTCATCGCCTTCCGGGTGCCGGAGGACTTCAAGCGGACGCTTGAGGAGTTGGCGGCGAAGTATGGCGGGGGTCTTTCCTCTTTCTCACGGGCGCTCCTGATGGATGCGGTTTCCCTGATGCAAAAGCCGGAAGAGGTGGCCAAATGAGCACCCGCATGAACGAAGCCGAGCGCCTTCGGTTTGGGGACTCCCAGACCGTTGATCGGGCCATGACCTTGGAAGCGGCTGAGGCGCGGTGCCAGATGTGGATCGACAAGCTGACCTCAGCCGGTCATGACGCGGAGGTAGACGCCGGTCTCTTGTGGATGTTCGAGGCCGGGGTAGAGCGCGGCATCCACCCGGATCAGGCCGTCCTTGACTACCTCAAGTTCCACCGTCAGGCCAAGGCCGCCGACTGGGGGCCTACTTCCGAGTTCATCCGCGAGAAGCAAAGGGAATTCAAACGGTTCGTCTTGGACCGGCGCATCCGGATGAACCGGATGGCCGCAGCCCGTCAGGCCGCTATCCGCGCCGTGGCCCTCAAATATGCGACCATTCCCAAGGGGTCCGCGCGGGCTCACGGCTCAAAGACCCGCTCCTCCTCGTGTGCCGTCGCTCAAGCCTCGGGGGACGACCCTCCAGGTAGCGACGACCAACCCCCGCTAGACTTCACTCCCCCTCCTGAAGGGGGGGCCGGGCTGTGAAGAAGTTCTTCCTCGACCCCAGCGTCTTCGGCTTCGCCCCCGTTTGCAGCGTCGGGATACTGGCCGAATGGCTTGGACTGACTCCCGAGGCGATCCTCGCGCGCTTCAAGACCGGCACGTTCCCACGCGAAGCCCTACATAGAGTCGGGGACCGGGCCCTCATCGTCGACCTTCAACTGCTCCTTACCGCGCTCCGGTCGAAGAACGCGAAGCCGCAACCCGTTCCCGAGACTCGCGAGCCCGTCACGCCGGAAGGGGCTTCCCTATGACGACCGCGATGGACTACGCCCTGGTCGACGTCCACCGGAAGCAGCTCACGGAAGGCTCAGGCATCTCGGAAGAGATCATTTCCGCCCGGGGCTACCGGAGCATCACCAAGCGCGCCGAGTTGGAACTGCTCGGCTTTGGAAAGACTCAGAGTCGGATTCCCGCGCTCCTCATCCCGCTATGGAACGTCGCAGGGGCGATCGAGAACTACCAAGCCCGACCGAACACCCCGCGCGTCAAGTTGGGGAAGCCCATCAAGTATGAAATGCCCAAGGGGTCGGGCGTGGTCCTCGACGTTCACCCGTCCATGCGCGAACACCTCGCCGACCCGGAAAGAGTGTTAGTCATCACCGAGGGCATCAAGAAAGCCGACGCGGCATCGGCTCGAGGACTCTGCACGGTCGGCCTACTCGGCGTCGACGCGTGGAGGGGTAAGAATAGCCTTGGTGGACTAACGGCGCTTGCGGGGTGGGAATCTATCGCCCTCAACCATCGAAAGACCTACATCGTCTTTGACTCCGACGTGGCGACCAAGCCGCAAGTACGGAAGGCCCTCCTCCGCCTGAAAGTATTCCTCGAATCCCGTAAGGCGGAAGTCTTCGTTGTGTATCTCCCTTCCGCCGCAGGCGGGGTGAAAACGGGGCTTGACGACTACTTCGCGCGGGACGGCTGGGACGTCGATGATCTCCTCGCCCTGGCGTCGACCGAAGTCAAGCCGTCCTCCGACCCTGAACTACCGGATCAAGACCTTGATCGGGAGAAGTACACCGACTCGGGGAATGCCAAGCGCCTTGTCGAGAAGAGCGGGGGCGACTTCCGATTCGTCTACGGTTGGAACAAATGGCTAGGCTGGGATAAGCGGCGCTGGAACCGGGAAGCAGACGGCCGACTCCTACGGGCCGCGAAGGAGACGGCGCGCGGCATCTTCGACGAGGCCAAGACCTCCGAGAACGAGCGCGGACTCCTGGCGGATCACGCCATGAAGTCCCTGCATGTCGGACGGCTCGAGGCGATGATAAAACTCTCCCGATGTGAACTTGAAACCACTCCCGCCGAATTGGACATCGACCCGTGGGCGCTCAACTGCCCGAACGGGACTTTGGATCTACGGACGAACGAACTCCGTCCGCACGAGCGGGATGACTTCCTAACCAAGCTCTGCCCCACCCACTACGACCCCGCCGCGAAGGCCCCGACCTGGGAGGCGTCCCTCGCCCGGATCATGCCGAACCCGGCGATGATCGCCTACTTCAAGAGGATCATGGGCTACGGACTTTGCGCGAGCGTGAAGGAGGACGCCCTCTTCTTCATGTACGGGACCGGAGCGAACGGAAAGACGACGGTACTCAACGCGATCCGCGATACCGTCGGGCCGGACTACTCGCACGAATGCGCGCCGGAACTCCTGCTCGCAAAGAAGAACGAGGCGCACCCTACCGAAGTCGCCGACCTCTGGGGCCGCCGCATCGTGACGACCATCGAAGTCGAGCAGGGGCGCAAGCTGGCCGAAGTCATGGTCAAGAAGCTGACCGGCCGCGATCCGCTCACGGCGCGCCGGATGCGCGAGGACTTCTGGTCCTTCAACCCGACCCACAAGATTTACTTGGCCGCGAACTATAAACCGACCATCGAAGGCACCGACACCGCGATATGGCGGCGCATCCGGCTGGTTCCCTTCACCGTGACCATTCCCAAGGACGAGCGCGACACGGAACTCGGCGAGAAGCTGAAAGCGGAGCGCAAGGGCATTTTGGCGTGGCTCGTCGAAGGTTGTCTTGAATGGCAGAAGATCGGGCTTGCCGATCCGCCGGAAGTCCTGGCCGCCGTGCAGGAGTACCAAGCCGAAATGGACGTGCTGGCTAACTTCATCGCCGAGTGTTGTATCGTCGCTCCGCAAGTCAGAGTCACGCCAAGCGGAATCTACAACTCCTACGTTGCATGGCATAAGCGCATCGAAGGCGGAGAGCCCATGTCGCAGAAGGCTTTCGGAACGGCCCTTGCGAACCGGGGCTATCAGTCGGATCGGGACGGGTCCTCGCGCTGGTGGCGTGGGGTGGCCGTGAAGCAAGACGAGCCGGGGAGCAATGGCTAACCACACCCCCCTCGATTGTCCTATGTGCGGGCGCAAGCTATCCGGTCGAGGCTGGCCATCCTGGCTCGTCGCCCGCTTCGCGTCCCATTTCGAGAAATGCCGCACGCGGTTTGAGATCAAGCCAAAACGCGCACCGAGACGACGCGCGGCGGGCGGCTGTTGGGAGACGTGGCCATGAAAAGCTGGAAGCGCGCCGAACAGAGAGCCGCCGCGAAGTTTGGGGCGAAGCGCGCCCCGCTCTCGGGATCGAACGGCGGGGTTACGGCGTCGGATTCTCTTTCAAGCTCCTGCTTCATTGAAACCAAGTATCGCAAGGTGCATTCGTGGGTGACGCTGTTCCACAAAGTTGAAGAGGCCGCGCGGAAGGAGATGAAGATCGGGGGCCGGGACCAGAGAGAGCCGAAATTTCCGGTTTTGATTCTGGCCGAGAAAGGCCGTCACAGACTTTTTGTCCTCGCCCCTCTCGAGTCCGGATACCTACAGATTCTCGCGGACGAACTTCGCCGGGAGGACGCCAAGCGGGACCGCGATCAGCCGGGCCCAAGGGGCCCTCACCACGAGGACAGGACGCTGACAGTCCACGATCATCTTCAAGACGATCTCAAGCCCTTGGCCGAGAGGGCGCAGCCATGACAGAAGTGGTGGTTCGCGTCTGGGGTCCATCGAAAACCGGCTCACGTTCCCGTCTCACCGGGAGAATCACGCGGCATACGTTCAGGGGGAACCAACAGCTGATCGACCTCGAAACCGAATTCGGCCCGAGGAGATTTTTCCTCTTCAGCCCAGCGGCGCTGGCGGCGTGGTACTCCGTCGATCCACCGTTGGAAGTCGGCGACCGGGTGTGGGTTGAGGCGAAACACGGCGTGTGGCTCGTCTCGCCCCTTCAGCGCGGGGGCAAGCCATGAGCAGGTTCGCATTCACCGGCGGGCAATCCCCGATGCTCCGCGAAAGCTGGATCGCGAAGGCGGGCGAGATGCATTGGACCCTAAACAATGCGTTGGCACTCATGATGGAGGAGAGCGGCTCCAAGTGCGAGAAGTGCAGGGCAACCATGCAGTGGGTATTCGAGTTGGGCATCATCCCCGAGCACCACGTCGAGCATTTGAAGGAATGCAGCGGCCTTGCGTTTTCGATATCGGCAACCGGCGTTTCGGCACGGCAAGTTTTCGGAGGATCGCAAAATGTTTGAAAAAGATTTGGAAGCCTACGCGCGCCGTCTGACCCACAGCGACCCCCGCACCTCGCGGAACGCGGCGTGGGATCGGGCGACTTCGATGCTCGCCGAGCGGTTGGTCGCCCGACGCGGGACGCACTACGAAAGCAGTTACGGAAAAACCGAGCTGGACTTGAGCGATGTGGCCTGGATCGCAAAGGACGCCGGACTCGACGGGCTCGCGCCGCACGAAAAAACGGCACTCGTCGCACAGGCTGAGGAGCGCGCACAATCCGCTCTGTTGAAATGGGCATCTCGTGGCGAACAGCAGCGGCGCGAGCGGGAACAGAAATTAAGCATGGCCGAAAGGGGCGCAGAGTATGCGCGCCTGACACAAAATCCCGCCGACATCGAGATTGCACGGCAGTTGATGGAACAGGCGCGTCTAGCGATCCACCCACAACAGGCACAAGCACAAAACCCGGGGGGTGTTCCTCCGGCGAATCCCCCGGTCCCTATTGTTTAGGAGCAACCCATGCACAGCGAAGCAATCACGGCGAAGGACCCCTCGCGAATCACGCACCCCTCCCTCGAAGGCTGGGACGGGCTCCGGCTCATTCCGACGAGCACCCCGAAGCCGGGCGAATGCCCGAAGTACGCGCTCCCGGCATGGCTCGACCAGCGGCTCGACGAGGAAGGCGGCGAGCTCGTCTGTTGGGCGGGGAGCCTCAACAGCGTCATTTCGCAAGAAGTCATTCTCGGCTCCATCCCCCTCGCATCTTACACTTGGTACCCGCCCGAACCTGGCGCGCTCTCGGCAAAGCTGGGAACCGACGGAGAGGAAGGCTTGACCGTCGGCTCGCCGTTGACGTCATCCATCGGGCGCGTCTCCTTGCTCAAGCGTGCCGACTTCACGCGGCTCATTTCCCTCGTTGGGCATGAGTACATCCGATACTCGTTTTCCGCCGCCGACGCCAGCACGCTCGAGGTGGCCCATCCGCGCGCGCGGGGAATGGACTTCCAGCAAGTCCAAAATTTGGACCGCGAGAATGAAGCGCCGATGGCCCGCGCCCTCCTCGCCGACCGGCTGTATCAGCCTAGCGACCCCGCCCAGCACGGGCTCCTTGCAAGACTGAGGCTCGCGACCTCAGTTGAACTCGGACGGATCTCGAAGTCCGATCAGGGGAAGCTCCGCCCAGATGACTTGCCGCTTGCGTGCTTCGGATGGGTTTGTGTGAGTCCTCCCGGCACCGTGTACTCGAGAGATGTTTTCAAATTCAGGCCGAGAGCATACCCTCCGGGCTGTTGGGGTTTGAAAGCGCCCCCCGCGCTTCTGAAGTTCACGGCGGGGCAGCGCGCAGCTTATGAGCGTTTTCTCAAGGTCGAGAACCAGCATTACGACTACGAGTTCGCCTCGCGGAACCACTCGTCAGACCCCAAGACGGAGCCGACGCAGTTCTGGCGGACGCCGTTGCAGGAGGACCCCTCAGCAAATGAGTAGATCTCCCTTGGCCAGGTTATTTCCATTCCTGGCCAACCTCAGCCGGGCCGGGGGTCGAGGTGTGTGCTTCGCCCTCCGGCTCGGACTTAAAAGAGTGAAGAAATTCTGATGAGCGAAATCAATCCCGTCCCTATCCCTCCGCGCGCGCCGAATGGCCGTCTCCTGCCGGGAATGTCTCTCAATCCCGGCGGCAGGCGGAAAGGCATCGGCAGGATGCTCGACCGTCTTTTCGGCGAGGACGTGGAGACGGCTTACGAGTGGCTCGCCCAGCGGTTCAGGGACAAGCGGACGAAGCCGGAGAAGAAGGACGAGATCGCCTTCTTCCTCATCGAACGGCGGCACGGCAGGCCCATGCAGATGCAAGTAAATGTTGACGTGGCGGCAGAGGTGAAGGAACTCACGAATGACGAACTCGCCCAGCGGATCGCCGAACTCGCAGGAGAAAACCCCCAGCTTGCCGACGCCATCGGGCAGCGGGGAATTGCCTTTACTCCTGGGCGAACTATCGAGGCGGATGGAAAGGTCATCCCTCGAAACGAGCCTGGGGAAGTTCATCCGGGCGGCTTGGCCAATCGTTGAGCCGGGGACCACGTTCGTCCCTGGCTGGCATATCGACGCCATCGCATCGCACCTGGAAGCCGTCATGAGGCGGGAGATACGGGATCTCCTCATCTCAGTCCCGCCGAGGTGCATGAAGTCGACCGCCGTCTCCGTCATGCTCCCCGCGTTCACCTGGGCTACAGACCCGGCGCATAGGTTCCTTTTCTCGAGCTACGCGGAGTCCCTCGCCATCAGGGACTCGATCAAATGCCGGGACATCATCACGAGCCCGTGGTATCGGGAACGTTGGCCGCACGTGCAGTTGAAGCCCGATCAAAGCACCAAGCACCGATTCGACTTGACGAGCACCGGCTACCGGATCGCTTCCTCCGTGGGCGGGGGAACGGGCGAGGGTGCGGATACCCTGATCGTGGACGACGCGCACGCGCTCGACGACGCCTACTCAGAAGCGAACAGGGAGCAGGCGCTCCGTTGGTGGAGCGGCACCATGTCCTCGCGCTTGAACAGTAAGACGACCGGGGCGCGGATCATCATCGGCCAGCGTGTCCACGAGGCCGACTTGATCGGCAAGCTGATCGCCGAAACCGGCTGGACGTACCTTTGTCTCCCCGCCGAGTACGTCCCGACGCGCACGTTCTCATCCCCGCTTGGCTGGAAGGACCCGCGCAAGGAAGCGGGAGAACTCCTTTGGCCCGAGAGGTTCCCGAAGTCCGCGCAGGATCAGATCAAGCTCGAGACGAACGCCTACACCTACAGCTCCCAACAGCAGCAGGACCCGCAACCCGATAGCGGCGGTATGTTCTCGCGCGAGCACTTCAGGTACTTCCGGGAGGAGGGAGGTTACTTCTTCCTAACGCTGGAAGACAAGACGGAGCGGCGCTACGGGATTGGGAATCTCACGCTGGGGCAGACGTTCGACACAGCCATCAAGCTGGGGCAGGAGAACGATTACACCGTCTGCATGACGTTCGGGATCACCCCCGAGAACGACATGCTGATCCTGGACGTGGTGCGGCTCAGGATTCCCGTGCCCAGTCAATACGGATTCACGCTCCAAATGCGGGCGAAGCATCCCGGGATCGCCTACGCATTCGTGGAGGACAAGGCATCGGGACAGGGGCTCATTCAGGAAGGACAAAAGAGCCGGTTCCCGTTCCTGAACCTGAACGAGCGGCTGAAAGACCGGGGCATCAACAACTTGTTCTCGCAGGACAAGTCTCAGCGCGCCGTTCCCGTGTCGATCTTGTACGAAAACGGAAAAGTCTATCACCGGGCGAATGCGCCGTGGCTGGTGGACTACGAAAGCGAACTCCTCCATTTTCCCGTGGGGGAATTCGACGATCAGGTGGACGCGGCGGCCTACGCGGGCATCTGCGTGCGGTACGGGCCGCGCACGAGGGGCGAGTACGTGGAGGCATCGGAGAGCGGGAGGCATGCGGCGCTCGACCGCGCACGCCTGGCCGATTTTGGAATGCACCCCGCCATAGACGAAACCGGACGCTGGCCCGACGACGTGCCGGACCCCAGCCCTCATTCAGAATGGCGTCAGGCAATGGGACTTTAATTTCTTCTTTTGAAAGGAGCACCCCATGAAAGTCGAACTGGTTTTTGTTTCCAAGGGAAAGCGGGAGGGCGACTACTCGAAGGAAGTCGAGCTGGACGTCCTCCCACGAGCAGGGGACTACCTCCGAGTGGAGGACGTTACTTACATCGTGCGCCGAGCGGCTTGGCTGTTCACCAGCAAAGCGGCGGCGAAGCCGAGCGTGTCCATCGTCCTCCAAGCCCTCGCCAAGGAAGAGATCGACCATACGGGGCTGTACTAGCATGGACGGCGAGACGATCCGCACCCGCATGAGCGCGCCCAAGCGAGAGCCCCCGACCGTGGACCCCATGAGCGGGCTCCCCCTCGAGCGTCACAACCCCCACGCCCTGGCGGGAGGGCTTTCGCCCGAGGAAGCCGAACGGCTGGGCGTGAATGTGAGAGATCCTTTCGAGGTGGACCGGGAACCCGACGCGCCCACGCGCTTTCAAGAAATGATGGCCCTGTATCGGTTCGGGAAGAAACCCTTTCGAGACTAGGAGGCACGATCGGAAGGAGATCTACTCGAAGGGCGGCGAACAGTTCAAGAAGCACGCTGAGCGCGTGATCTACGGATTGGGCCGGGCGTTCAAAGGCAGGATCAACTAGTCGGCGATCTTTGGCAATCAGAATTTCGGCAGCTTCTTAGACTTCGCCAGCACGCGGGCGAGTTTGCGGAGCGTGGCGGCGTGCGGCACGGCCCCGGCTTCGATGCGGTAGAGCGAAGCCCGGTTGATCTTCGCGGCCTTCGCCAGCTCTGCGACCGACAGTCCACGGGCGAGGCGCGATTCCCGGATGCGCTTCCCGATGTTGTCCTTCGCCACCCCGACAGGATAGCGAGGAACGAGGCTGGGCGCTCCTCCGAGACGTGAAGGGCCTACGGATTGTCGCGGACCGCCTACCTAGTGTTGTGGAATGTCGCATTATGTCGCTTGCGTGGTATGATGCTCCCGTGAAGCGTCGAGCACCCCAACCGAGCCCGAGAAGTCTCTCCGCCCCTGTCGCTTGACGCTTCACATCTTCGAGTGACAACGGTATCCCCCGGGGGCGGGGAGGCTTCACGGGCTTTGAAGGGAGAGGACACATGGCAAGCGCCGTTGTATGGTCCGGCATCATCGCGAAGCCCTTCCCCGCCAAGTGCAGGGCCGTCCTGGAAGAGAGCGGCACCGTCCGCTTCGAGGTGTCGAGTGAACGCGCTTCCCTTCAGTCTCGCCATTGGTTGAGACTTCGCACCGTCCCGCCTGAGTTCCTTACCCATGTGGCCGTCATGCTGCTGGTCGAGCAGGAACTCGACTTGGCGGTGCGCGCATGACGATCTTCTTTCACCCCGCCGTCACCCAGCGGAACGAGCGCGCCAGGCGGGTAGTCCGGCTCACCCGGATGCGGTGCTCGAGGTGCAGGGCGATCACCGGCCACATGCGGGTATTCCATGACTGGCTCATTCCCGGCCCCGGCGCGGGGTTCACGGTGCCGCTTCCCGCATGGCGGTGCGGAAGGTGTAGGGCCATGTGGTACTAGAACCCATCGAGTAAGAGCGAATGAGCAAACTGAAGCAACCGAGCTTTTCCAGGATGATGAAGTCCATAAAGGATCAGCCGCCGATGGAGAGTAGGATCTACGTCTACTGCGTCGGCGGCGTCCACGAATTCGGCTCGATGCACGGGACGTGCCCGAGGTGCAAGGGGAAGTGTTTCCATCGGGTACTAGGGCCCCTTGAGCAAGAGCTGGCGAAGGGGAGGCTTGTATCATCCGGCAAAGAAACTGGGCGCGGCAATAAAAAGGTTACTAAAACTTTAAGTAACCTTTCCCAGCCTGACGAGCCCCTCGAGCGGGAGGAGGCGAAGGGGAGGCAGAGACTATCGGAAGGAGCTGGGAAGAAAGGTAGGAAAACATTGCCTACCTTAAAGTCCGACGACAACAAATCCCTCGCCATCACCGCTAAGGCTGTGGGGGTGTTCTAAATACGAATTCCCTTGACGCGGAGCCTAACGTAACGTAAGATATCTAACGTTACGATCATAGGAAAGGAGAATGGTATGAGCGGCAAGGGCGATCTTTCAAAGTCGATCCTGGTCCGGATGTCCCCGGGGCTTTACACCTACTTGGCAATTCAGGCCAAAGCAGAGCACCGGACCCTCGGGGGGTTTGTCCGTCTCGCCCTCGAAGGATACATCCCTTACAAGCCCCAAGGCTTCTCGGAGCGGGGGCTTCCTGGGAAACCCAAGAAAGGAGCCAAGTCATGAGCGTCAGACAGCGCCCCGAGATCCTCAACGCCAAGGGACAGCCCGCTTGGATCGTGGATTACCGCGACGAGCACGGGCGCAGGAAGCAAGTCAAGACCGATGCCCTCACCAAGAAGGAAGCGCAGGGTATAGAAGCCTCCATCCTCACCAAGATCGAGAAGGGGAAGGCCCTGGGGATCACCCAAGAAGCCATGCAACCCCCCACGTTCGGGAAGTTCACCGACGAGGTGTATCTACCCTCCATGGAGGCCACCGTCCGGGAGAGCACCTACAAGAGCTACGAGCGCCTCTGTGACCGGCTCAAGGACTACTTCGGGCCCATGACCCTCCCCTCCATCAAGGCCGATACCATCGAAGCGTACTTCAGGAAGGCCGAGAAGGAGACGACGATACAGGGTAGAGCGCCGGGCAAGGGGGAACTCCTGAACCGGCGCGCGCGCCTCGGGGCTATCCTCGAGATGGCCTACAAGCGCGACCTGATCCAGAAGAACTACGCCCGGTGCGTGGACCGGCCGGAGTACACCCCGGAGGAGAAGCACGTCATCACCCCCGGCGAGGAAAAGAAGCTGCTCGACGCGGCCCCCTCCTGGCTCAAGCCCGCCATCGTGGTAGGGCTCTACGGGGGGATGCGGGAGAGCGAGATCGCGGCCATGACTTGGGGGAACGTCAAGGACGGGTTCATCTTCATCCCCGACAGCAAGAACGGCGAGTCCCGGCACGTCCCCCTCAACGCCGAGATCGAAGCGGCCCTTGCCACCCTGGACCGCGCCATCAAGGACGGGAGGCCCGTAGAGTGGGTATTCTGGAATGCGGCCCTAGAATCGCCTCGTAGCGCGAACACCATCGGGAATGCCTTCAAGCGCGTAGCAATTGCGGTTAAAATCCCGGCAACGACGTTCCATTGCACCCGGCATACGTTCATCACCCGCATGAGGACGGGCGACAGGACTATCCCGGACGCGGAGCTGATGGCGATCACGGGGCACAAGACCGCATCCATGATCCAGCACTACACGCACGTCAAACCGGAGCACTTGAGAGGTAAAACCGAGGGACTCAGCAAGAAATGTGCAACGCCCGTGCAACATGAAGTCGCCGAAGGCTAGACGTTTTCCATGATCGCGTGTAAACTGTTGAGCACCATGAAGAAGTGGAACATCCTCGTCTGGGCCAACGACGGGAAGAAGTTCTGCCAGAACTTCCACGTGATCGAGTCGGACGCCGAGGCCGCCAAGCGATACCTTCTGGAGAATTTCCCGAATCCCAAGCTGAAGGCCACGGTCTCCATCCAGGGGGCCGAGGAGATGGAGGACGCCGCGCTCTTTCTCCCCGGCGTCGTCTACAAGTCGGGCAAGGCCTACTTCGCGTGAGGAAATCAGGTGCTGAGGGGGACGACGTGATGGGTCGGCGGACTGGCGTCCTGGGGATTCCCCCGAATTCGGCTCTCGTCTGATCTCCCTATCTCCATTTTCACCCTATCTCCCCATGAAAAGGGCCCTCATCACCGGCGTCACCGGACAGGACGGCTCCTACCTCGCTGAATTCCTGCTCTCCAAGGGGTACCGCGTCACCGGAATGGTCCGGCGCTCGTCCACCGAGAATTTCGAGCGTATCGGCCACCTGCGCACGAAGATCGAACTCCGCCAGGCGGACCTCCTCGACCAACTGTCGATCATCGACCTCATCAAGCAGGCGCGGCCGCACGAGGTCTACAACCTCGCGGCCCAGTCGTTCGTCCCGACCTCCTGGGTCCAGCCGGTCCTGACGGGCGAGTTCACCGCGATGGGCGTGACCCGGATGCTCGAGGCGATCCGGCTGGTCGACCGTAAGATCCGGTTCTACCAGGCCTCGTCGAGCGAGATGTTCGGAAAGGTGCAGGAGGTGCCCCAGACCGAGCGGACGCCGTTCTATCCGCGCAGCCCGTACGGCGTCGCCAAGGTCTACGGCCACTGGATCACCGTCAACTATCGCGAGTCCTACGACCTCTTCGCCTGCTCGGGCATCCTCTTCAACCACGAAAGCCCGCGGCGCGGCAAGGAGTTCGTCACGCGGAAGATCTCGCACGCGGTCGCGTCGATCAAGAAGGGCCTCCAGAAGGAGGTCCGGCTGGGCAACCTGAGCGCCAAGCGCGACTGGGGCTTCGCCGGCGACTACGTGCGGGCGATGTGGCTGATGCTCCAGCAGAAGGCGCCGGACGATTACGTCGTCTCGACCGGCGAGGGCCACTCGGTCCGCGAGTTCTGCGAGATCGCGTTCGACCACGTGGGGCTCGACTGGAAGAAGTACGTGGTGGTCGACCGCGAGTTCTTCCGCCCCGCCGAGGTCAACACGCTCTGCGGGAACCCCGCCAAGGCGCGCCGGAAGCTCGGCTGGCGGCCCGAGGTCGGCTTCCCCGAACTGGTGCGGATGATGGTCGACGCCGACCTGAAGCGCCTGGGATGAAGGCGCTCGTCACCGGCGCGTCGGGGTTCGTGGGGCGCCACCTGGTGGCGGCGCTCCGCGGCGCCGGCTGGGGGGTGACGACGCTCGACCGCACTCCTCCGGCCGACATCGTGGGAGACCTCGGGACCGTGCCCCTCCGCCGGGCCCGGGTCGACGTCGTCTTCCACCTGGCGGGGTTCGCCAACCCCGCGGCCTCGCTCACCGCGGCGTGGGACGCATTCCAGGCGAACGCGCGGGGGACGGCGCGGCTGGTCCGCGAGACGCGCGCCGACCGGTTCGTGCTGGCCAGCTCGTGCCAGGTCTACGGCCATTCCGACCGTCCCTGTGTCGAGTCCGACCCCCTCCGTCCCGAAAGCCCCTATTCGGCCAGCAAACTCTGCGGCGAGGCGCTCGCGCTGGCGGCCGGCCGCGAGGTGGTGATCCTCCGCCCGTTCAACCATACGGGCCCCGGTCAGACTGACGCCTACGTCTGCCCCTCGATCGCCCGTCAGGTGGCGCGGGCCGAGGCGGGGCTGCAGCCGTCGGTGATTGAAGTAGGGGCGCTGGCTCCCCGCCGGGACTTCTTCGACGTGCGCGACATGGTGAGGGCCTACCTTCTGGCTGCGGAGAAGGGTCGGGCGGGGGAGGTCTACAACGTCTCTACCGGCCAGCCGGTCTCGATCGGCGAGATCACCCGGATCCTCATCTCGCTGGCGAAGGTCCCTCTTCGGCTCCGGGCTCAAGAAGGTCCCCCCTCCCTCCTGACCGGCAACCCCGCCAAATTCCGCGCCGCCACTGGCTGGCGCGCCCAAATCCCTATCCGCCAGACCCTTGCGGATCTCCTCGCCCACGAGCGCGCCGCAACGAAATAGACCGTCTGTTTCGTTGCATCCCCAACGAAAGAAACCGTCCGTTTCGTTGTGTCCCCAACGAAACAGACGCTGCGTTTCGTTGGGGTCGTCAGGGGGAAAGGCGGGCGAGGCGCGTTTCCGCCTGGGAACGGAGGGGCGACGTGGGGGGAGCTGAAACCAGGGCCGCCTGGAAGGCCGCGCGGGCGCCGAGCTTATTCCCCTTTCCTTCGAGGGCGACCCCTTTGTAGTAAAGGGCAACGGGATCGTCTCGACGCAGGCGGAGGACGCGGTCCAGCGACGCCACGGCCGGATCCCAGCGGCCCAACTCGACCGCCGCCGCCCCCACCACGAGGTGGAGCACCCCGTCCGCGGGTTCGCTCTCGGCCGCGCGGACGCTCCGGTCCAGCGCCTCCTGCAAGCGGCCCGCCGCGAAATTCCAGAGCACGTCGACCCGATCCTCGCCGCCGGGGGCGCGCAGGGGATCGATCTCGGCCTTGGCCATCCCCCGCCAGTCGCGGTCCGTCCGCCCCTCCAGGTGACGCCCGAGGTAGAGGCGCGCCAGCCCGACCCGGGCATCGGCGTGCGGGTGCGCGGTCCGGTACTCCTCCTCGGCGCGTCCCTCGTAACCCATGAGTTCGTACGCACGGGCGATCCCCACGGAGGCTTCCGGCAGACTTCCCCCCGCGAGCTTCCGGGCATAGTCGAAAAGCGTGAGCGCACCCGAGGCGAGACTCACGATCTGCTCGGGGCTCGCGTCGAACCGGAGGCGCAACCGCTCCGCCCGGATGAGCCGGCTCCGCGCCTCGCTGAGCGGCGTCAGGACCGCCAGCCGGGGATCTTCCGGAGTGCTGCGTGTCAGGGCCCAGTACGTCAGCCCCCACGACAGGAGCCCCGCCAGGACGGCCGCCCCGATCGCCCCCCCTCGGGAGCGCAGCAGGCCCCCCTTCGACCGCTCGACGAACCGGCGGAGGTCGCCGGCGAACTCCCCCATGGTCGCGTACCGGCGCTCCCGCTCCCGGGCCATCGCCCGCCCGACCGCGGCCGCCAAGGGCCCGGGGACTCCCCGCAGGGGCGGCGGATCGGCCCGCAGCACCTGGGCCCCGATCTCGTCCACGTCGTGACCCGTGAAGGGGGGCCGCCCCATGAGCAGGTGGTAGAGCGTGGCCCCCAGCGAGTAGATGTCCGTCCGCGCGTCCAGGACGTCGCCCCGCACCTGCTCGGGGCTCGCGTATTCGGGCGTGCCCGACATCGCCCAGAGCGACGTCGCCGAGCCGCCCGCGATGGCCAGGCCGAAATCGGCCAGCACGACCCGACCGCCCGCCTCGACCAGGATGTTCGCCGGCTTCACGTCCCGGTGGATGACGCCCATCTCGTGCGCGTGGACCAGCGCCACCGCCACCTCGCAGGCCAGCCGCGCCGCCTCCCGAGGAGGCAGCGGCGAGCGGGGCGGACTCCCGTCGACGAACGGCATGACCAGATAGGGGCGCCCCTCGTGCTGCCCGCGCTCGAAGATCGTGATGATCCCCGGGTGGGAGAGGCTCCCCGCCATGCGCCCTTCCCGCTCGATCCGCTGCGTGGGATGGCCGACGTCTTCCTTGAGATACTTCACCGCCACCCAGCGTCCCAGCGAGCGGTCCCAGGCCTTCCAGACCTCGGCCATGCCCCCCACGCCCAGGAGGGAGACGAGGACGTAGTGGCCCAGATGGCGCCGCGGGTCCTCCGACGCCTGCGCGACCTCGGGAGGGAGCGCCGGCTGGCGGAGCCGCGTCACCTGCTCCGCCTTGAGATAGCCGCGCTCGACCAGGATCTCATCCAACGGCCGGCCCGAGCGGTCCTGCTCGTCCACGCATTCGTGGAGCTGCTCGGGGGAGATCAGGCTCTCCGACAGCGCCCGGTCGGCGAGCGGCCCCCCCGCCGAGGGCGCGAGGAATCGCGAGAGCCCCTTGAAGGACTTGGCATCCAGGCTCATCGCCACCCCCGGAAGAGCGCCTCGAGCTCGCGGGCGATCTCCGTCTCGTCCTGCACGTAGCGGCGGATCTCGTCGGTCACGAGGCGGCGGAGGATGGCGCGGGCGTCCTGCAGATGGTGGCCCACCTGCGCCTCCGTGGCGCGCGTCTCGGCGGCGATCTGCTTCACCGAGGCCTCCTCGAGGTGGAAGCGGCGGAAGGCGGCGTAGACCTCAGGCCGGCACCGTTCGGCGAGGAGCGCGATCGAGCGCTCGAGGATCTCGCGGGCCCACTGGGCCTCGAACGCGGCCTGCGGGTCGACGGGATCGGAGGCCCACGAGTCGCCGGCGTCGCCGTCCAGGGAAACGATCGTCCGCCCTCCGCCCCGCTTCTCCGCCTTGTCCGCGCGCGCCTCGTTCGAGAGGAAGTTGCGGAGCGCGGCCATGAGGAGCTTCCGGAAGTTGCCCCGCTCGGGGTCCGCCCGCGCGAGGAGGTCCCCCTCCAGCAGGTGGACGAAGAACTCCTGCGTCAGGTCCTTCGCGTCCTCGTTCGAGCGCTTCCACGCGATCCGGACGAACTTGTAGACCGGCCGCCAGTAGGTCTCGATCATGCGGTTGAGGTATTCCTGGACGCGCGGGTCGCGCGGGTCGCGGAGGCGGGAAAGCAGGCTCCACGCGGTGGGCGGGAACCGGCTCTCTCCCGCCTGGATCCGGGTGTCCTGTTCGGCCATGGTTCAGCTGGATTATAGCCGCGGAAACGAAAAGGGCCCCCTTCCTCGCGGAAGGGGGCCCCTTGTTGATCTCGAGGATCCGCTACGGGACCTGCTTCCAGGACGCGATGATCCATTCGCCGGTCCCTTTCCCGGGGGTCTGGGGGAGGGCCGGAGGCGCCTTGTCCGGGGAGGTCTTGATCAAGGTGTCGAGCGTGACGTTGAGCGGGATATAGCCGGTCGACGTGTCGCGCACGATCTTCACCTGGTTGCCGGCCGTCATGTTCCCGAAGATCTCGACCTTCTGGGTGCCGCCCGACAACGTGCTGGAGTTCAGGTTGGTGGCGTAGAAGTTGTTCTCCGCGTACATGTACGACTCGAAGTGCTCGACCGTCCCGCTGCCCGGGTCGCCGAAGAAGACGTTCCCGCTCCCGTAGGACTTGTTGTACTCCTGCGCGGCGCGCTCCTGGCCCGCCAGGGTCGACAGGTCGATGTCCGTGATGTTCTTCCCGGACGCCCGCGCGGACGTAGCCCGGGCATTGTAATCGGCCAGCCAGGCGGCGACCGTCATCCCGGAGGCGCTCGTCAGCAGCGAGGTCGTGGCCCCGCTAAAGTCGGCCGCGCGGACGTTGGGATACTGGGGATCCTTCACGGCGATGATGGCCAGTGCGTCGTTCGGACTCTGCCAGGTGGGATACACCAGGTTGTCGGTGAAGCTCACGTTCCCCTTCACGACCATGATCATCTTGAGATCGCCCATCCCCGAGGGCTTCACGAACTGGTAGGTCTTGGCGGCCTGGGCGCTGACCCGCATGTTCCCGTCGATGAAGTAGACCGCGTTGTTCCCGTTGTCCGACAGATTCACGGCGGTGGCCGAGGTATCCCCGTTGATGGCGTTGCTCATCGTCCGGGTGTTGTACCCGGAAGCGGTGGGGTCCTCGATGTAGTAGTCGTTCTTGGCCGAAGGGCTGTACTCGTAGCCCAGGGTGCGGTTGGCGGTCGTGCTGTTGTCCATGGTGGGGTTCATCCGGAAGATGTGGGAGGATTCGCTGCTGTTGGTGATCTGCGTGGCGGTGCTGTTGCTTCCCCACGTCCCGCTCGCCGCGCCCCGGCCCGCGGCCGCAGTGAGATCGTAGGCGACGTCGAAAAAGGCCACGCCGTCGGAGCCGCGGCGGTCGGAGTCGTTCCGGAGCGCGAAGGCATTCTCCTCCCAGGTGGTCTGGCCCGAGACATTGCGGAGGATGGACAGGGGGTCCTGATTGTCCCGCACGTACTCCGGGCCGGTCACGTCCGACGAGTTGCCCCCGGCGAAGGTAACTTTGTTGTTGCCCGAGCCGGACTCGCCCACCAACTGGGCCGTCCCGGTGATGGCGACGTCGCCCCCCGAATACATGTCCCCGACGATCCGGTCGAAGACGCCGCCGGAGCCGGTGATCCCCAGCGTATAGGCCTCGCCCGAACTGTTCCCCGCGAAGACGGCGTTCCAGAAGACGCCCCCGGCGGCGCGGCTCAGGAGGATCTCGACCTTGCGGGTGACGCCCATGTACGTGCCTTCCACCTGGAACTTGACGAAGTTCTTCTCGTAGTCGTCGTCGATGGCGACGCCGTTGAAGCTGGCGCCGTCGTCATTCACGCCGTTGTACCCGAACTCGACGAGGTGGGCGGCGGGGACCTTGTACGTCCCGCCGGCGATCTTCCTGGGCGTGTCGATGGCCACGGGGCGCGGAGGCGTGGCGCCCGCGGCGAGCGCCGGCATCGGCCAGTTGAGGGTATGGATGTAGACGGACGCGGCGCCTTCCGCGATGAAGAGCGCCTGGACCGCGGAGACGTCCTTCTCGGTCTTCCGCGTGTTGATGTACGAGAAGGACATGTAGGCCCCGCTGATCCCGACCAGGATCACCGTGACGACGACCACGAGCAGGAGGGCGCTGCCTCGCTCGGACGTGTTCCTCTTCATATTTCTAGTTCCTCAAATCAATCGTGCTCTGGACCGTCTTGCTGATCTTCCTGCCTTTGAAGCTCGGATCCATCCTCTCGAGGGTCAGGGTGATCTCCACCTTCCCTTGGTTGATGAACGGGACCCGGAAGCTGAGCCCGTTCTTCTGGACGAAGTGGCATATCGTGCTCGTGCTCGAGGAGACGACACCTCCCGTGGCGTTGAGGACGAACTCCGTCTTCTTGATCACGCTCTCGTCCACCAGGCCGTCTCGGTCGTTATCGACGCTGTCGGTGTTGCTCTCCCCCGGCTCGGCGCTCAAGACGTAGCGGACCCGCCGGGTCCAGAGGCCATCCGGATTGAGCTTATGGGCCGTCAGATACGCGGTCGAGGTCAGATCGGAGGTCTTCCCCGGGGTCCTGCACCAGAGGTCGGGATAGGTGGTCGTGTCGTTGGCCGAGGTCAGGGGGGCAATCGCAAGCCCCGAGGCCCCCTGGGAGAGCATGTCCAGCCGGCTCTGGCGAAGGTCCAGGGCGATCTGGTTGACGACCTCCCGGGCCTGCATTTCCAGGTTCAGATTGACCTGCTCCGACTCCACGTGCGAGGAGGAGCGGGTGAGGAGCACCATGGCGATCGCGAAAAGGGCGGCCATGATGACCGAGGCGATGGTGATCTCGATCAGCGTGAGTCCCGCCTGCCGCCTCTTCTTCATGATGACCCCTATTTCTTGAGAAAGATGTGCTTGTAGCTCAACTGGCGGGTTCCCTGGACCCCTTTCCAGTTGAGTTCGACCACGACCGGGAGGATCCTGTAGTCCCCGGCTTTGTTGCCTGAGCTGTCGAGGGTCCCGTTCCCGTCGAGGTCGAAGTTGACGAGGGTACCGCCGCTGTCGACGTTGTTCATGAGGGCGCCGCTGAGGTCCTCCAGGAGCTGGTTGCTCACGTCGGCGGCGAACTTGATCTTTCCCACTTTGACTCCGGCGGCGCTGGGGACGAGGCCGGTCACGTCGAACGTATTGAGGGTTCCCGTGGAGTAGGTGGAGAAGATCTGGGCAAAGGTCGTGTTTCCCATCTCTTCGACTTGCTTCTCCGCGGCGCGCATGGCGAGCATGTTCTCCCGGGTGGCCATGTTGCTCCGGGTGGTGAAACTGATGACGGAGATCATGCCGAAGAGGGCGATGGCCATGACGGCGATCGCGACGATCAGCTCGATCAGCGAGACTCCCGAGTCGCGACGGCGCATCCTGAATCTCCCTTCGCAGCAGGCCTGCTTCGCTCCCCCTTCCGTACCCGGGTTTGCAGAGGATCAGCGGGAAATGCAAAGAAGACGCATTGAAAATGGGAACCGCCGATCGCGAGCTATTTCGACTTGCTGCTCTCGAACCAGGCGCTCCACTTTTCACGGTCGATCCCAAGGGATTGTCCCGTGATTCCCTGCAACGTGGCCCCGGCGAGCTTCTTGATGTCCTCTTCGGGATCGGAGAGCCAGTCGATGAGAGGCTCGATGGCCTTGGCAAGCTTGAGTCTTTGAACGGCCGTCGCCAGGTAGATGCGGGTCCAGCGGTCGCGTTCCACGGGAAGCTGGGACACCAGGTCGGGGCCCGATTCAGGGGCGCTCAGGTTCGAGAGCGCCAGGGCGGCGGCCGCCCTCACGACCGCCTCGCTGTCCCGGAGCAGCGGCGCCAGGACGGTCCAGTTCTCCTTGACCCCCATGCCCCCGAGCGTCGCCGCGATGTCGGCCCTGGGCCCGCCGGGAGCCCGGTTCAAGCTGCTCACCAGCAGGCGGGTGAACTCCTCCTTCTTGTCGTGTTTCTTCGAAAGCCGCCCTGCGATCGAGAGCGCGTGGGTGCGGACATCCTTGTCCGCGTCGATGCACAGTTCCCCTATCGGCTCGAACCAGTCGGGCGCCTCCACGGAACTGAGCAGGCCCAGCACCGTCTTGCGCACGCCGGCATCCGGGTCCTTGAGGAACGGGCGCAGATACCGCAGCTTTTCGGCCTCGCCCATCAACCCGAGAGAGGTCGCCGCCAGGATCCGGACGATGGCATTCTGATGGCCGGTATAAGCCTCGAGGACGGCGATCGCCCTGGGCGATTTCAGCGTGGAGAGGGCGATGGCGACGGGCTGCTGCAGGGATCCGTCCATTTCGGGCAGCCGGGTGGCCAGATAGACAGCGGCTTCCTCCCCCATCTTCGCGAACTCATCGACGGGGGGCAGCCCCTTCTCCTCCCCCTTCACCAATTTGTACTTCATGAGAATGGCGTCTATCCTGGCGCGAATCTCGGCTGGAGTCGTGAGGGGCGGGGGCGGGGGGGCGTCTGGAATCGCCTCGATCCGCTTGGGGGGCTCCTTGACCACGGGCCGCTCGTTGATGCTCCGCATCTTGATGATCTCGACCCGGTCGATCAGGTCACGTCGGACCGCCATCTCGCCGGACTTCAGCCTGAGGACGACCTCTTTGGGCACGTCCCTCACCAGCTGTCCGTCGATGAAGTTCCCGTTCCTGAGATGGACACGGTGGAAGCGGCTCTCGACCCAGTCGGCGTCCTGAACGCTTCGAACGAAGGGGTGGGAGATCAGGATCTGCAGGGCGAGGATGAGAAGGACCATCGGAATCCTCCCGCTTTGGAACGCCGCGGTACCCCAGGCTCCGGAGAATACCAAAGAATAGTATTCAATTTTTGACGAGATTGCAAAGGAGAACCGCTTCCGTTACGATATAAGGGGTATAGGTGGTTGAGGAGGGCCTCAATTATGAACGGAACCCCACAATTTCGAACGAGCGAAGCCCCGCCGCCTCAAGAAATGCATTGGCAGGCCAGTTGCTCATCCCAGCTCATGACCCCGCTGAAAGCGGTCCGCTGGTGCGGCGCCCCACCCCGCAGCGCAAATGTTTCTTGACAGCACATAATTTATGTTATACAATCACGCAGAGCGAGTCGAATAACTAATGATCGTCTCCCGCCTGTCGCGCCGCCGCAGAGGCTTCAGCCTCCTCGAGGTGATGATCGCTCTCGCGGTGATCGCAATCGCCCTTTTCGCCGCGCTCAGCATGATCGTCCAGACCGCCTCCTCCAAGGAGAACATGCGCGAGCAGGAGATCGCCAAGGAGGCCGCCTCCGCCAAGATCGAGGAGATCAAGGCCCGCACTTTCGGGGAGATCTACGCCACCTACAACGGAGCCGCCTTCACCGTCGTCGGCCTCAACGCCCCGACCGGAACGGGCCGGGGGCTGGGCTCGGTCGCCATCGATGCCACCAATCCCAACCTCTTCGAGATCACCATCACCATCCGCTGGAAGGGCACTCAAGGCGCGCGCTCCTACCTCATGAGAAACCTGTTCTCCCCATGAACCTGAGAAAGAACGCCGGCGTCTCCCTGCTCGAGGTCCTGATCGCCTCGGTCATCCTGGTGGCGATCGTCTTGATCGCCATGGCCATCCTCTTCTCCTCCACCCGCCTGGCCGCCCGCGCCACCCTCACGTCCGACCTCGAGGAGCGCGGCAGGAAGTTCAGCGACTTCTGCAAGGAGGAGATCATCAAGGCTAGGTTCACCGAA